>NZ_JBHXLO010000001.1:0-57234 GCF_042721395.1 Lentzea sp. NPDC058450
TTTGGGGGTCAGCACGGATTGGACGCCGCCGTCACCCGAGCCACGATGGGCGGGAACGGAGGCGTTTCCATGGCTTTGGCAGACCGTGAACGGCGTGAGCTCGAGGAGATCGAGCAGCACCTGCTCGACGAGGACCCCGAGCTCGCGGCCAAGCTGACCAGACCCTCGGTGATCACGTTCCTGTTCGGTGGCGCGCTGCGGGCACTCGGCGTGCTCGCCTCGTTCCTCGGTGGTCTGCTCGTCGTGATCGCGGGGGTGACCTGGTCCTCGACACCGGTGATCCTGGCGGGAGCCCTGGTGTGCGTCGGGGTGTTCGCGAAGCTCTTGGTGCGGGCCCGCCAGGGCTAGAGGATCGGCGTCAGTCGTCCGGTAGCGGCTCGGTCGAGCCCTCGGCCAGCGCCCGCCTCACCTTGCCCATGATGCCCTTGACCAGCTCACCGTAAGGGTCGTGGCCCAGCGCGTCGGACGTGGCCTGTGCATTCTCGAGGAACTCCCGGGCGCTGGTCGCGTCGCCGAGTCGCCGGTGGTCGTCGGCGAGACTCAGGTACAGCGACGGCATGAACCCCCGAACCTGCAACGACTGGTCGAACCGCTGGGCGCGCTCGTCGCTCACGCCCCGGACCGCGGCGAGGGCGCGTTCGTCCCACATCAGCTCATCGCGTTGGTCGGCCTGCAGATCCGCCAGGAAGTGCGCGATCACGCAGCGGTGGAAGTCGTCGCCCCCGCCGTGCTCGACCTCGGCCCACATCGACTCGAGCTCCTCGCGGGCGGCGTCTCGCTCACCCGCTTGCCCGCGCTGCACGGTCGCCGTGATCCTGGCCATCAGGTCGTCCGCCATCCCAGCCCGTCTCCTTCGCCGGCCGCGGTCACTTCGGCGTTGCGACGATCAGGTCCGCGATCGCCGAAGGTGGTGCGGCCACGCCGGGTCCGCCGGCGTCCACCCAGTCCGCCACGCCGTGCAGCGCCTCGTCGTCCAGGATCGAGCCTACCCACACGGGTTTCGCGCCCGCGGCCCGTGCGGACGGGCTGGGCTGCACGACCACCACGTTCGACACCTCGCACGCGTCCAGGCAGTCGGCGACCTTGACGGTGGCGAGGCGGGAGCGCAGCAGGTCCAGCTGGCGGTCGTGGTCGACGTCAGGGTGCTTGCGCTCGGTGCCGCAGCAGCAGCCGCGGCACACGGTGATCCGTGCGGTCATGATCTCTGTCTACTCACTCGCGCACGGGATAGGGCGTGAACGTGCTGTGGTTCTCATCGATCGACAACGTTCGGCCCACCTGGGGGAACGCTCGCTGCGCGCACCCCACGCGCGGGCAGGTCTTGCAGCCCGGGCCGATCGGGACGGCCGCCTCGTGGTCGTCGAGGTCGAGGCCCGCCGAGTAGACGAGGCGGGAGGCGTGGCGCAGTTCGCAACCGAGGCCCACCGCGTAGGTCTTGGTCGGCGTGCCGTAGCGGTGGGGACGGCGGGTCACGGTGCGGGCGATCCAGAAGTAGCCGCGGCCGTCCGGCATCACGGCGATCTGCCGCAGCACCCGGCCCGGCGCGCTGAAGGCCTCGTAGATGTTCCACAGTGGACACGTGCCGCCGGTGCGGGAGAAGTGGAAACCGGTGGCGGACTGGCGTTTCGACATGTTGCCGGCGCGGTCGATGCGGATCAGGGAGAACGGCACGCCGCGCGATCGGGGGCGTTGCAGGGTGGAGAGGCGGTGGCAGATGGTCTCGAAGCCCAGGCCGTAGTGGTCGGTGAGGCGTTCCACGTCGTAGCGGAAGCGTTCGGCGGTGGCGAGGAAGTCCTGGTACGGCAGGATGAACGCGGCCGCGAAGTAGTTCGCCAGGCCGATTCTGGTGAGGGTGCGGGACTGCGGGTTGCGGACCTCGGCGGCCAGTGAGGTGAGCAGGTCGCCGTGTTCGGCGTAGGCGAGCTGGACGGCCATGCGGAACGCCTGCTGGCCCGGTCGCAGGCCGGCGGAGAGGTGCAGCACGCGGGTGTCCGGGTCGTAGCGGTGGCGTTCGTCCTGCGTTTCCAGGTGGGCCACGCGGATTCCGTGTGCGGCAAGGCGTTCGGTCAGGACCTGACGCACCTCGCCGCGGCGCAGGCGGCATTCCAGGGCCAGGCTTTCGGCGGGTTCGTCCAGCACACCGATGTAGTTCTGGCGTTCGTAGAAGAAGTCGCGGGCGTCCTCGTGCGGCATCGTGACGGCCTGCGGGGAGTCGCGGTCGCCGGTGAGCAGGGCCAGTTGTTCGGAGGCCTCGCGGTAGCGGCGGTGCAGGGCGATGACGGCCCGTGCGGCAGCGGGGGAGGAGTCCGCCAGTTCGGTCGGCACGGCCACGCCCAGGTCGGAGAAGACCTCGCGGAGCTCGGCGACCAGGCGCGTGACGTCGTCGTGGGCGAAGAAGGTCGCGTCGACGCCGAACGCCTCGGTGATCTTGAGCAGCACCGGCACGGTGAGCGGGCGGGCGTTGTGCAGCAGCTGGTTGAGGTAGCTGGGCGAGATCTCCAGCAGGCGCGCGACCTCGACCTGGCTCAGCGCGCGGTCGGCGATGAGCTGCCGCAGCCGTGGTCCGGCAAAGGTCTTGTCCACGGCTGCGAACTATAGCGAACCCGGCGATTGGCAACGTTCGCAAAATCGTGGAGGAAACTTGGCAGATCTTGGCTGATTGCGGCCCTCGACCAGCATTCCAGCGCCGACCTACGGTCAACGGCAACCGATCGACGAGCTGTTGGCAAGGAGATGCGCGATGACCGAGGCGAACGAGCTGGCGCGGCAGTGGTCCACCGACCCGCGGTGGCAGGGCATCGAACGCACCTACAGCGCGGAGGACGTGCTGCGGCTGCGCGGCACGGTCGTCGAGGAGCACACGCTCGCCCGGCGCGGCGCCGAGAAGCTGTGGGAGCTGATCAACACCGAGGACTACGTCCACGCCCTCGGCGCGCTGACCGGCAACCAGGCCGTGCAGCAGATCAAGGCGGGGCTGAAGGCGATCTACCTGTCCGGCTGGCAGGTCGCGGCCGACGCGAACCTCTCCGGCCAGACCTACCCGGACCAGTCGCTCTACCCGGCCAACTCGGTGCCGCAGGTCGTCCGCCGCATCAACAACGCCCTGCTGCGCGCCGACCAGATCAGCCACTCCGAGGGCGACCACAGCGTCGACTGGCTCGCCCCGATCGTCGCCGACGCGGAGGCCGGTTTCGGCGGCAACCTCAACGCGTTCGAGCTGATGAAGGCCATGATCACGGCCGGGGCGGCGGGCGTGCACTGGGAGGACCAGCTCGCGTCCGAGAAGAAGTGCGGCCACCTCGGCGGCAAGGTGCTGATCCCGACCGAGCAGCACGTCCGGACGTTGAACGCGGCCAGGCTCGCCGCCGACATCGCGGGCGTGCCGTCCGTGATCGTCGCCCGCACCGACGCGCAGGCCGCCACACTGATCACCAGCGACGTCGACGAGCGCGACCGCCCGTACATCACGGGGGAGCGCACCGCCGAGGGCTTCTACCGCGTCACCAACGGCATCGACCCGTGCATCACCCGCGGCCTGGCCTACGCGCCGCACGCCGAGCTGCTGTGGATGGAGACCTCGAAGCCGGACCTGGAGGTCGCCCGCGCGTTCGCCGAGGCGATCAAGGCCGAGTACCCGGACCAGCTGCTCGCGTACAACTGCTCGCCCTCGTTCAACTGGCGCAAGCACCTCGACGACGCCACGATCGCGAAGTTCCAGCGCGAGCTCGGGCACATGGGCTACAAGTTCCAGTTCATCACGCTCGCCGGCTTCCACGCGCTGAACCACTCGATGTTCACGCTCGCCCAGGGCTACGCCGAGACCGGCATGACCGCGTACGTGGACCTGCAGGAGCGCGAGTTCGCGTCCGAAGTGGACGGCTACACCGCGACCCGGCACCAGCGCGAGGTCGGCACGGGCTACTTCGACCTGGTCAGCACCGCGATCAACCCGGCCAGCGGCACCACCGCGCTGAAGGGCTCGACCGAGGAGGAGCAGTTCTGATGCTCAGCCACCGCATCGAGGTCGTCGGCGCGCACGACCCGACGATCCTCACGCCCGAGGCGCTCGACCTGATCGCCCGCCTCGACCAGGCCTTCGCGGGCCGCCGTTCCGACCTGCTGGCCGCCCGCCGCCGGCGCCGCGACGAACGTCAGCCGCTCGGCTTCCTCGACGGCACGCGGCACATCCGCAACGCCGACTGGACCGTCGCGGGGTACGCGCCGGGCCTGGAGGACCGCCGGGTCGAGATCACCGGCCCTCCCACGCCCAAGATGACCGTCAACGCCCTCAACTCCGGCGCCAAGGTCTGGCTCGCGGACTTCGAGGACGCCACCTCCCCGACGTGGGAGAACGTCATCGGCGGCCAGCGGAACCTCCTCGACGCCGTCGAGGGCAGGCTCGACTTCACCGAGAACGGCAAGCGCTACGCCGTCGGCGACGACCCGGCGACGATCGTGGCCCGCCCGCGCGGCTGGCACCTGGTCGAGAAGCACGTGGTGGCCGACGGGCGGCCGGTCGCAGCCGCGTTCGTCGACTTCGCGCTGTTCCTGGTGCACGCGGGCCGCAGCCGCCCGTACTTCTACCTGCCGAAGCTGGAGAGCCACCTCGAAGCCCGGCTGTGGAACGACGTCTTCGTGCTGGCGCAGGAGATCCTCGGCATCCCGCGCGGCACGATCCGCGCCACCGTGCTGATCGAGACGATCACCGCGGCGTTCGAGATGGACGAGATCCTGTTCGAGCTGCGCGAACACTGCGCGGGCCTCAACGCGGGCCGCTGGGACTACCTGTTCAGCATCATCAAGACGTTCCACGACCAGTCGTTCCCGGACCGCGCGCGGCTCACCATGACCGTCCCGTTCATGCGCGCCTACACCGAACTGCTGGTGCGCACCTGCCACCGGCGCGGCGCGCACGCCATCGGTGGCATGGCGGCCGCGATCCCCAGCAAGGACGCGGCTCTGAACGCCGCCGCGTTCGAGAAGGTCAAGCAGGACAAGGAACGCGAGGCCGCCGACGGCTTCGACGGTTCCTGGGTCGCCCACCCGGCGCTGGTCCCCGTCTGCCGCGACGCGTTCGACGAGGTCCTGGGCGGCTGGCCGAACCAGCTGGGCCGGCTCCGCGAGGACGTGGAGGTCAGCGCCGCCGACCTGCTCGCGTTCGACACGGCGGGCGACGAGGTCACGGAACCGGGGCTGCGCAACAACATCGCGGTGGCCGTGCGCTACCTCGACGCGTGGCTCGGCGGCACCGGCGCGGTCGCGCTCTTCGGGCTGATGGAGGACGCCGCCACCGCCGAGATCTCCCGCTGCCAGGTGTGGCAGTGGCTGCGGCAGGGCCTGTTCACCCGCGAGCTGGTCGAGAAGATCCTGGAGGAGGAGCTGATCGGCCTCACCCACGGCGAGGCCGTGCGCGCGTTGTTCACCGACGCGGCGCTGGGCGAGGACCTGCCGGCGTTCCTCACGCCGCGCGCCTACGCCCAGCACCTCACTCGTCAGAAGGCCTGCCCACGGGTTTGAGCGGCGTGACCTGGATGGGAAGGGGATGTGGTGCCGTCGACCGAGAACCCGGTCAGCGGCACCACTACAAGTACGCCAACCAGGCTCGCAGGTCGAAGACAGCCACCCGGTGCCCCGTGGTGACGATGAGCTCGCCGGACGGACCCAGGGCGAGGCCGCGCACGTAGGAGTCGAAGTAGAACTTCTGACGGGGCGTGGGGTTAGGTGGGACGAAGACGCGGAGCACACCGTCGATACCTGCTGTGAGAAGCACAAGGCCGTGTTCGCCGCTGTGAAGAAGAAGGGCGCTCGTGTCGTTGAGGGTGGCATCAGTGGCGAAGACGGGCCAGCACTCCGGCAGGGAGAAGATGGTGGTCTCGTAAGGGCCCGCGACCACCGCCAACGATGTGTCGACGAGGTTCACCGGGTCGTAGTCGTCGCTGCTTCGGATCCGGTCGCTGAGAGCCCGTCCGGACGCGACTGCCCGCAGTTGCAGGCTCCCCCAGCGCCGATAAGCGGCGACGAGCTCTCCGTCGACCTGACTGCAGGACAGGGAGAACGTGACCTGTTCGAGGTCCTGCGAATCCACCAAATCGGCCCCGGATCCGTCGGAGATGTCCCAGACGCGGTAGCTGCAGTCGCCTTTGGACGACCTCTGACGAGACGGATTGTCGCTGCCGATCGTGAGCAGGAAGGTGCGCCCCTTTTCGGCTCCGACGCTGAGGCTCGCGGTGTATCCCTCATGCGCCAGGAACTCCTGCCTTATTTCCAGGTTCCCGTCCAGGACCACGACACGATTGCGATCGATGACTGTGGCCACGAGGTCCGGCGGCAGCATGGCGATCCTGCCGGCGCCGCCGCGGACTTTGCGCCGGACCGCGATCTCTCCCGTCACCAGGTCGCGGAGCACGAGTTCGTCAGCTCCACCCGTGACGATGTGGGGGCGGCCTTCGTGCATCACCCAAGCCGCACCCGTGGTGGAGTCGGACGTGGCGTTGCGGCCTGCCCAGCGCAGCGCGTGGGAGAGCGTGTGCGGAGGTACGTCGGCGAGCAGTTCTTGGGCGATGTCCTCCCTGCCTGTGGTCACGGCTTCCAGATGGAGCACGACCCGACGTTCGGTTAGCCCTTCCGGCAAGGTCCACAGCTCAGGCCCGCAGATTGCAGCGGCGTTCTTGGAGATTTCGGACGGAGTCCGGCTGAGCGCGCGCTGAAGCGAGTAGGTGCTCGCGTGCAGAAGACACGTGAGGTCCTGCAGGAACTCGTCGCACCGGCCCACGGCGAGCGCGTGCACCAGCAGGTGATTCCGCGTGTAGGCGCTGGCCCCGAGCCAGCCGTCGGCGACTTCTGCGGCGAAGGCCGTGACGATCGCGTTGTGGGCTTTCGCGGGATAGATGTGGTGTTCGCCCCGCGTTCGCAGGTATTCCCGGAACGAGCGGTGCCCGATGCGGAAGGGTCCCTCGGGCAGGTCGCCGTGCAGGTGTGCGTAGCAATCGACAAGGACGTCATCGACGACGTCGTCGACCGTTGGCTGTTGGGGAAGCATGGCGCCCACAACCGCGATGAGCTGCACTCGGGTCAGACCATCTCCTTGGGCCTCGGCGATCGCGCCGAGTACCGGGCGGTAAGCCTCCCGCCACGGCGCCGGTCTTCGGCCGATGTGGCGCTTGAGGAATGCCCGGTAGAGCTCCGCCAGTCCGACGGGGAGGTCCCAGGTTGTCACGGTGCCGGAGGAGAGGAATTCGGCGACGGCGTGGACCGCGTAGAGGAAGCTGCCGTGGCTGCTGGCCGCGATGTGCGATGCCTGCTGTGCGTTCCCACCGAGCGACAGTCGTGCGTATTTCTCGATGTCGTTCTCACCCCGAGGCTGGTCAGCGGTGAGGTCGAACCGGCACGGGTTCAGGTCGCGGAGGTGGTCCGCTGCCTGACCGGGGCGGGTGGTGACCACCAGGCGCAGACGCGGTGCCGGGATGAGGCTCTCGTCACTGAGCAGGTGGGCGAGGTGGTAGCCCGGATTGCCCTCGACGGCCTCGTCCAGCCCGTCGATCAGGATCACGACGTCGCTGAGCTTGCCCTGCTGTTCCAGGTCTTGGAAGGGGCGGCGGATCGCACGGTTCCACGCCTCGCGCGGGTCGGGTTCCTCCAGCGTGAGGTGCTTGAACAGGTAGATCTTGGCGCCGGAATCGGCCTTGCCGATGTTCTGGCTGAACGTGATGGGGGCGGTGGCATGGCCAGCGCGCACCAGCGCCTCTGCGTAGTCAGGAATTCTCTTCGCGAGTTGGTCGGCCAGTTCTGCGATCACCTGGACCG
Source organism: Lentzea sp. NPDC058450 (assembly GCF_042721395.1). Classification (NCBI taxonomy): domain Bacteria; kingdom Bacillati; phylum Actinomycetota; class Actinomycetes; order Pseudonocardiales; family Pseudonocardiaceae; genus Lentzea; species Lentzea sp. NPDC058450. The sequence continues at coordinate 7,804 of NZ_JBHXLO010000001.1, forward strand.
GGCTGATGCTCTCCACGTCGTGGTGGCTGCACCAGTGTGCGGCGTGCAGGGCGAGCCGGGAGCAGCCCGCGGGTGCGTTGATCTTGCCGTGTGCAATGGCGTTCAGGCGCTCAGCGAAGGCGGACTTTCCAGCACCGGGACTTCCCGTGATCACCAGGCAGGGCGAGTCGCTGGTGGCCCACTCGTGCACACGGTGGAAAGCCCACTCGCGGCCTACGAACTCCTGCTGTGCCTCAAGCGGTGACATTGCCGTCGTAGCCGATGATCTCGGAGCCTGATCCAGCTCGTTTGACGTCCTGGTGGATGTCGACCGAGCCCGAGGTGGGGCCGCCTCGGTAACCGATCATCTTGCCGTTCACGTGGTCAGCGCTCTGGCGTACTTTCACACCGCTGTCGGCAGCTTGCGGGGAGCGGGCGCGCCATGCTTCCAGGGCCGCGAAGCAGACGACCAGGACCGTCGTTCCGACGATGATCGCTGGGGCAGGGCGGCCGGTCGCCAGGTTCACGCCGACGGCCACGAGCGAGCCGGTGATGGCCGACGTTGCCGCGAGCGCGGAATGCGATCGTCTCATGGCTCTAGAGACGTGCTGGAGGCGGCTGGAGTGCCTTGGCGGGCGGAAGATCACTCGTGTGGGCGACGCGTGCCCCGTGCGCATCGGCGGACGGGGCACGCGCTCGTCACGGGCAGGCAGTGAACAGCCTGCGCGTACCAGGGCCGGTGTAGGCGGCGCGGTCGGAGAACCGGCAGCCGAAGGTGTCCGCCGAGGGCGAGCCGATCGCGTCACCTGCCGGTTTCCTGCCCCGGTCGGTCCACGCCACGAGGTCGTCCCAGGCCGTGCCCGCCTCCGCCGGCGAGAACTCGCAGTGGTCGACCGTGCGGATCGCCCGTTGCACCAGCCACTTCGACTGGCCGTTGCGGGCCACGTCGTCGCGGTAGGCCTGTTCCATCGAGAACGGCACGAAGAGGTCGCCCAGGCCGTGCAGCGAGACCACCGGGACACCCGGCCTGCCGGTGATCTTCGGGATCTCGGTCAGCGACGGCGTGAGGCGGGAGCGCCAGTCGCGCGGTGCGACCCGCTGGACGGTGCGGTTGAGTTCGGCCGGCTGATAGCGGGTGAAGAGGTTGGTGGCCAGGCGGGACGGGTCGAACGCGAGCGGCGCGGCGTCGTTGGCCGGACTGGCCAGGCCGAACAGGAAGTCCTTCCAGTACGCGAACGCGGGGGTGGCGCCGGGGCGCGGGCCACCGCTGCGGTCGATGACCGAAGCGCGGAACTGGGCGCCCTGGGGTGTCACGGTGTCCGGGCCGCCGGGGACGAGGGTCGTCGTGCCGAGCTTCTGCTGCATGGCCGGGACCACGGCGGTGAGGTAGTCGGCGGGAATCGGGTAGGCGCGAGTCCTGGTGAGCGCCTGCGCGGTGAGCTGGTAGTCGAGGAAGAAGTCGAACAGCTCGTGGTCGCCGAGCACGCCGCACATGGGCAGCGCACCGTCGTAGAAGCCGGGGAACTGCTCCAGCGACCGGCCGATGACGTGGCCGCCCATCGACACGCCCGCGATGAGCACCTGCTTCGGCTTGGCGACGAGCTTGCCGAAGTGCTTGGCGAGGTCGTGCGTGGCGAGCACACCGGCGCGCACGTCGTAGCCGTTGCCGTAGTAGGAGGACGCGGCCCACGCGTAGCCCTGGCTGAGCACACGTGTGCGCAGGCCGTACGCGGGTGGGTCGACGGTGAGCACGGTGCCGGTGCCGCGGTAGCCGTGTGCCCACATGGCGAGCTTGCCGTTCCACTTGGCGGGCACCTCCACGATGTACGCGGAGTGCTCGTGGATGCCCTGGAGCACCCTGGTCGGCTGCCCGTTCACCACTTCGGGGGTGAGCGGCGGGTTGTTGACCGTGTAACCGGGCAACGGCTGGTCACCGGGCACGCCCCGGTCGGCCAGCGCGGGCGGCGCTCCGGCGAAGAGCACCAGTCCCAGCAACGACACCACGACTCGTGTGCGCATGTCGTCCATTGGACTCCTGCACACGTGTCGGCTCTACGGCCGATCGGAGCGGATCCGTGGGGTAGCGTGCCCGTCACGGCTTCGATCTTCTGGGGGAGCGGCATGACGGACGGCACTGCGGAGACCGGCGGCGTGGACCTGAGCCGGCCGAGCGCGGCACGGGTGTACGACTACTACCTGGGCGGCGCGCACAACTTCGCGGTGGACCGCGAGATGGCCGAACGAGCGATCGGCCTCTGGCCGGACCTGCCACAGATCATGCAGGCCAACCGCGCGTTCCTGCGCCGGGCGGTCGGCTACTGCGTCGACAACGGCATCCGCCAGTTCCTCGACCTGGGCTCCGGCATCCCGACCGTGGGCAACGTGCACGAGGTGGCCCAGTCGCTGGCCCCCGACGCGCGCGTCGTCTACGTGGACAACGACCCGGTGGCCGCCGCGTACAGCGAGAACATCCTGCGCGGCAACGACCTGGCCGCCGTGGTCCAGGCCGACCTGCGCCGCCCCGACGAGGTGCTGAACAGCCCCGGCGTGCGCGCGTTGCTGAACTTCGACGAGCCCGTCGCCGTGATGATGGTCGCGGTGCTGCACTTCGTCCCGGACGAGGACGACCCGGCCGCGATCATCGCGAAGTACCGCGAGGTGATGGCGTCCGGCAGCTACCTGGTCCTGTCGCACGCGAGCCAGGACGGCCAGCCGGGCCAGGCGGACTCGCACCAGGACCTGTACCGCCGCACCGCCACGCCGATGACCATGCGCACCAAGGACCAGGTGACGGCCCTGTTCGACGGCTTCGACATCGTCGAGCCGGGCGTCGTGTACTTCCCGGAGTGGCGTCCGGTCGCGCCGGAGGACGTCGACGGCAACCCGGAGCGCTTCACGGGCCGCGCGGCGGTCGGCCGCAAGGACTGATCGCTTGTCCGTGCTGCTGCTGACGGGCCCACCCGGCGCGGGCAAGACCACGGTCGCCGGGCTGTTGGCCGCTGATGCGGCGCGGCCGACCGTGCACCTGGTGACCGACGAGTTCTACCGCGCGATCCGCACTGGTTTCGTGCTGCCGTTCCTGCCTGAGGCGCAACGGCAGAACGAGGTGGTGATCGACGTGATCGCGGGCGCGGTGGCTACTTATGCGCGTGGCGGTTACGACGTGGTGGTGGACGGCATTCTCGGTCCGTGGTTCCTTGCTCCGTTCCGTGCGCTGGATCTTCCGGTCACGTACGTCGTGCTGCGTCCTTCGTTGGAGACGACCGTTGCGCGCGGTACTGCTCGTGGTGGTGCCGAGTTGACGGACGTCGAGGCGATCACGGGCATGCACAAGGCGTTCGCCGATCTGGGCGAGTTGGAGCGTTGTGTGCTCGACAGCGGCGGCCTCACCAGCGCGGAGACCGCCGCACTGGTCGAGCGGGTGGTCGCGGCGGGCACGCATCTGCTCTGACGAACGCGTTTCGCGGACTCGCGGTTTCATGATCTGCCAAGCTGGGCCGCATGGGGAACAGGGCGCGCTTCGCCGCGATCGCCGCCGTCGTCCTCGCCCTGGTGGCGTGGGGAGCGTGGGTCGGCTGGCGGCGCTACACCCTCGCGTACCTGCCGCCGGACAGCGTCTTCGGCAACACCGGCTACGTCTACGACCCCGGGACCGGGCGCAGTCAGCGGGTGCTGGCACCGGGGCCGATCACGATCTTCACGTTCCCCGCGCTGATGCTGGTGCTCGCCGCGTTCACGATCTCCATGGTCCGGGGACACCTGCGCGACATCGGGATCGGCTGGCGCGCGCTGCGGGACCGGCCGCTCGGCCTGGGCCTCGCCACCGCCCTCATGTTCCTGATGGTGCCGTGCTGCGTGTTCGTCCCGTACTGGATCCACACGGCCGGTGCGGACATCTCGCTCTCCCGGTACCTGGAGATCGGGTTCTTCACCGACATCCCGGTGACGGTGACGATCGGCGGGGCGATGCTCGTCGCCGGGGTGTTCCTCGTGGTGGCGGCACCGTGGTTGTTCGACCTGTTCCCGCGCCTGCTCCGGTTGATGGCCGTGCGGCGGATGATCAACGCGGGCAGGGCGGCCGAACCCGGTGTGCAGGCCGAGGTGGCCCGGCTCGAACGCGAGTTCGTCCAGTACCCCTACCGCAGCCAGCTCACCATGACCGTGCTCGCGCGCACCCAGCTCGCGAAGCTGGACGACGGCGAACCGCTCGACGACGCGATGCTGCGCACCATGGCGACGCTGCCGGGCCTGGAGGAACGGTCCTGGAGCCACGTGCTGTCCCCGATGCTCGACGACGTCGACGCGCGCTACCAGTTCGCTGAAACGCTGGTGACGGCCCACGTTCGGACGGACGCGGGGGCACACCTCGACGTCGCGATCCGGCTCCTCGAAGGACTGCACAGGCGGCCGCACTTCACCGTCCGCAAGGCTCAGCGCGCCAAGATCGCGTTGACGCTCGCGCACGCCCTGGTCCTGCGCGACACGCCCGCCGACACCGCCCGCGCGCAAGTGTTGATGGAGAAGGCCGCGCAGGCGACCCCGGACGAGGCCCGACTGATGCGCGCGATCCTGCTGATGCCGACCGACCTGGACGAGGCGATCACGCTGCTGCGCGAGATCGGCGAGCCGGAGGAGATGCGGCTCGCCGGCGCGCTCGTCGTCCGCTACGAACGCGACCAGGACCCGGCGGACCTGCACGAGGTCGTCGGGCTCACCGGACGGTGGCTCGCCGAGCCCGGCGAGGACCGGTCGGACGTCCTCGACCACCGCCTCAACGCCCTGGGGCACCTGGGCGACTTCGAGTCACCGGACCTGCTCGACGCGCTCGAACGGGTGGACGCGCTGCCCGCCCCGCCGTGGCAGCTCGTCCACTTCGCGACGGCGATGCGGGGCATCCGCGCGTTGGAGAGCGGCGACTCGGACGGCGCGCTGGCGCACTTCGAGCAGGTGCTGCGGATCGTGGTCCGGGCGGCGTCGCTCGGCCTGAGCCGGGCGGACCGGCAGGCCGTGCTGAACCAGTCACGGCTCGCGCCCGCCACCGTCGCCACCCTCGCGCTCACCGCCGGCCGCGTCGAACGGGCCGTCGAACTGCTGGAGCTCAGCCGGACCGTCATCTGGGCTCAGGTGCGGGAGCTGCGGACCACGACCGGCGACGAGCCGCGCATCGCCGAGATCAGCGCGGCCCTGCAACAGCCCGGACACGACGCCGGAGCGGACGACGACCTGCTCGCCGGGCACCGGCAGGCCGTGACCAGAGCGGAGCTGGCCCGCGAGTGGGACGAGCTGGCGCAGCGGCGGGCGTTCGGGCACGAGATCCGGTTCGCCGACCTGCGCGAGGCGGCCGCGGACGGCCCCGTCGTGCTGGTCAACGCCAGCGCCGAGCGGTGCGACGCGATCATCGTGTTGGCGGACGGCGCTCCCGTGCACGTGCCGCTGCCGGACCTCACCGAGGACGACGCGCGGGCGTGGGCCGAAGGGTTGCTCGACGCCCCGACCCGGCGGATGAACGCCCGCGTCATCGCGCCCCGGCTGTGGGACGCCGTCGCCGCGCCCGTGCTGGACGCCGTCGAGCCGCACCTGGGGCAGGACCGGCGGATCTGGTGGTGCCCGACCGGCGCGCTGACACCGGTGCCGTTGCACGTGGCGGGCCGCGACGAGGACTCCGTGCTGGACCGCGTCGTCTCGTCGTACACGCCGAGCCTGTGGTCGCTGCTGGACGCGCGCCGCGCTCACCGGCCCGTCGCGGAGCCGTCGATGCTGATCACGTCTTTGGAGGAGACGCCGCCGGGTACTTCGTGGGCGCCTCTGCCGCACGCCGACGAGGAGGCCTCGTTGCTCGCCGCACGGGTGGCCGGTGCCGTTCGGCTCGCGGAGGGCACGGCCACCGTCGCCGCCGTCAAGGCCGCGTTGCCCGGCAGCACGTGGGCGCACTTCGCGTGCCACGGCGACATGAACGGCCTCGTGCTGCACGACGGAAGCCTCGGCCTGGACGAGCTCGCCGGGATGGAGACGGGCGCGAACGAGGTGGCGTTCCTGTCCGCGTGCGTCACGGCCGTCCCGGACTCGGCGAACCTCGACGAGGCGCTGCACCCGGCCGCCGCCCTGCACCTGCACGGGTTCTCGCACGTCGTCGGCACGTTGTGGCACATGCGCAGCGAGGACGGCCCGGTCGTCGCCGACGAGTTCTACACGCACCTGCTCGCCGGAAGTTCGCCCGCGCTGGCGTTGCACGCGGCCCAACGCGCGCTGCGTTCCCGTGCCCCGCAGGACCCCGCACGCTGGGCCCCGTTCGTGCACATCGGACCTTGATACGGTGATCCACCGAGGGGAGTGGGGAGATGCCGTCGTTCTTCCGCCGTGGCAGGCAGGAACCCGAACCGCCGCCGCGCCCGGCCGAGGCCGCGCTGGCCGTCGCGTGGTTCTGCGACCGGCTTCCGGCGTTGCGCGCGCGAGCCGACCGGCTGGGCTGGCGGCGTGAGCTGGAGGCCGAGGTCGAGGCCGTCAAGGACGGACGACCCGCCCGCGAGGCCATGCACAACCTGATGCTCGACGACTTCGGCACCGACCGCGGTGACGGCGCGGCAGGCCTGCAGGCGCTGTGGGACCCGGCGCCCATCGGCCAGCGGTTCGCGTGCCCGCGCCACGCCTGCCCCGACAGGGGCCGCGGCGCCGACGCGTCCGAGCCGTGGTGCCACCTCGACGACCGCCCGATGACGCCGTCCACCCACCGGCTGGACCCGTAGTGGACAAACTGCTGTCCGGGCTGGGCACCAAGCTGGCCGAGCGCTGGATCAACCTGCTCGCGTTGCCGGGCGTGCTGTTCACCGTCGTGCTGGCGTTCGCGTGGTGGGTGCAGCCGGTGGGCGCGCTCGACGTGACCGCGATCGTCCGCCGCCTCGGCGAGCTCGCGGTGCCGAAGCAGAACGGGCAGCTGGCGTTGCTCGCGGCGGGTGGTGCCGTGGTCGCGACCGCGTGCGCCGGCCTCGCCGCCGAGCTGAGCAGGTTCGTCGCGCGGATGTGGACCGGCAACGGCCGGGTGGCGTCGTTCGTGTTGCGTCCGTTGCTGCGCCGCCGGGTTCGGCGGGCTCGTGCCGCCGCGCCCGCCGGGTACGACGTGCCGGAGAGGTACCTGCCCGCCCGCGCCACCAGGGTCGGGGACGCGCTTCGGCTGGCAGAGCAACGGGTCGCCGCGCAGTACGGGGTGGCGTTGATCCGGGTGTGGCCCCGGCTGTGGCATCTGTCCAGTTCGGACGAACGCGCGATGACGCAGCTGGCGTGGGACCGTTACACGGCAGCGTCTCTACGTGCGTCGTGGGCTTTTGGCTACCTGCTGGTCGGCGTGTTGTGGTGGCCTTCCGTCGTGGTGGCCCTGGTGTTGTACGTCAGCGCGGTGGCGTCGGCTCGTCGTGCGGCGGAGGACCTGCGCACGGCGATCGAGGCGTTGGTCGACGTGAAGCTGGTGGTGCTGGCCGGGGCCGTCGGGGTTCCCCTGGCGCACGGCAGGTTCACGGCGAAGGACGGGGCGGCGCTGGAAGCGGTGCTCGACAAGGGCACCTATCTGATGAAGTGATTCCGGGGGAACGAATGTCCGACGCTGCGGCGCACTACGCCGCGCTGCTCGCTGAGGAGGTGCTGCCCTCGCAGGCCTTCTGCCTCCAGCGGTCCGGCGAATCGGTGCTGCGCGAGGGTGCGGAGTCGGCGGCGGAACGCGCGTGCGTCGCGACCGGCGTGGAGGACCGGGCCGTGTCACCGCGGCGGCAGGCGGCGCGATGAAGCGCGTCGTGATCCTCGGCCGGGGAGGGGCGGGCAAGTCGACTCTGGCCAGGGCGCTGGGTGCGGCGACCGGCCTGCCCGTGGTCGAGCTGGACAAGCACTTCTGGGGCCCGAACCTGGAGGCGACGCCGCTCGAGCTGTGGGAGGTCGTCCAGGGCGAACTGGCCGCCGCCGACGAGTGGGTCATGGACGGCGACCTCGGCCCGTACGACGCGCTCGACGTCCGCCTGCGCCGCGCGGACACGGTGATCCTGCTCGACTACTCGTTCCCGCGCTGCGCCTGGCAGGCCCTGCTGCGCTCGCGCGAGAACCTCGACTTCTGGCGCTGGGTCTGGTCGTGGCGCCGCCGGCACCGGCCAGGCCTGCTGAAGGCCGTCTCCGCCGCGGACGTCACCGTGCACGTGTTCAAGGGTCCGCGGGCTACGGCGCGGTTCGTGAAGGAGGCAAGTCCGTTGGGGTGGTGAGCACCCCGGTGGTCGTCTCGGCCGGCCTCGACGGCGCACCCGGCTCGGGTGTGGTCGGAGGTCCGGGCAGCAGCGCCAGGGCCAGTGCGGCGACGGCGGCCGTGGCGACCGCGGTGCCCACCACGGCGGCGGTGCGCCGGCGGGACCGCACCGCCCGGCCGCGCCGGATCACACCCGCGGCGCCGTGGGGGTCCGGCGGCACCGCTTCCCCTTGCAGGGTGCGGAAAGTGGCGCGCAGCGTGTCCTCGTGCTCCATCACACCTCCAGCCGTGAGTGCCCGAACCCCGGACCGAGCCGGTGCCGCAACGTCTGCAACCCCTTGCTGCTCTGCGACTTCACGGTGCCCGTCGAACAGCCGAGCGCGGCGGCGACGTCGTCGATGCTCATGTCGTTCCAGTAGCGCAACACCAGCACAGCGCGTTGGCGCGCGGGCATCTTCGCCAGCGCGTCCCACACCACCAGCCCGTCCTCCGCGTCCGGCGCGGTGAACAGGCTCTCCGGCGGCGCGTCGGTGAGCTTCTCCCGGCGCCACCGCACCTTGCGGCGTTCGGCGAGGAACGTCCGCACCACGATCTGCTGGAGATATCCCTCGATCCCGCTGTGGTCGGCGAGCTTCGGCCCCACCAGGTACAGCTTCAGGAACGCCGCCTGCACCACGTCCTCGGCCTCGTGCCAATTACCGCACAACAGGAACGCCGTGAAGCGCATCGGCTCCTGGCGCCGGTCGTAGAGCAGCGCGAACTCCGCCTCCCAGCCCGGCGTCATCGGGTCTTCATGTCGTCGGTCCTGATCACGGTCGGCCGCTGCTCGGGAGGCCGGTCGACGTCCACGAGGGTGAGCGCGGCGAGAGCGAGAGCCGCGACGGCCAGCACGAAGACGGTCACCGCGATCACCAGTCCTGTGCGCACTGCCCGAACCCCGAACGTCAGTGGCACCTCCGGCGGATGCCCTCACCCCTATGAATGCGGCCGGACGACGACGGGGTTGCCCTGACTTTTCTGGCGGTTGACCGGGCGGTGCCGGATCCAAGACCATGAGAGCGTTCTCACGGATCGTCCGCGACGTCGGGGGTGGTCGGTTTGCTGCATCTGTTGGTGACCCTGCTGATGGTTCTGGCGCCGGCCGCGCCACCCGGCACCGCGACAGCCGCACCTCCCAGCCCAGCCGGATTGCCCTCCGCCCCGGCCGCACCGCCCTCCACAGCCCCTCTCGTCGCTGCTGCGGCCGTGTGCCTGCTCTCGTGCGACACCCTCGACCCCTCGCGGGCCCAGCAGGAGACGTTCCCGGTGCCCGAACGCCTGATCAACGGCCGCCGTCTCGTCCTGCACGCCTCCGACCGCGACGGCATGGCCTGGGCGAGCATCGACAACGGTGTCACCGGCGACTCCGTCTGGCTCGACCGCTCCTGGGACGGCGGCGCCACCTGGGAAGGCCTCCTCGGCAGGGCGAGCATCCCCGGCACGTGGACCGGCACCAGAACCCTCATGTACAACGTCACCGACCCCGGCCACCACCGGCGCGGCCTGCTCCGGGCGTGCGGCGACGCCAGGGCCGTGACCTGCACCGACTGGATCTATCCGACGGTGTGCGACGTGCTCTGCGACCGCACCAGCCCCACGCAGGCCCTCAACCCCGTGCAGCCGGTGCCGCCCACGACGTTGTACGGCCGCACGATCCGCCTGCAGACCGACGCGAACGGCATGGCGTGGGCGAGCATCGAGGCGGGCGGCGCCGGGGACGAGGTGTGGCTCGACCGCTCCTGGGACGCGGGCGTCAGCTGGCCGGGAGGCTCGTCCCTGGGCCGCACCGCCACCCCGGCAGGCGCGACCACGACCCGGACCAGCATGTTCGCCACCCGCGACCCGCGCGGCCGGCACTACGGCGGAGCCGTGCGGGCGTGCGGCAGGGAAGCGGCCCATCAGGAAGGCAGCTGCACGGCCTGGGCACGACCTACGCCGAGCCGTGCGCGCGCTGCGGCTGACGCGCTGCTCTACGACTATGAGCCGTCCACGGCGTGGTGGCAGTCGAGTTGGTGGAACTCGGCCACGACGCTCACGGCCGTGATGGACTCGGGGATCCGCGACTACGACTGGGTGATCGCGCGGACGTTCGACGTGAACCGGGTGCCGTTCGCGGCCGGGCAGCGCAGCACGGACCCGATCGAGGGCGACTTCATCAGCCGGTCGATCGACGACAGCGCGTGGTGGGGTCTGGCGTGGGTGGCGGCGTACGACTACACGCAGGACCGGCGTTACCTGACCATGGCCACCACCATCGCGACCTACGTGCACCAGTACTGGGACACACGGACGTGCGGCGGCGGTGTGTGGTGGGACAGGGAACGCACCTACAAGAACGCCGTCACGAACGGCCAGTACGTGAGGCTGACGGCGTCGATCAGCCGCCGTACGCCCGGCGACACCGTGTGGCTGCAACGCGCGCGCACGGCCGCCGACTGGTACCTGGCCAGCGGGATGATCAACGCGAGCGGGCTGGTCAACGACGGGATCACGCAGGACTGCCGCAACAACGGCCAGACGGTGTGGACCTACAACCAGGGGCTCGGCATCGGCGGGCTCACCGAGATCTACCGCGCGACCGGCGACGCCAAGTACCTCACGGCCGCGAAACGGCTCGCCGACTCCGCGATCACGGGCCTCACCCGCAACGGCGTGCTCACCGAGTCGTGCGACCCCAACGCGAACTGCGACGACAACCAGAAGCAGTTCAAGGGAATCTTCATGCGCTACCTCAACGACCTCTACAAAGCGACGAACGCGGTGGTCTACCAGCAGTTCGCGCGCCAGCAGTCCGACGCCGTGTGGGCGTCGGACCGCGACGCGCTGAACCGCATCGGCCAGCGCTGGTCCGGGGGCACCCCGAACCAGCGGGACTGGCGCACTCAGGCGAGCGGGCTCAACGCCGTGCTCACGGGGTGATCCGGTAGGCGTCGATCATGCCGACCGACGTGCTGCGGTTGACGACGCGGATGGTGTGCTGGGCTCTGGTGAGGCCGGACTTCTGCCACACCACCTGCTGCACCTGCCGGGTGCCTGTCGCCCGGAGGTCCACTGTGGCCTGGAAGACGTTGTCCAGATAGACGTCGACCGTGCCCATGTCGCCGTTGCGTTCGGAGATGTACTCGATCGCCGTGCCGGTGAACGTGTACGTGGCCGCGGCGTTGACGGTGGTCGAGTGGTGCGTGTCGTCGTTGTAGTCGCCGTAACCGCGGTTCGTGGTCAGGTGCCAGTTGTTGTCGTAACTGCCCTCGGTGTTGTTGATCAGACCACCGCCCGAAGCGTTGAGCCCGAGCGTGGACGCGGTGCCGCTCAACGACTTCGCGACCTGGTTCTGGCTGCCGGTGAGCCGGGTGGTCGCGTACGAGGTGAGCGGCTTGGCCGTCCGCTCGACGACGTACGTGCCGCCCGTGGCCGTGGCGAACTGGAACTCGGCCGCCGACGTCGTCAGCAACACAGCGTTGTCCGACGTGCGCCGGACCCGGACCTGCTGCGTGCCCCACGGGTTCACGACCTGGGCCGTCGCACCCCACTGGCTGCGCAGACCGACGTACTTGGTCTCGTTCGCCTCCCGCTCGCTGCTGACGAGGAACCCGCTCTTCGCCAGCAGCGTGAACTTGCCGACGAACGACGAACTGGTCGGAGCCGCCGGGAACACCCGGATCTTGTCGTTGTACGACTGCAGCAACGCCTCGTTCATCGCCGACAGGTGCACGCCGTGGTACTCGAAGACGCCGTTCGTGTTGTTGGTGAACCCGTTGGGGTAGTTCTGGTACTGCTGCAACATCCGTTTCATGCCGCTGAACGTCTGGTCGCCGAGCCCGAGCCGCGCGGCCTGCACGGCGTCGTTCGCCCACACGTTGCCGTACGGGAAAGGCCTGGTGTTCCACGTGTTCAGCGCGGTCTGGTAGTCGGGGAAGCCGATGCCCGTGACGTTGTACGGCCAGATGAGCTCCGCCGCCACGTTCTCGCCGTTGCGGGTCTGCGACAACGGCGGCTGGTGTGCCAGGTACGCACCGTTCTGCTGCGGGTAGGGCACGAGGTTGTTCAGGATCTGCTGCCACTCCGACCGCAGGTTCGCGTCGAGCCCGAGCTGCTGCGACACCTGCAACGCGATCGGGAACAGGCTGCGCACGGCCGCCAGGTCGGTGATCGCGTTGCGCACGTTCCAATACGTCTCGTGCGCGTGCGAGTTGGCCATGTAGTACTGGCCGTTGGCATCGACCGACAGCGTGCGCGAGTAGAACTTCGCCACCTCGCGGATGTACGGGTACGCCACGTTGCGCAGGTAGTTGGCGTCGTTGGTGTACCGGTACTGCAGGTACATGTTGAACGCGGCCTCGTAGCCCGTCGACAGCACGTTCTTGGTGAAGTCGCTGTTGACCGTGCCGCGCGCGTTGCCGTCCCACCCCATCGTTTCGGGCACCCACAACGCGTCTATGCCGTACCGCGTCTGCGTGTACGCCTTCAACGCGCTGTAGTTGCGGCTGTAGAGGTTGTTGAACGTGTTCATCAGGTCGACGTGGTTCGACGCGAGGAACGAGTTGTAGACGTCGCGCTGGTTCCAGTACCAGTACGCGTTGCTCCACTTCGTGCTGTCCCCGGTCGCGCGGAACACGCCGTTGATGAAGTGGAACGGGTAGTTGCCGTACCCGCCGGCCGCGATCAGGTACGTCGACAGGTAGTACACGTTCTCCAGGTAGTCGGCCTCACCGTTCAGGCCGCCGTACTGGACGAACGACTTCTGCCAGAAGCTGTGCCACCAGTTCCGGTAGTTGTTGTACGTCGTGGTGTAGCCGGTGGCCTTCACGGCGTTGAGCGCCGTCCGGGCCTGGTTGATCGAGTTGTTGCTCGGGGCGTTCAGCCGCGTGGAGACCGTGAACCACACGGTGTAGCTCGACGACGGGGTGATCGACAACCTGACGCGACTGTTGTTGATCACGGACGCGGTGTAGCTCGCGCCCTCCACGGTCGCCGCGAGCGTGTACCCGAAGCGTTGCGCGTCGGTCTGCCCGCGGCTGATCCCGGCGCCGGTCGAGTCGGCGTAGCTGCTGACGGTGCGCCAGGTGTTCATGTCCGGCACGTCACCGCTGTTGCCGAGGTTCGCGACGTCCCACAACGACAGCTCCAGCGTCACGGCGCTGACGCCGCTGCGGCCGTCCTCGACGTGGATGCCCATCACCTCGGAGTTGGGCTGCCCCATGATGGTGACGGTGCGGTTGTTGTCGTACTTCGTGGTCAGCGTGCCGTCGTAGAGCGACAGCCGTTGCTGGTAGGTGCTGTAGCTCGCGTCCATCGCGGGGGTGGTGGCGAGGTTGACGATGCCGGCGCCGAACGCGGTCTGCTGCGAGGCGTCCACGTTGGACACCTGCATGTTCAGGCCGCCGGACTGCCACACCATGGCGCCGGTGCGGCCGTTGCCGACGGTCAGCCCGTAGTTCGGGTTCGAGTTGGGGCGGTTGTAGACGACGTCGTGCTTGGACAGGTAACCGGCGTGGTCGACGTCCAGGCGGCCCGCGGAGTTCGAGAACGCGGCGTCGCCGGGAGCGGCGGTGGCGGGAGAGATGGTGAGTGAGGCGCCTACGAGCACGGCGGTGGGCAAGAGACGGGACAACCTCATCTAGCACCTTCCGAAGCAGGATGAAGGTGAACGGGTCCCCAGTGAACATCCGATGTCTCGCGGCCGTCAAGGCGCGGATCGCCCATCTTGTACCGGGATTTTCCGGAACAGGTCCGACCAATGCAGGGCTGCCGCTGCTCGGCCGGTCTGCCTGCCGCCTCGTTGCCCTCGTGCCCGGCGCGGCCTGACGCGGGCGCCGTCGGGCGGTATTTCCGGACACCGCCGACAGTGATTCGCTAATTCGATCTGGGGCACTGTCACTCGCCGAACGAATGCGAAGAGCAATTTGCGCCACGAATGATGACGTCGGCCCCTGCTGGCGGTTCCGAGGTGTACTCGCGTCACCCGCCGAGGTAGCGGGTCACCATGTCGACGAGCTCGTTCTCGATGGTCTCGACGTCGCGCTTCAGTGCCGCCAGCCGGTGCGTGTTCAGCTCGACCGTGAACACGACGAGCTCGACCGCGGTGTCCAGGTCGCGCACGTGCACGTCGGGGTGGCGGGCGAACACGTCGCGCACCTGGGCGACGCGTTGCGCGCCGTGCCGGGTGATCGTGTCGCGCAGGGCGTCGGAGACCTGACCCTCCTCGATCATGATCCGCAGCAGCCGCGGGTCGTCGCGGTGGTTGTCGATCGCGTCGCGCACGAGGGCCCGCACCACGGACTCCAGGCTGCCCGGCGAGAAGTCGAGCCGGTCGGCGTCGGTCCAGGTGCCGCGGTCGATGTGCCGGACCATCAGCTCGGCCAGGATCGCGTCCTTGTTCGGGAAGTACTGGTACAGCGATCCGATCGACACGCGTGCGCGCTCGGCGATGCGGTTCGTGGTGCCGGCGGCGTAGCCGTGCTCGGAGAAAACGTGAGCAGCCGCGGTCAGGATGCGGTCCCGGGTGAGCTCCGCGCGGACCTGGCTGGGCTTGCGACGTGGCCCTACGTCGCGGCTGTTCGTCGGCATGGTCGGCCCTTCGAAAGCGAGTATCCAGGAACTGAGCAAAAGCTCATAATAGTGCTATGAGCTGGGAAAACAATGTCCTTACGACCGCTGATGCCGTGGCGGAGGTGGTCGGGCGCCCACCTGCGGTGATCATGAAGAAGCAACTCGGGGCGTTGGACGACGGGTGCGTGACGGTGCTCGCGCGCAGCCCGGTCGCGGGGTTCGGCTACCTGGGGGCGGACGGCGTGCACCGGACCACGTACGTGGGCGGGACGCCGGGGTTCGCAAAGGTGCATTCGCCGACGCGGATCTCCTTCGCGCGGTGCGAGGAGGCGGACGGGCCCGCGTCGATGGTGTTCCTGTTGCCCGGGGTGGGGGAGACCCTGCGCGTCAACGGGACCGTGCGGCGAGGCCGGTTCGACATCGAGCAGGTGTACGTGCACTGCGCGCAGGCCGTGTTGCGGTCGGGGTTGTGGCAACCGCCGGCCCGGCCGCAGGGGTCGCCCGGCGGTGCGCTCGTGGCTGACGGTCCGCTGGGATCGCCCGGCATCGCGGACTTCCTCGCCTCCTCACCGTTTCTGGTGCTGTCCACTTGGGACGGTGACGGCGGCGGCGACACCAGTCCCCGCGGCGACCAGGGAGCGGTCGCGCGGATCGTCGACGGCCGCACGCTGCTGATCGCGGACCGGCGCGGCAACAAGCGCGCCGACACGTTGCACAACCTGTTGCAGGACGACCGGATCTCGTTCGCCGCGCTCGTGCCCGGCCGCACGGGGGTGCTGCACGGGCGGGGGCGTGCGGTGATCACCGTCGATCCCGTGCTGCTGGAACCGCTGGCGCTGCGGGGAATGCCGCCGCACGCCGCGTTGCTCGTCGACGTCGAGGCCGCCGAGCTGAGCGCGAACGACGCGGTGACGCGAGCCCGGCTGTGGACCGCCGCGACGCCGGACGACGTGCCCGACCTGATGGCGCTGGCGAGCCTGCACCTGGCCGCCAACTCGCGGAACAAGCTGCTGGTGCGACTCGCGAAACTCATGCCCGCGCGGTTGATGAGGGTCGCGATGAACTTCGCCTACCGCTCCGGCCTGCGCAAGGAGGGCTTCGACGTCGCGGACGTCCAGCCGCGCGCCGCCGAGGTGGACCCGTTGCGCGAGGTGCGGGTGGTCGAGGTGCGGGAGGAGACGCCGAGCGCCGTGACGCTGGTGCTGGAGGGCGACCGGCCGTTCGACTTCCGGCCCGGCCAGTTCTTCACGCTCGTCACGGAGATCGACGGCGTGCGGGTGCGCAGGCCGTACTCGGCGTCATCGGCGCCGGGGACGGCGAGGCTGGAGGTGACGGTCAAGCAGGTCGAGGGAGGCCTGTTCTCCCACCACGTCCGCTCGCTCGCGCCCGGCGACCGGCTGTTCGTGCGCGGCCCGTCCGGCGACTTCCACGCCGAACCCGGCCACGAGGTGGCGTTGATCGCCGCCGGCAGCGGTGTCACGCCGATGATGAGCATCATCCGCACCCTGCTCGCGCAGCCCGGCGGACGGATCTCCCTGCTGTACAGCACCAGGACCGAAGAGGACACGATCTTCGCCGCCGACCTCGCCCGGCTCGGCGCCGAGCACCCCGAGAGGCTCGCCGTCACGCACGTGCTGACGTCCCGCGACGGACGGCTCGACGCCCCCGCCGTCCAGAACTGGGCGGCCAACCTGGGGCCGGGCGCGAAGTTTTACCTCTGCGGTCCCCAGGCGCTGATGGACGTCGCGGTGAAGGCCCTCGACCTGCCGGACGGCCGCCTGCACGTCGAGAGCTACGCCAACGCCGTGACCGCGGCAGGGTCTCCCACGCCGCAACGGATGCGCGTCGAGTCCGGCGGGCGGACCGTCGGCGAGGCGATCGTGGAGCCGGGGCAGACGTTGCTCGACGCCGGGCTCGCCGCCGGACTGCCGATGCCGTACTCGTGCACGGTGGGCAGCTGCCACGAGTGCGTCGCGAAGCTCCTGAGCGGCACGGTGTCGAGGCAGGACGACGGCCAGGTGCTCACCTGCACGAGCGCGCCGCTGACCGACGTCGCACTGGAACTCTGAGGTCGATTCGAAAAATTGATGCCCACTATTTTGTCAAGTATTTCGGAGGTGAATTCCGTTAACGGTGGAGTGCGCGCGGGCGAAATAGCTGAAAATGCCCCGAGTGAGGAGCCGGACCATGGCCGAGGCGATCACCGACGCGCACGTTTCCGCTGTTCTCCGTGTTTTCGTGCGCGGCTGCGGGCCGATCGTCCAGAAACTGCGGGAAGGCGACCGCGACGACCGCGGGGTGGACTGGTGGATGAATCACGTCGGCCGGCTGACCGCCGCGGTGGCGGCGCTGCCCAGGGTCATGGGCCCGGCCGGGGACAAGCTGCCGCTGGCCGACCTGCTCGGCTCCGCGGGACAGGGGTTGCTGCTGTGCGCCATCGCGGCCGAGCACGACGTCGACGACCTGGGGACGAAGGTGCGGCTGCTCGCGTCCGTGCTGCTCCACCGGGACATCGACCCGGCGATCGCCGCCGGTGGTGACGCCGGGACGGACGAGGAGACCGCCGGACGGTGGGCACTCGCCGAGGAAGTCGGGACGAAACCTCTCGGGTGGACGCCCGCCGAGGCGGGCGAGAAGGTCCCCGCGGGGCTCGCGCCCGTCGACGAGAAGCCGGCCGGGCGGTGGGCTCTCGCCCGCAAGGACTGGAAGGGCGTGGCGAAGCGGGCGATCACCGAGCTGCCTGCCGCCGGCGGTGGCAGGGCCGTGGCGACCGCGTACCTGCTCCGGCAGCAGGGCCACCTCCTCGCCGCCGTCACCGAGGAGCTCGGCCACCGTCCGCAGGGTGGCGCGATCCACCAGGCGTTGGGCAGACTGCCCGTCGTCGGGGTGCCGATCGGCTACCTCGGCGAGCGGGCGGCGCTGAAGCAGTGCGCCGACGACGCGGCGAAGTGGCTCGCCACCACAGGCTGAAACGGGCCCTCCGGTCAAGGGAAAAGATGGCCGATGTGCGCCACCCCGTTCGTCTTGTCCACGTCAGCGGCGTCTCATTAGCGTGGGTTCTCGTAAGGCCGAACTTCCTGCCGGCACAAGGGTTGCCGGGGCCCGGAGGACTCAATGACGAGCTCGGCACTGCTCTCGGTTCAGGGACTGGTGAAGCGCTTTCCCGGCGTGCTGGCACTGCAGGGCGTGGACTTCGACGTGCGTGCCGGTGAGGTGCACTGCCTGCTCGGGCAGAACGGCGCGGGCAAGTCGACGTTGATCAAGGTGCTGTCCGGCGCGCACCGGCCGGACGAGGGGGAGATCCGCTGGCGCGGGGAGGTCGTGTCGTTCGGCAACCCGACGGCGGCGATGCGCAGCGGGGTGGCCGCGATCTACCAGGAGCTCGACCTCGTCGCCGGGTTGTCGGTGGCGGACAACGTGTTCCTGGGGCACGAGCTGGCGACGGCCGGGTTCACCCGGCGTGCCGAGGCCAGGCGGCGGACGAGGGAGCTGCTGGTACGACTGGGACACCCGGAGATCTCGCCTGACCGCGACGTCGGCCGGTTGTCCGTGGCGCACCAGCAGATCGTCAGCATGGCGCGGGCGTTGTCGCTGGACGGGCAGCTGCTGATCATGGACGAACCGTCGGCGGTGCTCGACCCCGACGAGGTCCGGGTGCTGTTCGGCATCATCCGGGACCTGACGGCGCACGGGGTCGCCGTCGTCTACATCTCGCACCGGCTCGCCGAGATCAGGGAGATCGGCGATCGGGTGACCGTGCTCAAGGACGGCCGCACCGTCGCGACGGGACTGCCCGCGCGCGAGGTGAAGACGTCGGAGCTGATCGGGTTGATGACCGGCCGGGTGCTGGAGAACGTTTACCCGCAACGGAAACCCGCCGACGCGGCCGCGCCCGAGGTGCTGACGGTGCGCGGGCTGGCCGACGGCAGTCGCTTCGAGGGCGTGGATCTCACGGTGCACGCCGGCGAGGTGGTCGGGCTCGCCGGACTCGTCGGCTCCGGGCGTTCGGAGATCCTGGAAACGATCTACGGCGCCAGGAAGCGGGCGGCGGGCACGGTCGAGGTCGACGGCAGGGCGCTGCGGCGGGGGAGTGTGGGCGCGGCCGTGCGGGCAGGCATGGGACTGTGCCCGGAGGAGCGCAAGAGCCAGGGACTGCTGCTCGACCAGGCCGTGTTCCGCAACATCACCGTCTCGTCGATGTCCGCCTTCGCCCGCTTCGGGTTCCTCGACGACGGCGCCGAACGGGCCCGGTCGCGCGAGCTCACCGAGGCGCTCGACGTCCGGCCCGCCGGCGTCGACCGGGTGGTGCGCGGGCTCTCCGGCGGCAACCAGCAGAAGGTCGTGCTGGCGCGGTGGTTGCTGCGCGAGTGCCGGGTGCTGCTGCTGGACGAACCCACCCGCGGCGTCGACGTCGGCGCGCGCAGCGAGATCTACGAGCTCATCCGCGACCTGGCCGACCGGGGTGTGGCCGTGGTCGTCGTGTCGAGCGACGTCGAGGAGGTCCTGGGGCTCGCCGACCGGGTCCTGGTGGTGCGCGAGGGCCGGGTGGTGCACGACGGCCCGGCCGACGAGATCGACGAGTCCCGGGTCCTCGACCTGGTCATGGAAGGACACGCCGCATGAGCGAGAACACCGCCGTGCCCACGCAGAAGAGCCCGCCCGTCACCAGGACCTCCGGCTTCTCGGCCCTGCTCGGGTCGGCGGCCGGGCGCAACACCGGCCTCGTCGTCGCGTTCGTCCTGCTGTGCCTGGGCGGGGTGATCACCGCGGGCGACCGGTTCGCCGACGTCGACAACGTGCTCACCATCCTGCGGCTCGCGGCCGTGATCGGCGTCGTGAGCATCGGGATGACGTTCGTGATCACCGGCGGCGGCATCGACCTGTCGGTGGGAGCGATCGTCGCGCTGTCGTCGGTGTGGGCGACAACCCTTGCCACCCAGGGGATCGCGAACGACACGCACTGGATCGTGATGGTGTTCACCGCGTTGCTGGTGGGCGGAGCGTGCGGACTCGTCAACGGCGCGCTGATCGCGTACGGGCGGGTCGTGGCGTTCATCGCGACCCTGGCGAGCCTCGCCGCCGCACGAGGCCTCGCCGAGATCATCTCCAACCGCAAGACCCAGATCGTGAACGTGCCGGGCTTCGCCGCGTTCTTCGACGCCTCGATCCTCGGCGTCCCGGTGCTCGTGGTGATCTTCGCGCTGGTCGCCGTCGGCGGCTGGGTGCTGCTCAACCGCACCACGTTCGGCCGCAGGACGTTCGCCGTCGGCGGCAACCCCGAGGCGGCCCGCCTGGCGGGCATCGACGTCAAGCGGCACACCGTGATGCTCTACACGCTGCTCGGCCTGTGCTGCGGGCTCGCCGCCGTCATGCTCGTCGCCCGCACCACGACGGGAAGCGCGACGCACGGCGGTCTCTACGAACTCGACGCCATCGCCGCGGTCGTCATCGGCGGCACGCTGCTCTCCGGCGGTCGCGGCACGATCGCCGGCACCGTCTTCGGCGTCCTGATCTTCACCACGCTGTCGAACGTCTTCACCCTCAACAACCTCTCCATCTCCGCCCAGGCCGTCGCGAAGGGCGCGATCATCGTGGTCGCGGTTCTCCTCCAGCAGCGACTGGCCCGCCGCAGCGGCGCTTGACGCCGCGACACCCGACCGCTGCCACCCGAGGAGACCAGAAACCCATGCAGTTCAAGAGAGTCGCTCTGCTCGCCGCCGCGTCCGCACTGGTACTGGCCGGATGCACGGGCAACACGCCGGAGAGCCAGGGCGGGAACAACCAGGGCGGCGGCGTCAAGGTCGCCAACGACGAACCCGGCAAGAAGGTCGTCGTCGGCTTCTCCGCCCCGGCCGCCGACCACGGCTGGATGGCCGCGATCACCAACGCCGCCAAGGCCGAGGCCGGCAAGTACTCCGATGTGGAGCTCCGCGTCGTCGAGGGCACCAACGACGTCAACCTCCAGATCAGCCAGGTCGAGACGTTCATCAACGACAAGGTCGACGCGATCGTGCTGCTGCCGTTCGACGGCGCCGCGCTCACCCCGGTGGCGTTGAAGGCCATGAAGGCCGGCATCACGGTGATCAACGTCGACCGCGAGTTCGACAGCCCGTTCGCCGCCCGCTCCACCGTGCTGGGCGACAACTACGGCATGGGCGTCTCGGCGGGCACGTACGTCTGCGAGAAGCTCAACGGCAAGGCCGACGCCGTGGTCGCGGAGATCGCGGGCATCGACTCGCTGCCGCTCACCCAGGACCGCAGCAAGGGCTTCGCCGACGCGTTGCAGGGCTGCGGCCTGAAGGTCAGCAACCGCGTCGCCGCCGAGTTCACCGTCGAGAGCGGCGAGCGGGCCGCGGCGAACCTGCTGCAGGCCGCCCGCAAGATCGACGCCATCTGGAACCACGACGACGACCAGGGCGTCGGCGTGGCCGCCGCGATCAAGAACTCCGGCCGCAGCGAGTTCTTCATGGTCGGCGGCGCCGGTTCGGCCAACGTGATGCGCGAGATCAAGGCGGACAACGGCCCGCACAAGGCCACCGTCATCTACCCGTCCACCCAGGGTGCCGACGGCATCCGCCTGGCGCGGCTCGCGGTGCAGGGCAAGAGCCTCGGCGACCTGGTCGAGGTGGAGGTCCCGCGCGAGGTGCAGCTCTACGCCCCCGTCGTGACGAAGGACAACGTCGACCGCTACCTGCCGACCGCCTTCGAGTCCTAGGCACCCGCCTTCGGCACCGGCACAAGGAGAACCGCACGTGACTGAACTTGGCATCGCGATGGTCGGCCACGCGTTCATGGGGGCAGCCCACTCCCAGGCGTGGCGGGTCGCACCGCGCTTCTTCGACCTGCCGGTGCGGCCGGTGATGTCCGTGCTCGTCGGCCGCGACGCCGACCGCGCCCGCGCCGCCGCCGACCGCCTGGGCTGGGCGGAGGCGGCGACCGACTGGAAGTCCGTGCTGGAACGCGACGACGTGCACGTCATCGACATCTGCACACCGGGTGACACGCACGCGGAGATCGCCATCGCGGCGCTGGACGCGGGCAAGCACGTGCTGTGCGAGAAGCCGATGGCCAACACCGTCGACGAGGCCGTCGCGATGGCCGAGGCCGCCGCACGGGCCGCCGAACGCGGCGTGCGGGCCATGGTCGGCTTCACCTACCGCCGCACGCCCGCCCTGGCGCTGGCCCGCGACCTGGTCGCGCAGGGGCGGCTGGGACGGATCCACCACGTCCGCGCCCAGTACCTCCAGGACTGGATCGTGGACCCCGAGGCGCCGTTGTCCTGGCGGCTCGACAAGGAGAAGGCCGGGTCAGGTGCCCTGGGAGACATCGGTGCGCACATCGTGGACGCGACCCAGTTCATCCTCGGCGACACCATCACCGAGGTGGTCGGCACGCTCGCGACGTTCGTGTCGCAGCGGCCCATCGCCTCTGCGCACTCCGGTCTGTCCGGTACCGCCGCAACCGGACAGACCGGGCCCGTCACGGTGGACGACGCCGCGTTGTTCCTGGCGCGGTTCGGCGGCGGAGCACTCGGTTCGTACGAGGCGACGCGCTTCGCCAACGGTCGCAAGAACGCACTGCGGATCGAGGTCAACGGCGCGGAGGGGAGCCTCGCCTTCGACTTCGAGGACATGAACGTGCTGCAGTTCTTCGACGGCAAGGAGGATCCGGCGGTCGCGGGGTACCGCCGGATCCTCGTCACCGAGCCGAGCCATCCGTACGTCGGTGCCTGGTGGCCCGCCGGGCACGGCCTCGGCTACGAGCACGCGTTCACCCACCAGGCCGTCGACTTCGTGCGGGCGGTGGCGGCGGGCACCGATCCCGCGCCGACGTTCGCGGACGGGCTCCAGGTGCAGCGCGTTCTCGCCGCCGTTGAGGCAAGCTCGGCATCCCGCACGTGGCAGCAGGTTTAGGAGGAGACCGGAGATGGCCCGTCCGATCACGTTGTTCACCGGCCAGTGGGCCGACCTGCCGTTCGAGGAGGTCTGTCGGCTCGCGTCGGGCTGGGGGTACGACGGCCTGGAGATCGCCTGCTGGGGCGACCACCTCGACCCGTGGCGCGCGGCCGAGGACGACGACTACGTCGCGGACCGGCTCGCGATCCTCGCCAAGCACGACCTCAAGGTGTGGACGATCTCCAACCACCTCACCGGCCAGGCCGTCTGCGACGACCCGATCGACGAGCGGCACCAGGGGATCCTGTCCGCGCGCAACTGGGGCGACGGCGACCCCGAGGGCGTGCGGCAGCGGGCCGCCGAGGAGATGAAGATGACCGCGCGGGCGGCCGCTCGTCTCGGCGTCTCGACCGTCGTCGGCTTCACCGGGTCGTCGATCTGGAAGACCGTGGCGATGTTCCCGCCCGCGCCGCAGTCGATGATCGACGCCGGCTACCAGGACTTCGCCGACCGCTGGAACCCGATCCTCGACGTGTTCGACGAGGTGGGCGTGCGGTTCGCGCACGAGGTGCACCCGTCGGAGATCGCGTACGACTACTGGACGACCGTGCGCGCGTTGGAGGCCATCGGGCACCGGCCCGCGTTCGGGCTGAACTGGGACCCGTCGCACTTCGTGTGGCAGGACCTCGACCCCGTCGGGTTCCTGTGGGACTTCCGCGACCGGATCTACCACGTCGACTGCAAGGACGCGCGCCGTCAGGTCGGCAACGGGCGCAACGGCCGGATGGGCTCGCACCTGGCGTGGGCGGACCCTCGGCGCGGATGGGACTTCGTCTCGACCGGACGCGGTGACGTGCCGTGGGAGCAGTCGTTCCGGATGCTCAACACCATCGGGTACGACGGTCCGATCAGCGTCGAGTGGGAGGACGCCGGGATGGATCGCCTGCTGGGCGCTCCGGAGGCGCTGGAGTTCATCCGCCGCAACGCTTTCGACCCGCCCTCCGCCGCGTTCGACGCCGCGTTCAGCTCGGGTGGGTGAGACGGCGCTCGTCTCCGCAGTTCCTGGCCGATGTGACAATTGTTCGATGGAGAGCTCCTTGGGTGTCGAGGCGGGATCGCCGGCCGCAGTGCTGCGCATGCTGATGGACGGCAACCCGCGCACCCGAGCGGAGATCGTGGACGCGACCGGTCTCGCCCGGTCGACCGTGCGGGCGAGGCTGGACCTGCTGGTGGCGGCGGGACTGGTCACCGGCAGCGGGACGGGCGAGTCGACCGGCGGGCGCCCGGCCGGCCGGTTCGGCTTCAACCCGCGCGCGCACCTGGTGCTGGCGGCCGAGGTGGGCGCCACGCACGCGACGGTCGCGGTGTCCGACCTGGCCTGCCAGCTGCTGGCCGTGGCGCAGGTGGACCTCGACGTGGCGGACGGGCCCGCGGTGATCCTGCCGTTGCTGGTGGCGTCCTGGCGGTCGTTGCTCGAGACCGTGGACCCCGCCGAGATCGCCGGGGTCGGGATCGGGTTGCCCGGGCCGGTCGAGCACTCCACCGGGCGGCCGAACAACCCACCGATCATGCCGGGGTGGGACGGGTTCGACGTGCCCGCGGCGATCGCGGCGGAGTTCGACGTGCCGGTGCTCGTCGACAACGAGGTCAACCTGATGGCGCTGGGCGAGCACACGGCCTCGCACCCGGACGTGCGGCACATGATCGTGGTGAAGGCCGCCACGGGCATCGGTGCCGGTCTGATCAGCAACGGCGTGCTGCACCGCGGGGCGGCCGGAGCGGCCGGGGACCTCGGGCACATCCGCGTGCCGCAGGGCGGCGAGGCGCTGTGCCGGTGCGGCAACACCGGGTGCCTGGAGGCGGTGGCGGCCGGTCCGGCGCTGGCGGAGCGGCTGCAGTCGCTGGGGCACCCGGCGTCGTCCACAGCGGACGTGGTGAACCTCGTGCGCGGCGGCAACCTGGAGGCCGGCCGGGTCGTGCGGCAGGCAGGGCGCGACATCGGTGAGGTGCTCGCCGGGTGCGTGAGCATGTTCAACCCGTCCCTGGTGGTGATCGGCGGGCTGCTGGCCGACGCGGGCGAGATGCTGCTGGCGGGCGTGCGCGAGTCGATCTACCGGCGGTCGCTGCCGCTGGCCACGGAGAACCTGCGGATCGTCGCGTCGGGCGCCGGGGTGACGGCGGGCGCACTCGGTGCGGCGGCGATGGTCGTGCGGCACGTGCTGTCGCCCGAGGTGCTGGACGCCCGGCTGGAGTCGGTCGCGGCAGGGGAGGTGCTGGTCTCCCGCTGACTATTGGCGGTGCTCAGGCCGAAGAGGGCCACGATTTGGCAACGACGTCCGGACTTTTGATTGACTGCCGCCAATAGTCCGACATACCGTCGTCATATGGCTGTGACCCGTGTAACACCGGGGGCCCGCACGGAGCCCACGGTGGCGACCCAGCGCCTGCTGGGACTCATGCGCACCGGCGCGACCGACCGCGCGATCGCCCGCGAGCTGGACGTCAGCCTGCGGACCCTGAACCGGCGCATCTCGCGCCTGCAGTCGTTGCTGGGGGCGCAGTCCCGCTTCCAGCTGGGCGCGCTGGCCACCGAACGGGAATGGCTCGCCGCAGTTCCGTCATCG
Source organism: Lentzea sp. NPDC058450 (assembly GCF_042721395.1). Lineage (NCBI taxonomy): Bacteria > Bacillati > Actinomycetota > Actinomycetes > Pseudonocardiales > Pseudonocardiaceae > Lentzea > Lentzea sp. NPDC058450. The sequence goes on from NZ_JBHXLO010000001.1 coordinate 33,108, forward strand.
GGCGAATGAACCCGCTCGCCTTTTTGTAGCCTGTTCACGCGGGCGTCCGGGGGAACCCGCGCCGGTCGGCGCGCGTCGACTCGGTGGGACACAGGGCGCTCGGGAACACGGGGACGATGACGGAAGAGACGTTCGGGCCGTACCGGATCGAGGAACTCCTCGGTCGCGGCGGGATGGGCGAGGTGCACCGCGCCTACGACACGGCACACGACAGGTTCGTGGCGCTGAAACGCCTGTCGCCCGGCTACCACGACGACGAGGACTACCGGGCCCGCTTCCGCCGCGAGGCGCAGATCGTCGCCCGACTGCGCGAACCGCACGTCATCCCGATCCACGCGTACGGCGAGATCGACGACCGCCTCTACCTCGACATGCGCCTGGTCGAGGGCGCCGACCTCTCCGACCTGATCCGCTCGACGCCCCTGGAGCCCGCCCGGGCCGTCCGCATCGTCGAACAGGTGGCGAGCGCCCTCGACGCCGCCCACGCCGACGGCCTGATCCACCGCGACGTGAAGCCGTCCAACATCCTCGTGACGTCCGGCGACTTCGTGTACCTGGTCGACTTCGGCATCGCCCGCAGCGCCTCCCCGGCCGCCACCTCGCTCACGGCTTCCGGCTCCGTCGTGGGCACTTTGGACTACATGGCGCCAGAACGCTTCGAAAGCGGCCCGGTCGACGGCCGCGCCGACGTGTACGCGCTGGCCTGCGTGTTGTTCGCCTGCCTGTCGGGACGCCGCCCGTTCACGGCGGACGGCACGGCGGCCCAGATCTGGGCACACCTGAACGAGGCACCGCCGAAGGCCTCGGTCCTGAACCCCGCCGTGCCGGTGGGGGTGGACGAGGTCATCGCGCGGGGGATGGCGAAGAAGCCGGCCGATCGGTACGCGACGGCGGGGGAGTTCGCTCGGGCGGCGGCGCTCGCGGTGGCAGGCCCGGTCACGCCCGCCGGTGGGCAGCCGATCCCCGGGACACCGGCGGGAGGCCTGCCGGGCCTTGCGGCACCAGCGACGCCTGCGGGTGGTCAGCCCGGTCTCGTCACGCCTGTGGGAGGGTCGCCGGGGTCCGCCATACCCGGTGGTCAGCCTGGGCTTGCGACTCCTGCGGGAGGTCAGCCGGCACTGGGGACGCCTGCGGGTGGTCAGCCGGGGCGTGCGATGCCTGGGCAGCCTGGCTTCGCTGGTCCGGGGGCGGTGGCCGGTGGGATCGCCACGCCGGGAACCCCGCCCGCCGGACAACCACGACCCGCGACCCCGCCCGGCGGCTACCCCGTGTCCTCGCCGGGCGGGCCGTCCACGGCCAGCCCTCCCGGCGGCGTTCCCCAGCCGATGACAGGGCCGGCGGTCGGCGGGCCCCAAGCCGCGTCCGGTCCGTTCCCCCGCCCCGCGGCCCCTCGCCCCACCACACCCGGCGGTCCTCAGCAGTGGACCTCGCCCCCGTTCCAGCCCAGGCCCCAGGCGGACCGCTCCACCAGGAAGCACCTCGCCCTCGCCGGCAGCGCGCTGGCCGTGGTGGCCGCGATCGTCGCCACGATCCTGATCGTGTCCAACAAGGACAAGACCCTCGGCAGCGGCACGTCCACCAGCAGCACGCCGACCAGCACGTCCAGCACCACCACGACGACCACGACCACGACGACCACCACCAAGCCCCCGTCGCCGCAGGACGACGCGCTCCAGGCCGCGCTGCCCGCCGTCTTCAAGACCTCCAACTCGTGCCTCACCATCACCCCGGACAAGGGACCCGTGGCGGCCACCCGGTGCGGCAGTGCGAACGCCCCTGCGGACTCCCGCTTCCCGCCGCCGACCGAGGCCGAGTTCCGGCTGTTCGCCGACCGGGCCGCGCAGGACGCCTACTTCCTCGCCCTCGTGACCAGCAAGGGCATTCCGCGCAACGACGAGCGCGGCGGTTGCCGTCCCGACGTCGACCCCATCCACTACGCGCTCTACTGGCGCAACACCTCAGGGCCGCTGCCGGGCGAGTTCACCACGTGCTTCCTCAACGACGGCAAGGCCGAGGTGTGGTGGGTCGACAGCAAGAAGCTCACCATCGGCACGTTGAAGCGACCGGGCGACCTCACCGTGCTCGGCAAGCTCGACCTGTGGTGGAACACCAACATCCTGTCGGCGGAGAACTAGGCCAGGTCCGCCTCCAGCCACGGCACGATCGCCGCCACGAAGCCGTCCGGGCTGGTCATCGGCCGCCCGTTCATCGTGGCGACGAGGTGCTCGATGCCGAACAACGCGTCCCACGTCCGGGCACGGGCGTAGACAGAGGACGGCACTGCGTGACGCACGGTGTCCCAGCCGTGCCACGCCATGCAGGCCGCGTCGACGGCGGGGTCGCCGGGCATCGCCATGTCCCAGTCGAGCACGCCCAGCAGCGTGCCGTCGGGTGACCAGTGCACGTTGGACCCACCGAGATCGCCGTGCACCAATGCGTCGGGAACGGGGTCCAGCGCCAGCACGGCGTCCAGCCGCCGCTGGCCCTCGGCACGCAACCGCGCAGGCAACAGGGGCAGGATCGACGACACGACGTCCGGCCACGACGGGCCCTGCGCCCGGTCGTCCACGACGGCCAGCAACTCAGGGGTGAGCGGCACGGAACGCACCGCTTCCAGCACCGACGCCACCTGAGCGGGATCACCGGCACCGGCGGGCAGCCCAGAACCGTCCACCCACGACACGGCGACGGCGGCGCGCGAGCCGAACATCGTCACGGGCGTCAGGGGTTCGGGCACCTGGAACGGCAGGCCCGCGGAAGCCAAGTGCCGCAACACCTCCACGCGTCGCGGCATCGAGGACGCACCCAGCGGGCGCTTGCTGACCCGCACCGCCGCCACGCCCGGGATCAGCAGCACGTCGTGGACGTTGCCTTCCGCGGCGGGGAAAGCGGCGTCCAGGCGCACACCCGGTAGCAACGAAGAGGCGATGGTCAACAAGTCCACGAACCGCAACCTACCGCGACAGCAGGCGCACCATCTCGCGGGCGACACCGGGCGCCGACGACGGGTTCTGGCCCGTCACCACCCGGCCGTCGACCACCACGTGCGGCGCGTAGACGTCACCGGCCGAGTGCAGCGCGCCACGCGACCGCAGTTCCTCCTCCAGCGAGTACGGGATCGCCTCCCAGGTCTGGCTCTCCCTCTCCTCGGCGTCGGTGAACGACGTGACGCGCAGCCCCGACACCAGCGGAGCACCGACGGCGTCCGTCAGGTCCAGCAACGCCACCGGCCCGTGGCAGACGGCACCGATCACCCCGCCCGCCCGGTAGACCGCCGAACCGAGGCGGGCGATATCGGCGTTGCCGTGGAAGTCCCACATCGTGCCGTGCCCGCCGACGTACAGCACGGCGGCGTACGCGGAAGGATCCACAGTGGACAGCACGAGCGTCGAGTCCAGCCCGGCGTCGGCGACGAACGCGCTCTGCACCGGGTCGGACAGGTCGGCGCCGTCGACGGGCGGACGGCCCCCGGCGATCGACGCCAGCCGCACGCGGTACCCGGCGTCGGTCAGCACCTTCCACGGGTCGGCGGCCTCCGAGAGCCAGAAGCCGGTCGGACGTCCCGAGTCACCCAGCGAACCGTGGCTGGTGAGCACGAACAGGACGGTGTCGGGCATCGTCACTCCTCCACTGGCGCGAGCGGGGTGTTGCCGAGGATCAGGTCCGCGGCGCGCTCGGCGATCGCGTACGTCGGTGCGTTGGTGTTGCCGCTGGTCACGGCCGGCATCACGGACGCGTCGACGACCCGCAGGCCCTCGACGCCGCGCACCCGCAGGTCGGGCGCCACCGCGGAACTCTCCGCGCCGCCCATGGCACAGCTGCTGGTCGGGTGGTGCATGGTCACGAGGTTCTCGCGCACCCAGTCGGGCACGCGGTCGTCCGGCACGCCCGGCGCGAGCTCGCCGGAGACCAGGCCGGCGAACGGCGCGCGCGCCGCGATCTCCCGCGCCTGCCGGACCCCGGCCACCAGCACGTCCAGATCGGCCTCGTCGCTCAGGTAGCCGGGGTCGATCGACGGGCCGTCGTGCGCGTTGCCCGAGGCCAGCCGGATGCTGCCCCGGCTGCGCACCGCCACCGTCGTCACCAGCACGGCCGCCTCCCGCGCACCCACCCCGGGCGGGCACACGTGGTACTGGAGATCGGGCGCGGCGAGACCGGGCTTCGTGCGCACGAACGCCCCCGCCTCACCACCGTTGGACGCCAGCGGCCCCCGCCCGAACAGCTTCCACCGCCAGTACCCGCCCAGCCGCGGCCCGGACTTCGCCTGCCACAGGGCCGTCACGCGCGGGTGGTCCTGCAGACCCTGACCGACCGACGGCGCGTCGACCTCCACCGGAATCCCGTGCAACCGCAGGTGATCCGCCGGGCCGATGCCCGACAACAGCAACAGGTGCGGCGACCGGATCGCGCCGGCCGACAACACCACCTCACGGCCGGCGCGCACCTCCTGGTCGTCGCCGCCCAGCTGGTACTGCACGCCCACCGCGCGCCCCCGCGACACCAGCACCTTCGTCACCAGCACCCCGGTGAGCACGTGCAGGTTCGGCCGAGGAGACAGGTACGCGTCCGCCGCGGACCACCGCCGCCCACGCCGAGTCGTCAACGAGTAGAACCCGGCGGCCTCCGCCTCGCCGGACAACGTCGGCACGACGTCCAGACCCGCCGAGTCCACCCAGGCCCGGGGGAGGGGACTGCGCCGGCGCGGCGCCTCCACCCGCAACCGCTCCTCGACGCGCCGGAAGTACGGCACGAGGTCGGCGTGCCCCCACCCCGTCGCCCCGTAGGCGTCACGCCACGTGTCGAAGTCCGACGAGTGCCCCCGCACGTAGATCATCGCGTTGATCGACGACGTGCCGCCCAGCACGTGCCCCTGCGGCCAGTCGACCCGGCGCCCGGCGGCGTGCGGCTGCGACACCGTCCGGTAGGACCAGTCGTACCCGCTCCCGAGCAACGAAGGCATCAAGGCCGGCACCTGGATGGCACGGGCACCACCGACGGGCCCGGCCTCCAGCAACAACACACGCACCGAAGGGTCGTCGCTGAGCCGCGAGGCGAGCACGCACCCGGCCGTGCCGCCCCCGACCACCACGTAGTCGTAGCTCATTGCTTGACCGCGCCTTCCATGATCCCGCCGACGATCTGCTTGCCCAGCACCAGGAACACCGCGAGGATCGGCAGCGTCGCGAGCGCCGTGCCGGTGAGGATCAGCGAGTAGTCCTGGAAGTACCCGGCGGCCAGGGTGGACAGTGCCACCTGCACCGTCGGGTTGTCCGGGTCGAGCACCACGAGCGGCCACAGGAAGTCGTTCCACGCCTGCATGAACGTCAGCATCCCGAGCACCGCGGCACCAGGTCGGATCGCGGGCACCACCACGTTCCAGTAGATCCGCAACGAGTGGCAGCCGTCCAGGCGCGCCGACTCGATCAGCTCGTCCGGCACGGCCTCGCTGATGTACTGCCGCATCCAGAACACCCCGAAAGCCGTGACCGCGTTCGGCACGATCACCGCCGAGATGCCGCCGGCCCAGCCGAGCTCGCCCATCATGATGTAGAGCGGGATGATCCCGAGCTGCGTCGGCACCATCATCGTCGCGATCACGAGCAGCAGCAGGACGTTGCGGCCCCGGAACCGCAGCTTGGCGAACGCGAACCCCGCCAGCGAGCAGAACACCAGCACCGACACCGTGATCGCGCCGGACACGACGAACGAGTTCCACAGCGCCAGCTGGAAGTTCGTCTGGTCGAAGACCCGGCCGATGTTCTCGAACAGGTGGCCGCCGGGCACGAGCGGCGGCGGCACGCTGCCGACGACGTCGTTGGTGTGCGAGGCAACCACCACGGTCCAGTACAACGGGAACGCGGAGCCGAGGATGACCGCGCCGAGCATCGCGTAGGTCAGCGGACCCGCGCGGTGCAACTGGCCGAGACGGCCCTTAGTGATCGTGGCCATGGGTCCCCTCAGCGGTCCGAGCGGATGCGGCGGGTGAGCAGGTAGTTGACCGCGACGGCGAGCACGATCACCAGGAACATCACCCAGGCGATGGTGGCCGCGTAACCGAAGTCGAACTCGCGGAAACCCTTCTCGTACAGGTAGACGGTGAGCGTCTGGAACTGCCGGTCGGACCCGCCGGTGACGCTGCCGGGCGTCGCGTCGAACTGCAACGGCTCCGCGAACAGCTGCATCCCGTAGATCGTCGAGACGATCACCGTGAACACGATCACCGGCCGCAGCGCAGGAATCGTGATGTGCCGGAACTGCTTCCACGTCCCGGCGCCGTCGCACGCCGCCGCCTCGTAACGATCACGCGGCACGGCTTGCAGGGCGGCGAGGTAGATCAACGCGTTGTAGCCCGTCCACCGCCAGATCACCATGATCGAGATCGCGATGTGCGACGTCGCGGTGTCCGCCTGCCAGTCGATCGGCGAGATCCCGAAGAGCCCCAGGCTCCAGTTGATCAGGCCGAAGTCGCGGCCGAACAGCTGCGCGAAGATGATCGCCACCGCCACCAGCGAGGTCACGTTCGGCAGCAGGACTCCCATGCGGAACAACGTCTTTGCCCGCAACCGCGAGTTCAGCACGTGCGCCAGACCGAGAGCCAGCGCGAGCTGCGGCACGGTCGAGAGCACCAGTAACGAGAGCGTGTTGACCAGCGCGTTCCAGAAGTACGGGTCGGACAGGAGCTTGGTGTAGTTCTCCAGCCCGATGAACGAGTGGTCGTCGCTGATCAGGTTCCAGTCGCTGAGCGACACCCAGAGCGTGTAGCCCAGCGGGAACAGCCCGAACCCCAGGAACAGCAGGAAGAACGGCGTCACGTACAGGTACGGCGACACCCGGTCGTCGAAGCCGCGGCGCCGCCTCGAGCGGTGACCGGGGGAGGGCTCCCCGGTCACCGCCGACGGCGACTCGATCAGTGCGGTCACCTCAGCCCGCCGCCGCTACGGCGTCGCGGAGCGATTTCTGCCAGGAGTCGGACGCGGACTCCTTGCCCTGCTCCACCCGGCTGATGCCGTTCTGCACCGCGAGCCGCACCGCCGCCGTCTTCGGACCCTGGTACTGCGGCTTCAGCGCCTTCGCCGCCTCACCGAACATCTTCCCGACGGGGGCGTCGTTGAAGAACGGGTTGGTGAACCCGCTCATCGCCGGATCGTCGTAGAGAGCGGGCCGCGAGGGCAGGTTGCCGATCTTCTTGAAGATGGACAGCTGCTGCTCGGGCGCGGTCAGCCACTTCGCCAGCTCGTAGGCTTCCTTGGGGTTCTTCGACTGCTTGGGCACGGTCAGCCACGACCCGCCCCAGTTGCCGCCACCGCCGTTGGGCACGGCCGCGACGTCCCACTGCCCCTTGGTGTCCGGCGCCTGGCTCTGGATGAACGCCATCACCCACGCGGGACAGGTGACCAGGGCGAAGCTGCCCTGCTTGAACCCGGTGCTCCACTGAGGACTGAACGCGGCGATCTTGGCCGACAGCCCCGCCTCGACGGCCTGCGTGGTGAGGTCGTAGGCCTGCTTCACGGCCGGGTTCGTCTCGGCGATCATCTTGTTGTCCGGCGAGTAGAACGCCTCGTTCGCCTGCCCGAGCACCGCGTTGAACAGCAGTGCGCCGGAGTCGAAGAAGCTCGCGCCGGTGTTCGCGGCCTGGAACCGCTTGCCGACGTCGAGGAACGCGTTCCAGGTCGGCCAGAGCTTCGCCACCTCCTCGCGGCCGGACGGCAGGCCCGCCTTCTCGAAGAGGTCGCGCCGGTAGCAGATCGCGAGGCTGCCGACGTCGGTGCCGAGTCCTATCTGGACGTTCCCTGCCTTGGACTGCTCCCACTTCCACGGGAGGTAGTCCTTCTCCATGTTCCCGGCGCCGAACTCGGTGAGGTCGTTGAAGTTCTGCGGTTGCGCGGTGAACTGGCCGAGGAACTCGCCCTCGACGGCGACCACGTCCGGCGCGCCGGTCCTGGCCGCGAGTCTCGTCGCGAGCTGGGTGTGGTGCGCCTGGTACTCGCTCACCTGCTCGACGATCTCGATGTTCGGGTGGTCCTTCATGTACTGCTGGTAGAGATCCTTGTAACCGAAGTCGTTGAACGTGCCGATGGTCAGCTTGATCTTGCCGTCGCCGGCGCCACCACTGCTCCCACACGCCACCGTCGTGGCGGCGATCAGCACGCTCGTCAGCAAGAGTCGGATTCTGCCCATCGGATGCCTCCTCGAACCCCGGGCCCCCGTCGCTGGGCCGAACGCTACCTGTCGAGACAGGAGATAGGAAGGGGTACTTACAGTTTCGTCGTGATCGGCAATGCGTCGAGGATGCCGCGGGCCGGGTCGTACTCGCGGACCAGCGGGTTCGCCATCAACGCGAGCAGCGCGGTGCGCCGGTCACGGGTCCTGGCCGCCTGCACGGTGAGGCGTTCGTACTGCTTCATCTGCTGGACCAAGCCGAGCATCTCGGCCGGCAAGGCGCGCTGCGGCAACGGGTGCGCGCCGTCGCGGTCGATCCGGGCCTGGACCTCGATCACCGCGTCGTCGTCGAGTCCCGGCAGGGCACCGTTGTTGCGCACGTTCACCGCCTGCACGTCACCGCGGCCGTCGTGCAGGGAGGCGATCAACGCCACGGCCGCGTCGCTGTAGTACCGCCCGCCCCGGTTGAGCAGCTGCGGTGGTTTCGTGTCGAGGGTCGGGTCCCGGTAGAGCTCCAGCAACTCGGACTCGATCTTCTGCACCTCGCGGGCGCGCAGGTGCCCGGCCTGCTGGCGGGCCAGCATGTGCTCGGTCAGGTAGTAGTAGCGCAGGTAGCGCGACGGGATGGCGCCCAGCTCGCGCAGCAGCTCCAGCGGGAACTCCAGGTACTCGGCCAGTTTCTCGCCGTGCTCGCCGAGCAGTTCGGGCATGCGGTCGACGCCGTCCACAACGGCCGATCGCTCCCACGTCAGGTGGTTGAGCCCGACGTGCTCCATCTCCAGCCGGTCGGCGTCGACGCCGAGCAGGTCGGCGGCGCGGTGCCGCAGGTGGATCGCGACGTTGCAGAGGCCGATCGCGCGGTGGCCCCCGTCCAGCAACGCCTGCGTGACGATGCCGGTCGGGTTGGTGAAGTCGATGATCCAGGCGCCCGGCGCGGCGTGCCAGCCGACCTGTTCGGCCAGGTCCAGCACGACGGGCACGGTCCGCATCGCCTTGCCGAAACCGCCGGCACCGGTCGTCTCCTGGCCGATCCGGCCGTGCGCGAGCGGCAGCGTCTCGTCGCGCAGCCGGGCCTCCTGGCCGCCGACGCGCAGCTGCACGAGCACGAAGTGGGCGCCCTCCAGGGCTTTGACCAGGTCCGTTGTGGACGTCAGGGTGCCGGTCCAGCCGTGCCGGCGCAGGATCCTGCCGCACACCGCCGCCACCGGTTCCAGCCGGGTGCTGTCGATGTCGTGCAGCACCAGTTCGTCCACGTTCAGCCGGTCGGCGAGTCTGCCGAACCCGTCGGCGAGCTCGGGGGTGTAGGTGCTGCCCCCGCCGATCACCGCGACTTTGACTGTCATCCGAATCCACCCAACTCCGAGGGTCGCTTTAATTCGTTAGGAGGGCTTACAGTATCGAACTGTGGACGATGTAGCACTACTCGCCGTGGACGGCGGCAACTCGAAGACCGACCTGGCGCTCGTCGCCGGGGACGGCACACTGCTCGCCGCCGTGCGCACTCCAGGGTGCTCACATCAGCGGCTCGGCCTCGCCGGCGCGATGAGCTCGTTGCGCTCCGGCGTGGCGAAACTGCGCACCGCCGCCGGGCGGTCCGGCGCCTACGGTCCCGCTGAGCTGGGCGTCTTCTGCATGGCGGGCATCGACCTGCCGGTGGACGACGACCGGGTCGGCGCGGCCCTGCGCGGCGAGGGCTTCGCGCACGGCCTGGAAGTGCACAACGACATGTTCGCCATGCTCTGGGCGGGCAGCCCGGCGGGCTGGGGCGTCGCGGTCGGCGCCGGCACTGGCCTGAACTGCGTCGGCCTGGCACCGGACGGCCGCGAGGTCCGGTTCCCGTCGCTCGGCCGCATCTCCGGGGACTGGGTCGCGGGCGGGCGGTGGCTCGGGGTGCGCGCCCTGGGGCAGGCGATCCGGGCGGGCGACGGCCGGGGCGAACCGACCGAGCTGCAACGCGCCGTGCCCGAGTACTTCGGGCTCAGCGACCCGATGGCGGTGGCCGAGGCCGTCTACACGGGACGGATCGAGGAACGCTCACTGCTCGCGCTGGCACCGACGGTGTTCAAGGCCGCCGCCGGAGGTGATCCGGTGGCGCGGGAGCTGATCGACTCGGTGGTCGAGGAGATCGTGAACCTGGTCGGCGTCACGGTGCGGCGGCTCGACCTCGCGGAGTCGGCCGTGCCGGTGGTGCTGGGAGGCGGGTTGCTGCACTCCGGCGACGGGATGTTGCTCGACGGGGTGCGCGCGGGGGTGCTGGAGGCCGCGCCGAAGGCGGAGTTCCGGGTGCTGGACGCACCGCCGGTGCTGGGGGCGGCGTTGTTCGGGCTGGCGAAGCTCGGGGCGGGACCGGAGGCGGCGGCCCGGCTGACCGAACAGTTGACGTACGACAGCCTGGGGGCCGTCGGGCCCGCCGAACTGGTGGAGCCGCCGGCGTGAGCCGTCAGTCGTTCTCGCTGGTCGCCGACTCCGCGAGCAGGGTGTCCCACGCCGCCGAGGTCGCCGTGCCCACCGCGCCGTGCAGCACCGCGTCCGTGCCCAGCGCCGACGTCACGACCTGCACCGACAACGGCGTCAGCGACCGCAGCGCCATCTCGATGGGGTGCAGCAGCAGGTCGCCGTTGTGGCCGACGCCGCCGCCCAGGATGATCATCTCCGGGTCGACCACGCCCGCCACCGTCGACACCGCCCGCGCGACCAGCCCGGCGACCACGTCCACGACCTCGCGGGCGAGCGGATCACCCTTGCGCGCCAGGGAGAACACCGTGCGCAACGTCGGCGGGTTCGTCATCTCGCGTGCGGCGGCCAGGCGGTCGGTCGCCTCCTGCACGGCCGGGCTCGCGAACCAGCGCGGCCACCTGGTCGCCGCGAACTCGGGGTCCGCGGTGATCGGCAGGAAGCCGATCTCACCGGCGAGGCCGTGCGCACCCCGGTGCAGACGGCCGTTGATCACCAGGCCGAGCCCCACTCCGGTGCCGATCCAGAGGTACGCGAAGTCGCCGGTCTGCCGGCCGTGGCCCTGGGTGAGCTCGCCGAGCGCGGCGAGGTTGACGTCGTTCTCGATCTTCACCGGCGCCTCGAACCGCGCCCGGATCGACTCGATCATGCCCTGGCGTTCCCAGCCGGGCAGGTTCGCGGGCAGCATCACCACGCCGCGCACCGGGTCCGCGACGCCGGGCGAGCCGACGACGACCTGGGCGACCTGCGGCCAGTCGATGCCCTTCTCGCGCATGACCGTGCGGGCGACGTCGCCGATCTGGTCCAGCAGCGTCTGGTTGCTGCGCAGCCGGGCGCGTTCGTCGTGGCGGGCGATGATCCGGCCCGAGAGATCGGCGACGGCGGCGCGCACCCAGCGGCGGCCGAGGTCGATGCCGATGACGTGCGCCGCCGAGTCGTTCACCTCGTACAGCACGGCTTTCGGGCCCTGCGTGCCGTGCGTCGACCCGGCCTCGCGGATCAGCCCCGCCGCCAGCAGTCCCGTGACGACCTCGGACGTCGTGGGTTTCGACAGTCCCACCGCACGCGCCACCTGGGACCGCGACAGGGCGCCGTGGTGCGCGATCGCCTCGACGACCGAACGCCGGTTGATGGCTCGCACCATCGACGGCTCGGCTTTCGCGAAGGTCCTGCGCTCGACGAACGTCGTCCTGTCCTCACTGCTCGAAGTGGTCTGGCTGGGTAATCGTACGGTCGCGGAGGGAGATCACCTATGACGACCCGTCCAGGACCTCCCGCGGAACTGCCCGGACCGCTGGAGCTTGCACCCGCGGACTGGTCCGTCGGGGATGTGTACCACGTGCTGACGGCTTTGGTGGTGCCACGGCCGATCGCGTGGGTGTCCACTGTGGGCGCTGACGGAGTTCCCAACGTGGCGCCACATTCGTACTTCAACCTCGTGTCGCACGACCCGCCGCACGTCGCGTTCAGCACCACGGCCGTGCGCGACACGCTGACGAATCTCCGCGCACGCCCCGAGTTCGTCGTCAACGTCGTGACGATGGACCTCGTCGAACCGATGAACCTGACGTCGGCGGACTTCCCGCCGGAGCAGGACGAGTTCCGCTGGGCGGGACTGACGGCGGTGGAGTCGCGCACGGTCGGCGTGCCGAGGGTGGGGGAGGCGAAGGCGCACCTGGAGTGCCGCGTCGTGCACGAGCTCGCCGTCGGTACGGCCACGCTCGTCATCGGCGAGGTGCTGCACCTGCACGTCGACCCCGAGGTGTGGCGCGACGGCCGGGTGGACCCTCGGCTGCTCGACCCGGTGTGCCGGCTCGCGGGCAGCGGATACGCGGCCCTGGGTGACGTGTTCAGGCTCGACCGTCCACGATGGACTGATCTGGAACGACAGGAGGCCGATGCTCGCCGGAATCAAGGGTAGTGGCACGGAGTTCCGCGCCGTGGTGGGAACGGGGCCGCACGACGTGCGTGCCGAGGAGGTGTTCCCGACCACGACGGCGGACGAGACGATCGCGCGCGTCACCGGGTTCCTGACCGCGCAGGAGGAACGGATCGAGCACGTCGGGCTGGCGTGCTTCGGCCCGCTCGACCTCGACCCGCGCTCGCCGTCGCACGGGCACATCACGTCGTCGCTGAAACCGACCTGGCGGGACTACGACCTGCTCGGGGCGGTGCGCGCGGCGCTGCCCGTGCCGGTGACGCTGGAGATCGACGTCAACGCCTCGGCGCTGGGGGAGTGCGCGGCGGGCGCGGGCGTCGGCAAGCGCAGCGTCGTGTTCATGACCGTCGGCAAGGGGACGGGGATCGGCGCGGTGCTGGGCGGGCGGCCGTTGCGCGGCCGCAGCCACCCGGAGATGGGACACCTGCCGGTCGCCCGGCATCCGTCGGACGTCTTCGCCGGCACCTGTCCCGCACACGGCGACTGCTTCGAGGGCCTGGTCAACCCGGCCGGGCTGGCCGCGCGCGGGCTCTCCGGGCACGAGCAGGCGCTGCTCGCCGCCTGGTACCTCGCGCAGGTCGTGATGACCATGACGTACTCGCTGTCGCCGGAGGTGATCGTGCTCGACGGCGCCGTGGGCACGATGCCCGGCGTCCTGCCCGCGTTGCGCGAGGCGGCGCTCGACCGGCTCGGCGCCGACCCCGCGATGGCCGGGGTGAAGGCCGCCATCGACACCTACGTCGTCGCGTCGCCGCTGGGCGGGCGCGCCGGAGTGCTCGGCACGTTGCTGCTGGACCAGGCCTACGAGAGTGAGGACGCATGACCCACACCGATCCCCGCGAGGTGCTGAACCTGATCGACGGCAAGTGGCGGCCCGCGCGGTCCGGCGAGACCCTGACCAGGGAGAACCCCGCGAACAAGGCTTCTGTTGTCGCGACCTGCCCTGCCTCGGCGGCGGAGGACGTGGACGCGGCGGTCGAGGCGGCGCGGCGGGCGTTCCCGGGCTGGGCGGCGACGTCCGTCGAGGACCGCATCGCCGTGATCCGCCGGGCGCTGGACCTGCTGACCGAACGGTCCGAGGAGATCGTCGTCGCGGACGTGCTGGAGTCCGGCAAGACCAGGGCCGACTGCGCGGGTGAGGTCGCCCGCGCGTTGTCCGCGACGAAGTACCAGCTCGACATCGCTCCCGACCTGCTGGACAGCCGCGGCGTGCTCGACTCGGGGCTGGAGGCGTGGTCGCAGCTCGCACCGGTCGGCGTGGCCGCGCTGATCACGCCGTGGAACTACCCGTTCAGCGCGGTGCTGCGCAAGAGCATCCCCGCGCTGGTGGCGGGCAACTCGGTGGTGGTGAAGCCGTCCGAGCTCACCCCGATCACCGGAGAACTGGTCGGCGCGGCTTTGGTGGACGCTGGCCTGCCCGCCGGCATCTACAACCTCGTCTACGGCACGGGCGCGGCCGCTGGTCAGCGGCTCGTGGACCACCCGGACGTCAACGCGATCTCGTTCACCGGCTCCACCCGCGTCGGGCTCGCCGTCGCCGAGGCCACCGGCGGCCGGGACGTGAAGGTCCAGGTCGAGATGGGCGGCAAGAACCCGCTGGTCGTGCTGGCCGACGCCGACCTCGACGCGGCGGTCGACGCCGCGATGCACGCCTCCTACACGGCGGCCGGCCAGTGGTGCATCGCCACCAGTCGGATCATCGTCGAGGAGCCGGTGTTCGACGAGTTCCGGGAGCGGTTCCTCGCACGCACGCGGGAGGTCCGCGTCGGCGACGGGTTCGACGAGGGCGTGCACATGGGCCCGGTCAGCTCGCGGGTGCAGTACGAGAAGGTGCTGTCGTTCTTCGAGCCGGACAAGCTGTCGGGCACCGTGCTGATCGGCGGCGGGCCCGCGCCGGACGCCCCGGACGGCTACTTCATCGCGCCGACCGTGATCGAACGGCCGGACCATGACTCGCCGGTCACCCAGCAGGAGATCTTCGGCCCGGTCGTGTCGTTGTTCGGCGCCGCCGACCTGGACGAGGCGATCTCGCTGGCCAACGGCACGCCGTACGGGCTGTGCGCGGCGATCTTCACCCAGGACCGGGAGAAGGCGGTGAAGTTCGCGCACGCCGTCGACGTCGGCCGGGTCGGGGTGAACATGCCGACGTCCGTGGGCGACCAGCAGGTGCCCGGCGGTGGCCGGAAGAACAGCGGGCGAGGGGAGTACGAGGGCGCGGACGCGGGCATCGCGTTCTTCACGCACCTCAAGCCGATCTTCTTCAAGCCCTGACGCGCTGAGTCCTGGCCATGACATCTGTCATGGCCAGGACGTGACGCCTGGGCCCCTCACGGCCGGGCTCGCGCGCCGAGCATTGAGGCATGACGGAGACAGCTGTGCGGGCCGGCGCCGCGGTGGCGTTGAACGGCCTGAGCAAGAGGTTCGGCGAGGTGCGCGCGGTCGACGGCATCGACCTCGTGATCTCGCCCGGCGAGGTCGTCGCGTTGCTCGGCCCGAACGGCGCGGGCAAGTCCACGACCGTCGACATGCTGCTCGGACTGTCCACTCCGGACGCCGGCGAGATCAGCGTGTTCGGCAGGACGCCCCGCGAGGCCGTGGTGGCGGGCCAGATCTCGGCCATGCTGCAGAGCGGCGCTCTGCTCGACGACGCGACGGTCGGCGAGGCCGTCGGGTTGATCGCGGCGCTGCACCACCAGCCGATGCCGGTCGCGCAGGCGTTGCAGCAGGCCGGGATCGCCGATCTGGCCGGTCGGAAGTGCACCAAGCTGTCCGGCGGGCAGAAGCAACGCGTGCGGTTCGCGCTGGCGCTGGTCTGCGACCCCGACCTGCTGGTGCTGGACGAGCCCACGGTCGCGATGGACGTGGAGACGCGGCGGGCGTTCTGGCACCAGATGCGCGCGTACACCGACACCGGTCGCACGGTGCTGTTCGCGACGCACTACCTGGAAGAGGCCGAGGAGTACGCCGACCGGGTCGTGCTGATGCGGTCCGGCAAGATCGTCGCGGACGGGTCGGTCGCGCAGGTGCGGGCCGCCGTGTCCGGGCGGACGTTGCGCGCGGTCGTGCCCGGAGCGGCCGACCTGGACCTGCCGGGGGTGCGCGACGTCGAACGACGCGGCGACCGGATCACCTGGACCTGCACGGACTCCGACGCCGCCGTGCGCGCGTTGCTGGCCCGCTACCCGCAGGCCCACGACATCGAGATCACCGCACTCGGCCTGGAGGACGCGTTCCTCGCGCTGACGGGGGAGGACCACTGATGAACACGCGTTTCCTGGGGCTCGAGCTGCGCAGGGCCGTCCGCAACGGCCGGTACCTGATCTTCACGATCGCGATGCCCGCCATCCTGTTCGTGCTGTTCGTGAACCTCTACGGTGGGGGCGACGGCAGGTTCCCGAACGGCCTGCCGGTCACCACCTCGCTGATGATGAACATGGCGTTGTTCGGCGTGATGGCCGGACCGCTCACGATCGGCGCGCGGATCGCGGTCGAACGAGGCCTCGGCTGGCAGCGGCAGCTGCGGCTCACCCCGCTGACCGGCTCCGGCTACCTGGGCACCAAGGGCGCGCTCGCGATGCTGGTCGGGCTGCCGAGCATCGTGCTGGTGTGCGTGCTCGGCGCGGTCGAGGGCGTGCGGATGGACGCCCTGCAGTGGGTCGGCGTGTTCGCGACGCTGTGGCTGGGCGCGATCCCGTTCGTGCTGCTGGGCATCGTGATCGGGTTGATCGCGAGCCCGGACGGCATGCAGGCGATCACGGGTCTGGCGTCGATGCTGCTCGGTCTGCTCGGCGGCATCTGGATCCCCGCGGACGTGGCACCGGCGTGGCTCGCGGGCGTCATGAAGATCCTGCCGACGTACTGGGTGAAGCAGCTGACGCAGGCGCCGTTCGTGTCCGGAGTGGACGTCAAGGAGGCGTTGCTCGTGATCGGCCTCTGGGTGGTGGCGCTGTCGCTGATCGCCGTGCGCCGCTACCGCACGCAGAGCTAGGTTCGTTCCGTGAGCGGCAACAGGTGGATCTGGTTCGGCCTCGTCTTCGTGCTGCTCTACATCCCGGCCGTGATCTACGACGTCGTGGTGAGCGACCGGGGTGTGGTGGCCCGGGTCGTGCTCGTGGTGCTGCTCGTGGCGTACGCGGCGGGCTGGCTGGTCGCGCCGAAGTTCTTCTGGGGCAGTGACAGCGAGAACTTCAACACCGCGCTGGCGGTGGGCCTGACCCTGCTGGGCCTGGTCGTCGTGTACTCGCTGGGCATGGCGTACGCGGGCCTGATGGTCTACGTCATGTCGTCGACGGCGGTGGTGCTCAAACCGTTGCGCGCCATCCTGATCGACGGGACGGTGCTCGTGCTGCTGGCCGGAACGATGTACGTGGAGCAGGACCTCGCGATCGACGGCGCCCAGCTCGGCACGTTGCTGTCGCTCTCGCTCGGCATGCTCGCGGTGGGCCGGATGATCAGGGCGAACATGGCGTTGTCCGCCGCCCAGGACGAGATCGCCGCGATGGCCCGCACCGAGGAACGCAGCCGGCTCGCCCGCGACCTGCACGACGTCCTCGGGCACAGCCTGACCACGATCACGCTCAAGGCCGGGGTGGCCCGCCGCCTGCTGGAGAACTCCTCGACGGACCGGGCGCTGGAGGAGATCCGCGAGGTCGAGCACCTGACGCGGCAGGCGTTGAGCGACGTCCGCACCACCGTCTCCGGCTACCGCGAGGTGTCGCTGTCGGCGGAGATCGTCGGCGCGCGGGCGGCGTTGCGGGCGGCCGAGGTCGAGGCGGACCTGCCGCACGCGGTGGACAACGTGCGACCCGAGCTCCAGGGGGTGTTCGGGTACGTGTTGCGCGAGGCGATCACGAACGTGCTGCGCCACGCCGCCGCGACCCGCTGCTCGGTCGTCCTCGGCGACACCTGGCTCGAGGTGTGGGACAACGGCCGCGGCACCGGCGTCGGCACGCCGGGCACCGGCTTGAAGGGCCTGGCGGAACGACTCGAGCCGCACGGTGGCAGGGTGGTCGCCGGGCCGCTGTCCGAAGGTGGCTACCGGCTGCGCGCCGAGGTCGGGGAGACGGTGTGATCAAGGTGCTGCTGGCCGACGACCAGGCGCTGGTGCGGGGCGCGTTCGCCGCCATGCTCGGCCTGGAGCCGGACATCGAGGTCGTCGCCCAGGTCAGCTCGGGCGACGAGGTGGTCGCCGAGGCCCAGCGCACGCACCCGGACGTGGCGTTGCTGGACGTGCAGATGCCGGGCAAGGACGGCCTGAGCGCCGCCGCCGACCTGCGTCGCGCCCTGCCGTCGTGCCGGGTGATCGTGTGCACCACCTTCGGCCGCCCGGGCTACCTGGCACGGGCGATGGCGGCGGGCGCGGCCGGGTTCGTGGTGAAGGACGCCTCACCGGAACAACTGGTCGACGCCGTCCGCCGGGTGCACGCGGGCCTGCGCGTGGTCGACTCGGCCCTGGCCGCGGAGTCGCTCGCCACGGGCCAGAGCCCGCTGACCGACCGCGAACGCGACGTGCTCGCCGTCGCCCGGGACGGTGGGACGGTGGCGGACCTGGCGCGGGCGTTGCACCTGTCCGAGGGGACCGTGCGCAACCACCTGAGCGCGGCGATCGGCAAGACCGGCGCGCGCACCCGTGCGGAAGCGGTGAAGGTCGCCGAGGACAGCGGCTGGCTCTAGGCGGGCTCCCGGTCGGCGAGCTTGAGCCACACGACGCCGGCGATGATCACCGCCAGCCACCCGGCCTTGGCGAGCGTGAGCGTCTCGTCGAAGAACACCGGCCCGAGCAGCGCGGCCCCGACGGCCCCGATGCCCGCCCACACCGCGTACCCGATGCCGACGTCGATCGTCCGCAGCGCCGAACTGAGCGCCCAGAGCGTGAGCAGGAAGAACACCACGGCCACGAGCGACCAGGACAACCGGGTGAAGCCCTCGCTGCCGCCGACCGACAGCGCGTAGCCGACCTCGAAGGCTCCGGCGAGGAGCAGGGTGAGCCAGGCGTTCACGCGGCACCCGCCAGCTGCAGACCGACCACGCCGCCGATGACCAGCGCGATCCCGGCGGCCTTGCGCCAGGTGAGCCGCTGTCCGAACACGAGCGCGCCGAGCACCGTGATGCCGACGCCCGCGAGCGAGGTCCACAGGGCGTAGCCGACGCCGACGTCGAACGTCAGCAGGGCGCGGCTGAGGAAGTACGTGGCGAGCCCGCCGGTGACGAGCGTGGCGGCGGTCCAGCCGCGGTGGGTGAAGCCCTGTGCCTTGCCGGCGCAGAGCGCGACGGCCGTCTCGAACACGACGGCGACCGCCAGGTGGAGCCAGTGCATGGGTTTCCTCTCGGAGTGGGTGGACCCCACGAGGGTCGAACCTGACACCAACGTCAGGTGCAAGACTCGGCGTGTGCGCATCGGAGAACTGGCGGAGGCGAGCGGCGTCAGCGTTCGCTCGCTGCGCTACTACGAGAGCGTCGGGCTCGTTCGCTCCACCCGGTCCGGGGGAGGATGGCGCGACTTCGACCCGGCGATGGTCGAGCGGGTCGTGATGATCCAGCACCTGCTGGCCGCGGGACTGTCCAGCTTCACGATCGGCGAGCTGCTGCCGTGCCTGGAGGCGACGCCGGAGGAACGCACCGGCGTGATGGAGGAGCTGCTCGCCCAGGAGGTCGTCCGGCTCGAGGCCAAGCGGCGCGACATCGACCGCGAGCTCGAGGTGCTCCAGGCGTTGCGTCGCGACCTGTGACTAGGGCCGATGCCCCTCGAGGAACCGGCGCACGACGGCCTTGGGATCGGCCGGAGTCTGCGTCGCCAGCTGGTCCACGCGCCGGGCGAGCGAGCGCATCATCAGCGGCCCGACCAGCGCGAAGAACGTGTGCCGCGGCGGTTCCACGACCAGCGCCCCGCGCCGTTGGTGGTGCAGGATCACCTCGTCGACGCGCCTGAGCAGCTTCTCCGGTTCGGTGAGCACGGCGGCCACCTCGGGGCTGAACTTCGCCTCGCGCATCAGCGTGAGCACGACGCCGCTGCGGGACTCGTAGAGGTGCGCGTAGTAGCGGACGATCGTGAGCAGGTCGGCGGCCACGTCGTCGCCGGGCGCGTCGAGGTCGAGCGCGAAGCCCGCGAAGCTGCCCCGCACCGCCAGTTTCAGCAGGTTCTCCTTGGAGGTGAACCGGCGGAACAGCGTCGCCTCGTTGATCCCGGCGGCGTCCGCGATCGTGCGCGTGGTGGCCCGTTCGTACCCGTGCTGGGCGATCACCTCCAGCATCGCGTCGAACACCGCCTGGTCGCTCACCCGGCTCGCCACTCACCCCTCCTTTGAATGCAAGTGTGCACTTGCATTGAGCGTGCCTCAGTGGCTACCTTGTTTGCAAGTGACTGCTTGCAAATCAGCCTACCGAAGGACACGGATCATGGCCGACACCAGCTTCCCCACCCGTTCCTCGGCACTCGCGCCGAGCACCGGAGAGGTCGTCGTGGGCCTTCTCGGCGCCGCGGTGGTCTCGATCGTCGTCAACGCGCTGATCGCCCTGGTCGCGGGCAAGTTCGTGCCCGAGGGAACGGAACGCGTCGGGCTCGCGCTCGCCGAGTACGCGCCGGCGACCGTCCTCGGCATCCTGCTCGGCACGCTCGGCTGGTACCTCGTGCGCCGGTTCGCGAGCAACCCGCGACGCGTGCTGCGCGTGCTGGTGCCGGTCGTCGTCGTGGTCTCGTGGGTGCCTGACCTGGGCATCCTCGCGGGCGGCGCGGCTCCGGTGAACTCGCTGGCGCTCATCCTCATGCACACCGTCGTCGCCGCGGCCACCGTGCCCGTGCTGTCCCGAGTGCTGCCGCTCGGTTCCTAGGTGGTGAACGTCGGCCGGGTCGAGCGCAGGGTCGACCCGGCCGGCCCGAGGTCACGCGGCGACGTCGACGATCCAGGTCACGCCGAACCGGTCGGTGAGCATGCCGAAGCCCGGCGACCACGGAGCGGGCCCGAACTCCTCGACGACCGTGGCGCCGTCGGCCAGGCCTTTCCAGAGCGCGCTCATCTCCTCGACGGAGTCGCCGCGCACGGACAGGAAGAACGGCTCGGTCGTGAGCGTGAGGCCGTTCTCGCGGCGGGTGTCGCCGGGGGTGACGGGGGCGTTCGCGCCGGGCACGTCGTAGGCCATGACGCGGAAGCCGTTGTCCGCCACGACCTGGCCGAACACGACGTTGCCCGCGCCGGGGAGGTCGGCGGGCATGCCGAAGTCGCCGTAGGTGGCGATGGTGGTCTGCCCGCCGAACACCTCGGCGTAGAACTCCAGGGCCCCCCGGGCCTGGCCGCGGAAGTTCAGGTGGGTGACTGCGTTGAGCGACATGGTCGTCCTTCGTCGAGATGCTGGTCGCGGGAGGTTTCCCGGGCGACGAGAACCACGATGTCGTAGGTAGAGGACAGGGAACGTCCGCTTCTCCTGGCACACTTCGGACCATGCCGACCGCGTCTGCTTCGACCACCTCCGCACGCCTGCTCGCGTTGCTGTCGATGCTCCAGGTGCGCCGCGACTGGCCGGGGACCGTGCTCGCCGAGCGGTTGTCCGTGAGTGAGCGGACCGTCCGCCGCGACGTCGACCGGCTGCGCGAGCTGGGGTACGTGGTGCACGCGGTGAAGGGGCCGGACGGCGGGTATCGCCTCGAAGCGGGCAGTCAGCTGCCGCCGATGCTGTTCGACGAGGAACAAGCGGTCGCGCTCGCCGTGGCGTTGCGGATCGCGGTCAGCGCCGGTGCGGGGATCGAGGAGGGCGCGGCGCGGGCGCTGGTGACGCTGCGGCAGGTGATGCCGTCGCGGTTGCGGCGCCGCGTGGACGCGCTGGAGGTCACGGCCGCCGGTGGGTCGTCCACTGTGGACACCGAGGTGCTGCTCGCGTTGAGCGGCGCGATCCGCGGCCTCGAAGAGGTGAGGTTCGACTACGCCTCGCCCGGTCGTGAGCCGGTTCTTCGACGCGTGCAGCCGCATCACCTCGTGGTGCGGGGTGGCCGGTGGTACCTCGTCGGCTGGAGTTCCGAACGTGCCGACTGGCGCACCTATCGCGTGGACCGGTTGTCGCTCCGCATCCCCAACGGGCCCCGGTTCGCGCGGCGCGAGGTGCCGGGCGGGAGCGTGACCGAGTTCCTGGCAGCCCGGTTCAAGGGGTCGGACAGCGGGTGGCCGTGCACGGGTGAGGTGGTGCTCGGGCTGCCATTAGCCGAGGTCGCGCCGTTCGTCGGGGAAGGCGCCGCCGAGGAGATCGGACCGGCGCGGACGAGGCTGGTGGCCGGGTCGTGGTCGTGGGCCGCGCTCGCCGCGAGCCTCGCCCGGTTCGACGCCGAGATCGAGGTCGTCGGGCCGCAGAAGCTGAGGGACGCGTTCGCCGGACTGGCCTCGCGGGCGGCCCGAGCCGTCAGTTCGTAGCGCCGCGGTGCACCGGTGCGTCCTCGTCGAGCGCGAGGAGGACCTCGTGCAGCTGCTCGGCCGCCCGCTCGATCAGTGAGTCGTCGACGGGACCGAGAACGCGGTTGATCACCTCGGTGACGGCGTCGCCTGTCTCGCGCGCGATGGCTTCACCTCGGGGCGTAATGCGCACGATGTTGCTGCGCGCGTCTTTGGTGTTCGCCTCGCGCGTGATGTGCCCGTCGGCTTCGAGCCTGCGCAGGATGTTGCTGATGCCGCCGGTGGTGAGCAGCAGTTGCGACGACAGCTCCTGAGGGCGGGCGTCGCCGCACGCCAACGCTCCGAGCACGTCGAGTTCGCTGCGGGAGAGCCCGTGGTTCTTGAGCACCTCGGCGATGTGCCGTTCGAGCAGCGTTTGCAGCCTCACGGCGTGCTGGGCGAGTGACAGCGAGGACATGCCTGTGATAGTACCTTTAGCGATAGCTTTCGTAAAAGGTAAATGAGGGAGACGCGCTATGACCGTGCTGCCAGGCCTGATCGACGCCCACGTGCACACGTCGGGACGTGCCGATCTGGAGAAGCTCGCGCACTGGGGCGTCACCACGGGCCTCGACATGGGCTCGTGGCCGCGCGAGTTCGTGGACGAGATGCGCGGGCAGAAGGGCGTGGCGCGGATCAGGAGCGCCACGATCCCGGCCGTCGGCAAGGGCGGCCACCACGCGCAGATGCCGGGCTTCCCGGCCGAGGGGATCGTGACCAGTCCTGACGAGGCCCGCGCGTTCGTGGAGCGCCGGGTCGCCGACGGTGCCGACTTCATCAAGATCGTCACGGAGGCCGCGCCGCCGGAAGGCATGGACCAGCCGACCGTCAACGCCCTGGTGCAGGCCGCGCACGACCACGGGTTGCTCGTCGTCGCGCACTCCGTGACGACCGGAGCGTTCCGTGTGGCCGTGGAGGCCCGTGTGGACATCAGCACGCACGCCCCGTTGGACGCCGTCCTGGACGACGACACCATCGCGGGCATGCGCGAGATCGGCATGGTGTCGGTGCCGACCCTGACGATGATGGAAGGCACCGCGAAGTTGTTGGCGGGACTGGGTTTCCGCTACGAACACGCCCGCGACACGGTGACCCGGTTGCGCGACGCAGGCGTGGAGGTGCTGGCCGGAACGGACGCGAACTCGGCGCCCGGAGCACCGTTCGCCCCGGAGCACGGCGAGTCGATGCACCACGAACTGGAGCTCCTGGTCGCCGCCGGACTCACTCCGGCCGAGGCTCTGCGCGCCGCCACCGAACTGCCCGCACGGGTCTTCGGCCTGACCGGCATCGAGGACGACCGGGTGGAGGTCGACGGCGATCCGACGGTCGACATCACGGCCACCCGCGCCATCACCGGTGTCTGGATCGCGGGCGTCCGCGTCCGCTGATCAGGCGGACTCGCCGGCCAGCGCCAGCGCGGGCAGCACCCGGTGTTCCGTTCCGATCGCCGCGATCCGCACCGGGCCGAGCGCCGGCACGGCCTGCGACCAGCACTCCAGCAGGTGCCGGCTGAGCCGCACGTCCAGCACGATCGCGGCGGCCGCGGCGTGCAGCAGCTCCTGCGTCTGGCCGGGGTTCGCGGTCAGGTGCTCGCGGCAGGCGACCAGCAGCTGCCCCCAGCTCCGTTCGTGGTCCGGTTTCCGGTCGAACAGCAGGGAAACGGCGGCGGACGCGGCCTGGTAGCCGACCACCGACGGCCCGGTCAGCACCCGAGCCGTGTTGTGCGCCGCGATCGCAACGGCGGGCATCCGGTCGAGGGGGTCGAGCGCCTTGACCGCGGCCAGTTCACGCAGCTGGGCGGCGGTGGCCCTGGTCTCGGCGAACGAGTGCAGGCCGGTGTGGCCGGCGCTGATCAGGCTGATGAGGTGGTCGCCGACCCGTTGGGGCGAGGCCGTGTCGCCACCCGCCGCCCGCACCACGGGCGTCGTCAGGTCGAGCAGAGCGGCGCTCCACCGTTCGCTCAGAAGTGCGCGCCACCGCAGGACTTCCGGGTCCTCGGCCCGTGCCGGCGCGACCCCGTCGAACCCCGCTTCGAGGGTGAGCCACAACGCGAGCTGGAAGTCGGCGTGGGGGGGGGGGGGGTGTGGGGGGGGGGCGCGCCAGAGGTGGGGGGGGGGGTAGGGGGGGCCCCGGGGGGCGGGGGGGGGGGGGGGCGGGGGCA
>NZ_JBHXLO010000001.1:57242-395180 GCF_042721395.1 Lentzea sp. NPDC058450
GTTTTTTTTTTTTTTTTTTTTTTTTTTTTTTTTTTTTTTTTTTTTTTTTTTTTATTTTTTTGTTTGAAATTTTTTTTTTTTGTTTTTTTTTTGGTTTTTTTTTTTTTTTTTAAGTTTTGTTTTTGTGTTTGAACATCAGCGTTTGGGGTTTGTGGGGGTGGGCCGCCGCGCGGCCCGGCCCCCCCACGACCGTGAGAGGCGGTGAAGGAGTCTCGGCCCCGAGCAACGCGGCGATGACGCCCGCACTCAACGGTCCACGAGCAGCGGGCAACAACATTCAACGCCTCCGGCAGATGTGATCCACGATCCCGTGATCACTTACCCGCCCGCGACGCGGCCAAACGCCGCTGGGGACCCGGTCTCGGCGATCTCGATCACCGAGACCGGAACCCGGCTACTGCGCGGTCGGGATCGGGTGCCCTTCCGACGCCTGCACGACGACGATGCCCTGCCCGGTCAGCGCGAGCTGGTAGGCCTCACCCGAGCCGCGGCCGATGACCGCGCCGAGCTTGGCCGTCTTGCGGATCGAGGACTGGAGCGAGGTCGACCACAGCACGGCCGACTGCATGTCGACGAACGTGGGCACGTCCACGTTCAGCACGACCGGCGTGCCGTAGGCGGTGACGGCGAGCGCGCCGGTGCCGGTGAACGTGGTGTTGAACAGACCGCCGCTGAGCATCGACGCGCCCTCGGTGCGGTTGATGTCCCACGTGAGCGTGCTGTCGAACGCGAGCACGTTCTTGCCGTTGACCGTGACGCTCTCGTTCTCCAGGTAGAGCACGAAGATCTCGTCGGCGTCCTGGGCGAGGAACACGTCGCCGCTGCCCGACACCTTCATCAGCGACATGCCCTCGCCGGTGAAGGCCTTCTTGAACAGCTTGCCGAGGCCGCCGGCGCCTTCGTAGGCGAAGTCGACGTCGCCCTGGTAGGCGACCATCGAACCCTGCTTGGCGAAGAAGAAGCCGCCACTGCCCGTGAGGTCGACCTTGAGCATGCGTTCGTTCTGCAGTTGGAAGCTTCCGGGCTCGACAGGCCGTTCCGCGTGGTTGAACAGTGAGCTGCGCATGCGCAGATCATGCAGGTGATCACCGGCTCGTGCACGCCGTTCGGACGATTCCGCGTGCCATCATCGCGAACACGATGTCGTGCAACGGTTTCTGCGCCATCCAGTACAGCTGGCCCATCAGTCCGTCGGCGGTGAACGTCACCTTCTGCCGGTAACGAGTGCGGTCGTCGTGGCGGTCCACGCGCATGTCGAGCACCGTGTGGCCGGGCATCTTCATGTCGGCGCGCAGAACGAGTCGTTTCGCTTCGTCGTCGCGGTGCACGACGGTCCAGAAGTCCACGACGTCGCCTTCACTGATCTGCGGGGCGCGGCCGCGGTAGAGCCCGATGCCGCCGAGCAGGTGGTCGATCGCACCCCGGACCGTCCACACGAGAGGGAGGGTGTGCCAGCCGTCCTCGCCGCCCAGTTCGGTCACCGTGCGCCAGACGTCCTCCGGTGACGCCTCGGTGAGCACCGTCCGTTCCTCGGCGAACTCCTCGCCGACCTGTCCGCCTGCTGCCGGAGCAGCGCCGCGAATGGCGTTGTCGACGCTGGTCAGGCCGCCCGGCGGCCCCGGCAGCACGTCGGTGGCGGGCGGTCCGGACTGGTCGAGGTCGTGCTCCAGCGACGCGAACAACGGCTCGGCGACCGCGGCCGGAACCGGGGTCACGAGCCCGGCTACCTGCGCGGCGAGCTTGTGCGACCACACCGGCGCGGGCAGCGGCATCCGCACCGGCAGGCGCAGCACCCGCGCGCACCGCTGCACCAGTTCGACGTAGCTGAGCCGCTCCGGTCCCGGCACGTCGAACACGCCGTCAACGGGCTCGTCGAGGTCGGCCGCCGCGACCAGGAAGTGCACGACATCGGCCGCAGCCACCGGCCTGCTGCTGTTGTGCATCCACGCCGGCATGGGCACCCACGGCGTGAGCGACGCCGACGACCGCAACAGCTCGAAGCTGGCCGACCCGGCGCCGATGATCATCGACGCCTGGAGCACCAGCGCGGGCACCGATCCTCCCGTCAGGACGTCCCCGACCTCCGCGCGTGAGGCGAGGTGCGCGGACGGCTCCGTCGTGTCCGGCCGCGGGCCGCCGACGTAGACGATCTGCCGCACCCCGGCGTGTGCCGCGACGGTGGCCGTGGTGGTGGCCGCGTCGCGGTCGACGCCCGCGAAGTCCGCCCGGTCGAGCGAGTGCACGAGGAAGTACACGACGTCGTTGCCCGCCAACGCCTCTCCGAGCGCCCGCGCGTCCGTCGCGTCACCGACGTGCACCATCACGTTGGTGGGAAACCGGATCGCCTGCGCGCCGTCGCGCACGAGCACGGCCACCTGATGACCGCGCGCGAGCAGTTCGGGCACCAGCTGCGACCCGAGGTACCCGGTGGCACCGAGCACGAGGCACTTCTTCACGTTGGACGTCACCGGGACGGTATACCCGCTTTCGGCCGATCGCACTCGTCCGTTCGCCGCCGGAAGCCCCGCGACCTGCGACTTCTGTAGATCTTCAAAAATTGTCAGACCCCGTCGCTAACGTCTCACCCGTACCGCCGCAGAGGCGGGTCCACCAGTTCGGGGGCAAGGAGAGGAATCGTTGGCAGACTGGGAAAGCGCGAGCACGGCGCGGGTGTTGCCGCCCGCTCGTCCGCGCAAGCTCGCCAAGGTGCCGTTCGTGGAGTTGGCGGACGGCCGGCTGCAGGGGGTGGTGTCCAGCGGGTCGGACATCGAGCGGGTGTACGTCTCGTCGGTCGCCGCGGGCACCTATGAGTTCGCCTGCAGCACCAACAACAACAGGCCGTGCGGCGGCGCGCGTGGTTCGTTCTGCAACCACATCTCCGCGCTGATCACCGAGTCCGTCCTGCAGTACGGGGTGGACCGGGTGGCGCGGTACCTGCGCGTCGACGGCGCGGATCTGGACGTGTCGGCGCTGCACTCGCACATGCTGGCGGCGCGACCGTCGCAGGCGGACAGTGCCGCGGCCGCCCAGGTCTTCAGCCGCTTCCTGCGTCATCTGGCCTATGTGGAGCTTCCGCCGACGACGGCGCCGCTGCCGGAGCTGCAGTGGTTCCCGCCGACCAGGGCGGTGGTGTGATGCGCGCCGACCTCAGGACCACTTCCTCCGACGGTGCCGACGGGACGGTGGCGTGATGCGAGCTGACCTGCTTTCGGATCCCCTCGACGGGGTCGACGAGGCGCTGGCCGCCGTCGCCGGTCTCGACCAGGCCCTCACCACCGGCCTGCTGCGCCCCCAGCCCGCGCAGGCCGCCGGCCTGGCCGCGCTGGCCGACGCCGTCTCGGCGTCCCCGCTGGCCTCGAAGGTCGCCGAGGCCGCGGACAAGGCGGCGGCCGGTGCCGCAGGGGAGGAGCACTTCCTCTTCCTGGCGGCGGCGCGGATCGCGCTGTTCGGCTCCGTCCACGACGCACTGATGGCGCGCGTGGAGCAGGCCACCGGCCGCGCCCAGACCGAGTGGACCGCCTCGCTGCCCGACCCCGGGCAGGCCGAGAACCTCGTGCTGGCCGCCCGGTCGTGGCTGGCCGACGTGGCCCGCGCCGGCTGGCAGGGCATCGACCACGACCTGGTCTCCGGTGCCGAACCTGTGATCTCCGCGCTGCTGCCGCACCCGCGCCTGCGCCGCCTCGCCGCGCTGCTGGACGGGTTCGCCGCCGAGCTGGCCGCCTCGTGCCCCGGCTCCGCGCTCGAACGGATTCCGGCGCGCCGCTGGGGTGACCTGTGGTCGCGGGCGCTGCTGCTGACGTTGCCGGGTGCGACCGACGCGCCCGCGAGCACGGTGACCGGGCGGCTGCTGCCGCTGGGCGTCGACCTGCACGAGCACGCGACGGCCGCGCAGGCCCAGGTGCACGCGGTGTTCGAACCGGTGGACGGCACGCCGTTCCTGGTGCGCGCCAGCGTGTCCGCGTCGAAACCGGACACCGTCATCGGCGCCGGGATCTGGCAGATCCTGCGCCCGCACATGTCGCTGCTGACGGCCTTCACCGAAGGCAGGTCGGTCGAACTGACGGACATGCCGATGACCGCCGAGGGCGACCTGCTGTGGCAGGACGAGCACGCGAAGCTCGGCGAGCCCGCCGACCCGTTCGTCACCGCGAGGGTGGTGCTGCCCAAGGCGAGCACGCCGCCGACGGCTCCGCTGGACCGGCACCCGGCGCGGATCGCGGTGCCCGTGTTCCTGGAGGGCTACGCGGCCGAGCAGACCGACGACGCGCTGACGTTCTCCTTCGCCGGGAGTCAGGTCGTGATGGACACCGACCGCGTGCCGGCCGGACCGCTGACGCCGGAGGCCGTGGCGGGCTCGAACGCCTGCATCGGGTTGCTGCGGTGGGACGCGGGCGCGTTCCGGATCCAGCCGCTCGCCGCCGAGACCACCGCCCGCAAGAAGACGGTGGCGCTGCACGCCGGTGCATGGGCCGGGGGAGCGGTGGACAAGGTCGGGGCGAAGGCCGAGAAGGCCGCCACCGACGCCGCGACCGTGCTGCGCGAACGCGCCGGAAGGTTGCTGCGCAAATGACGGACGCCCAGGAGAACCGCCGCCAGGTCCTGTACTGGCGCCTGCTGTCGAGGTTGTTCGATTCCGAGGAGCAGGCCGCGCTGGAGTCGGCGAGCCTCGCCGTGCTGCAGGACATCGGCCTGCCCCCGGCACTGCTCGACCAGCACGCCGGTGTGGACTCGATCGTGCAGCGCCACCCGGAGCTCGCCGCCGAGTTCGACGGTGTCATGGTGCCGCAGGCGCAGGAGGAGCGCGACAAGGCGGCCGAGGTGCGCCGCGCGGCATTGGCGTCGAAGGTGCTGCTCAACGTCTTCGCCACCGGCTCCGGCACGGTCAGCGCGGGCCAGCTGGCGCGCTGGCAGTCCGACGCGGGCTGGCTGGAACGAGCGCTGGGCTGTCAGCCCGGCCAGCTGCGCGGCGGCAACGGCACGCAGGCGTCCGGCACCGGGACCGGCGTCGGGTCGGGCACCCCGGACCTGAGCACCCTGATCCCGCAGATCGGCCCCGAGCTCGGTGCCCTGGAAGCGGATCTGGTCAAGCGCATGCACCTGCGCGAGGTGCTCGCGGACCCGGCGCTCGCCTCGCAGCTGACGCCGAGCATGTCGCTGATCGAGCAGCTGTTGCGGGACAAGGACAACCTGTCGGGTGTCGCGCTGGCCAACGCCAAGGCGCTGATCCGCAGGTTCGTCGACGAGGTCGCCGAGGTGCTGCGCACGCAGGTGCAGAAGGCGACGGCCGGAGCGCTGGACCGGTCAGTGCCGCCCAAGAGGGTGTTCCGCAACCTCGACCTCGACCGCACGATCTGGAAGAACCTGACCAACTGGAGCCCGGAGGAGGAGCGGCTCTACGTCGACCGCCTCTACTACAAGCACACCGCGCGCAAGACCACCCCGCAGCGGCTGATCGCGGTGGTGGACCAGTCGGGTTCCATGGTCGACTCGATGGTCAACTGCACGATCCTGGCCTCGATCTTCGCTGGGCTGCCCAAGGTCGACGTGCACCTGATCGCCTACGACACCAGGGCGCTGGACCTCACGCCGTGGGTCGCGGACCCGTTCGAGACCCTGCTGCGCACCCAGCTCGGCGGCGGCACCGACGGCACCGTCGCGATGGCGCTCGCCCAGCCGAAGATCGCCGAGCCGCGCAACACCGTGGTCGTGTGGATCTCCGACTTCTACGAGTGGCAGTGCGAGCCGCTGTTCGAGTCGATGGCCGCGATCCACCGCTCCGGCGCCAAGTTCATCCCGGTCGGCTCGGTGACCAGCGCGGGCCGCGGCAGCGTGAACCCGTGGTTCCGCGAGCGGTTCAAGGACCTGGGCACCCCGGTGATCTCCGGCCACGTCCGCAAGCTCGTGCACGAGCTGAAGTCCTTCCTCACCATCTGACTTTCCCCACCTCCCCGACATCCGCGAAAGGCACCACGAACCCATGTCCGACCTGTTGCGCGCCCCCGCCGAGCTCAAGTACGCCGAGGAACTCGACTGGCTGGAGTCGGTCGACGACAACCCCAAGCCGTTCTCGTGGCGGTTGTCGCCGAAGATGATCCGCCTGTTCGTCCTCGGTGCCGAGCGCTCCGACGGCCTCGACCGGGAGATCGCGCAGAAGTGGTTCGGCGACCGCAGCATCGTCGAGCGGGCCATCGTCACGCTGGCCTCCGACCGCGGCCTGCTGCTCATCGGCGACCCCGGCACCGGCAAGAGCTGGCTCGCCGAGCTGCTCGCCGCCGCGATCTCCCGCAACTCCACCCAGGTGGTGCAGGGCACCGCGGGCACGACCGAGGACCACATCAAGTACTCGTGGAACGTGTCGATGGTGATCGCCAAGGGCCAGTCCCGGCAGTCGATGATCCCGTCGCCGATCATGAACGCGATGGAGTCCGGCACCATCGGCCGGTTCGAGGAGCTCACCCGCTCGACCAGTGACGTCCAGGACGCCCTGATCTCCATCCTGTCCGAGAAGTACATCTCGGTGCCCGAGCTGGACACCGACAACATCGTGTTCGCGAAGCCGGGCTTCTCGGTCATCGCCACCGCGAACAGCCGCGACCGGGGCGTCAACGACCTGTCGTCGGCGCTCAAGCGGCGGTTCAACTTCGTGCGCATTCCGGTGGTGACGAACAAGAAGAGCGAGGCCGAGATCGTCCGGTTCCGCACCGAGGAACTGCTGCGCCGCCACCAGATCGAGCTCGACGTGCCGCCGACCCTGCTGGACGTGCTGCTGCGCAGCTTCGCGGACCTGCGCGCGGCGTCGGACTCGGCGGGCAGCGACGACGAGAAGCTCGAGTCCGCGCTCTCCACCGCCGAGCAGATCGGTGTCCTCGAGGACGCCATTCTGCACAGCAACTTCTTCGGCGACCGGCAGCTCACCGCCCGCACGCTCGGCTCGTCGCTGGTGGGCTCGCTGTCGCGGCGCGCGCCGGAGGACCTCGCGATCATGAACAAGTACCTGCACGGCGTCGTCGAGCCGCGCGGCAAGGACGAGGGCGGCGAGTGGCCCGAGTTCCTCGCGGGCGGGCGTGACACGATCGCCACCCTCTCGTGAGCTTCGAGTCGCTGCGCACGCAGCTGCACGAGGCGGCGACGACGTTCGCCGACGGACCGGGTGCCCTGGAGGGCATCCTGCTCGGCATGGTCGACGACGTCGACCGGGCGGTGTCCGAACCGCTGGAGATCTTCCCGGTCTGCCACCACTCGCCGGCCTCCGCCGTAGCCATGGCCCGCCGCCTGCGGGAGAAGCAGCCCAAGGTGATCTACCTGGAGCTGTGCGAGGACATGGCGCCGCTGCTCACCGAGCTGCGCAACTGCCGTCTGCCCGTCGCGGTGCAGGCGTTCTCCAGCGAGGTGGAGGGCTTCCCGGCGGAGTGGGCGCCGCTGTCGGTGGTCGCCCCGATCACCGAGGCGTCCGCCGAGTACCAGGCGATCGCGTACGCCCTGGACACGCCGGGCGTCGAGCTGGTGCTGGTCGACCGTTCGACCGACCACGTGTTCCAGTGGCAGCAGCCGGAGCACAGGCAGACCGACGGCGAGGACGCGCTGCACGGTGACGCGGTGGGCGTGGAGATCGGCGACCTGCGCCCGCGCTTCGCCGAGCTGGAAGAGCACCTCCTGCACCACGGCAAGGTCCGGCACTGGTCGGAGTGGTGGCACCAGTACGTCGAGCTGCCGCTCGGCGACAGCGACCACGACACGTACCGCCAGGTGATGTTCCTGATCGGCAGCCTGTTCCGCAGGCTCGCGCCCGGCGACCCGCGCCGGGTGCGCGTCGACGAGGACCGCGAGCGCTACATGTGGACGCGGATGCGCGAGCACCTCGCGTCCACCGGCGCGGACCCGGCCGACTGCCTGTACGTGTGCGGCGCGTTCCACGCGGCCAGCAGGGTCGCGGAGTTCGGTGTGGACGGCACCGGCGGGTTCGTGATCACACCGCGCAGCGCGACCAAGTGGCAACACGGCCTGATCCCGTCGAGCCACGCGGCGATCGAGGCCCAGTTCGACCTGGCGGCCGGATCGGTGTCCATCGCGGCCACCGAGTACGCCAAGAACCTGCGGCGCACCAAGGTGAAACCGTTCCAGCTGGCGGGCCAGGCAGGCGCGAAGAAGAAGCCCGCGAAGCAACCGGCGCTGCCCGCGCCGGTAGCGGAGATCGTGGCGGCGGACCAGCTCACCGGCTTCCTGCAACGCCCGCCGGTGCTCGACGGGCTGGACGAGGCGGAGCTGCTCGGCTGGTCGGTGGAGATCGTCCGGGCGGCCCGCCGCAACGGCTACCTGGCGTCCACCGCGGACGCGATCGCGGTGTTCGAGACGTCGATCCTGCTGGCGGGCATGCGGGACCGGGCGCGCCCCACCCCGTACGACTTCCAGGACGCCGCCGTCACGTGCATCGAGAAGGACGTGGTGCCCGGCCGCCGCGACGTCCGCAGGCTCGTCGAGATCATGATGGGCGGCGACCGGATCGGCCAGGTCGGCTACGACGCCCTGCCGCCGCTAGCGAGAGACGTGCACGACCGGCTGGCGCCGCTCAACCTCAAGCTCCAGCAACGAGGTGTGCAGCGGGCCCTGCTCGACATCGCCGGCACCCCGGAGCTGGAACCCTGCTCGAACCTCCTCTGGATGCTGCGCTACCTGCTGCCGCAGGGCGCCGCCCGCCCGATCATGGGCGAGCGCAAGCTCGGCGAACGCCCCATCCAGGAGTCCTGGGACCTCGCGCTGGGCACCCACCAGCGCGCCCTGATCGAGCTGGGCTACGAGGGCGTGAGCGTGGAACAGGTGGTGGAGCAACGCCTCCGCCGCAGCGCCCACGACCCGCAGGCCACCACGGCGAAGGTACTGGAGGCGGTGGAGGACGCCATCCGCTACCTGCACAGCCCCCGCCTGGCAGGCGAACTGGGCACGAGAGCGCTCGTGGTCCTGTCCAGCGAACGCACGGTGGACGGCGCGCCGGACGTCCTGCGCCGCACCCGCCGCCTCCTCGCGTACTACCGCACCAACGAACCCGTGCTGCCGCAGTGGATCGAGTCGTTCGTCCAGACCGGCTACGCCCACTACTGCACGCTGCTGCCCACGGCGTTCACCGACGAGGAAGCGGGCGCCAACCAGGTGGCCGCCATGCTGGGCTTCCTGTTCAGCATGGAGTCCCTGGCCCTCTCGCTGGGCTGCGACCGAACCCAGCTGGAACTGTCCGTGGCGCAGTCCCACCCGGAGGAACCGTCCAAAGTGGCCCTGCTCTGGGCCGCGCAGGTCCACCTGGGCAACCTGACCAGAACGGAACTGCGCGACCGCTGCACCGCGCTCCTGACAAACCCGCTCTCGCTACCGAGCTACCCGAAATACCTGAGCGGCTTCGTGCACGCCCTGGACCCGGTGCCGAGCATGGTGGACTTCGTGGTGGAGACCATGTCCAACGCGTTCGCCCACCTCCCGGACCCGCTGCTGCTGCCCTGGCTCCCCACCCTGATCGGCACACTGCGCAACCACAGCGCGCAGCACGTCCCACTGCTGATCAAGGAAGCGGGCCGCCTCTTCCCAGCCCGCCTGCCGGCCCTCGACGAGTGGACCCCACCCTGGGAACAGGAACCAGCGGCCATCACACCCCGCGCGCACCGCGGCGGAGGCACCGGCTCACCCTTGCTGGCAGCCCACCCGGCCACCACAGACGCACTCGCGGCCCTGCTGGGCTGCGAGGGTTCCTGGCAGGCGGCCGGACCTACCAGCGTGGCGCTGCTGGCCCGTCACCCGGAGACGGCGACCGCACTGGAGGCGCTGCTGGCCACCTGACGTGACACGCCGGGTCCGTCCAGCGCAGGACGGACCCGGCAGGGTTGCCGCGCTCTGCGAAGAAAGAAGGAGCGTGCTGTGCGCTCAGGCGGAAGCCTTGGCGCGCAACGCCTCCACATCGGCCCGCAGACGCCGCACCTCGGTGAGGATCTCCATCGTCGCGGCCATCTCCTCGCGGTCGTGCTCGGCGTGCTCCTCGCTCACCTGGTTCTGCATCGCGCTCACCGCCACGGCGATGAACAGGTTCAGCACGGTGAACGACGTGACGACGAGATAGCCGACGAAGAAGACCCAAGCGAACGGCTTCTCGGCCATCACCTGCCGCGCGACCTCCGACCAAGCCTCTCCGGTCATGACCTGGAAGAGCGTGAACAGCGAGTCGCCGAGGTGGCCGAAGTAGTCGGGCGCGACGCCGCTGAACAGCTTGGTCGCGATCACGGCGGACACGTACAACACCAGCGCGAGCAACGCGGTGATGGACGCCATACCGGGCAACGCCGTCAACAGGGCCGACACCACCCGCCGCATGCTGGGCACGACCGACACGAGGCGCAGCACCCGCATGACCCGCAGCGCGCGCAACACGGAGAACGAGCCAGAAGCCGTCGGCAGCAACGTGACGGCGACGACCGCGGTGTCGAACCAGTTCCACGGGTCGCGGAAGAAGCTCCTGCCGTAAGCACCGAACCGCAATGCCAACTCGACCACGAACACGGCGAGCGCGAGCCGGTCGATGGCGTGCAGCACGTCCCCGAACGACGCGAGCAACGCGGGCGACGTCTCGGCGCCCAACGTAATGGCGTTGACCAGGATCACCGCGGTGATCACTTTGTTGAACCACGGGGCGTCCACCAGGAGGCGCACCCGGTCACGGGACAGCACAAGATCAATCTATCGAGAGCCTCGGCACCTCCGGCGGTTCGCCCGTTCGGCCGCCGCGGCAGGCGATGGTGGCGGTCCGGCGCGGCCGAAGGTGTGGTGGTCAGGCCTGAGCGCCGGCTTCACCCGGCCTGGAAACCCCTGTCGCCCCGGCAGTTCTCGATCGCGATCCACGTGGCAGCGCTCGTCGACACGCCGCAGCACCACCGCTCAGGGCCTCCCGGTCCACCTGGGACCGGCGAGCCCGTGCGTGGTAGCTTGAGCCGCCGAAAAGACGTGAGGCGCCCGCTTGGTCTGGTCGGGTCCTCGTAGTCCACACGTCCTCGCGAACCATTGCGGCCACGGCATCTTTCTGACGACTCGATTTCGTCGGGGGATGCGATGTGGCGCGGGTTGTCACAGGGTCTCCTGGCGAGGAACGGAACCAGTTGTGACCACCACGACCAAGTTCGAGGACGCAGCACCGCGCGGGCACGCTCAGGCCGGGATGCGCGGGGTGATGGTGCCCGTCCTGATCGGGACGCTGACCGGCGCGATCTTCGTGACGGTGTTCCTGACGCTCTTCCACGCGCCGACGCCGCATCGGCTGCCACTTGGGGTCGTCGGGACGGTGGAGGCCGTCCAGGCGAGGCTCGACGCGCAACGGCCCGGCGCATTCACGCTCACTAGCTTCGCGGACGCGCAACGCGCGACCGAGGCGATCCAGCGCCGCGAGATCTACGGCGCCCTGCTCCAGAACGAAGGAAAGGTGCTCGTCGCCGGCGCGAACGGGCCGTCGGTGACCGCGACCGTCAGCCAGGCGCTGCAGGGCCAACGGGTCGAGGACGTGCTGCCTTCGTCCGCAGGGGACACCGCCGGGCTGTCGACGTTCTACGCCGGGTTCGGTGTGGTGCTGGCAGGGTTCCTGTTCGGACAGATCTCGTACGGGATGGCGCCGAGGCTGGCGTTGCGCAGCCGGTTGCTGAGCATCGGGATCTTCGGGGTGCTCAACGGCGTGCTGGTCGCGTTGATCAGCAGTGGCCTGAACGCGTTGCCCGGCAACGTCGTGCTGCTCGCCCTCGTCGTCGCGCTGGTGGCGACGGCGGTGGCGGCCGCGACGGTGACGATCATCCGGCTGGCCGGGCCGGTCGGCACGACGATCTCGTCGGTACTGCTGCTCATCCTCGGCAACGCCACCGGCGGCGGCACGCTGCCCGTCGCCTACCTGCCGGAGTGGTTGCAGTGGGTTTCGGGTGTGCTGCCGGTCGGCGTCGGCGTGCGGGCGATCAAGGGCGTCTCGTACTTCCAGAACGACGGGCTCGTGGTCGGGCTGCTCGTGCTCGCCGCCTGGATCGCCGTCTGCGCGGGAGTCCTGTTCCTCAAGGACAGGCGGGTTCAGCTCGCTGGGTGAGCACGGGTCCAGTCGTCGACGTGGAAGGGTGCCTCGCCGCGCGCGTTCGACGCGTGGGTGCGGGCCCAGCCCGGCAGCGGCGCGGGGGTCATGCCGAGTCGTGAGCGGTAGTCGTCGTGGAAGGCCTCCAGGACGGCGGAGGAGGTGAGCGAGGGCTCGTAGTCGGCCAGGCCGGCGATCGAGCTCTCGCGCAGCTCGTAGCCGAGCGCCTTGGAGACGTCCGTGATCACGGCGCGCACCTCGGCCGAGACGGCCACCTGCACGACGGTGCTGAACAGCGACCCGGTCGAGGTGACGCGCTGCGCCGAGCCGATGACCTTCGTGTCGCCGGCGACGTTGACGCTGAACTCGCCGGGGCAGTACTCGCCCTCCACCTCGCCGACGCGCGCGTCGATGGGGCCGAGCCCGCGCAGCACCCGGACGTGCGCCTCGGCGTTCGCGGCGAACGTCGAGGCGCCCGCGTGCCGGATGTCCGTGGTGCTGTCTAGGTGGTCGATCACGACCGCGCCGCCGTCGTAGGCGACCATCCGGCCGCCCGGCGACCTGACCACCGGCTCGAAGCCCGCCGCACGGGCGATCGCGGTGGCCTCGGCGATGCCGGGCGAGCGCAGGTCACGGCCGCTGAACGCGACCGTGGGACCAGACGGCACGTAGATGTGCACGAGCTGCGCCCACGGCGCGTTGGGCGTGCGCAGCAGCAGTGCCGGGACCACCAGTTCGGTGATGGCGTTCCCGGCGCTCCCGGAGACCAGCGGGTTGTTCACGCCCGTGATTCTCGGGCACGCCCCGTCAGCCCGCGGCGCGGTATGCCTCACCCGCCTGGTTGGGCGTGCCGCCCGCCTTGTAGAGGCCGGTGCCGGGCTTGTTCTCGTCGGGCAGCGCGAACCACGCGTACCGCTCGACGTACGGCAGGCCCTCCATCATCGCGCTGGAGTTCTTGGCGAACGCCGCGAGCTGCTCCTGCGTGGGAAAACGCGCCGCGCCACCGGAGAAGTCGATGAGCGCGTACTCCGTGAGCCAGATCGGCTTGCCGTACCGGGCGTGCACGGCGGACAGGTAGTTCTTCAGGTGCCCGACGGCGGCGTCGCTGAAGTCCGCGCCGTACCAGTGCACCGCGATGAAGTCGACGCGCAACCCGCGCTGCGCCGCGCCGGTCATGAACCGGTCGAGCCACCCGCCCGCCTTGTCACCGCTGTGCGCCACGGCCGGACTGCCCAGCCGCAGCCCGGTCGCCTGCAGCTTCGGCCACAGGTCGAGCGCCTGCTCGGGCGTCATGTTGGCCTGCTCGGGGAAGTCGGGTTCGTTGAACCCGAGCAACACCTTGCCGCTCGCCTTGGCCTTCGCGAGCGTGGCGTCGTCGGTGAACTTGGTGCCCCAGATCATCGGCACGAACTCGACGTTCGGCGGCGTGGCGATGCCGTCGGGCGTCGCGGCCCAGTTGTAGTACCAGCCCGCGCGGACGTCCGTGAGCGCCTTGCCGACACCGTCGAACTTCCAGGTGCTGACGCCCTTCTTCACCGACTTGGTCACGGGAACGGCGGGCGGCGCGGGCTGGACCGTGGTGGTGGGTGGGGTGGACGACGGGGTCGAGGACGGAGCGGACGACGACGGGGGAGCCGAGGTCGTCGTGGTGGGCGGAGCGGTGGTGGTGATGGGGATGGCGCGGGCGACCGGTTCCTCGCCGGAGGGGATCACCGCTACCGCGACGCCCAGGGCCAGGACGGCGGCGGCCGCGGCGGCGACGGGTTTGACCAGCGCGCCTTCGAGGAGGAGGGAGAACTTGCCGCTGGTGGCGGAAGTGGACACCGGGGAGGTCGCGCCGAGGTGGCTCACACCGGTCAGGGTGGAGGGGTCGGCCCCGCCGAGGTGGCTCATCCCGGCCACCGTCGACGGGTCGGCTGTTCCCCAGACCTGACCCGCCGCTCCCGCGAACAGCGCCGGGTCGAGCGTGAACGGCAGCGGCACCAGCGGCAGCCGCGCCAACAGCCCCTCGACCGAGGCCAGGTCGTGTCCGCAACGCTCACACCGGACGCATTCCCGGCTGTGCCGGGCGATCCGCTTGCGCCACAACGCGCTCGGCTCGCCGTCCCACTCCGCCACCATGTCGGCGAGATCCGGGCAACGGGGCGTGCGTTCCAGCGCGCGCACGACGATCCGTGCGGCGTCGAGCTGCGCCTTCACCCGTTGCACGCGCACGGCCGTGTGTTGTGGAGTCAGGTCCAACGCTGTGGCGACTTCGGTCCGGGTCAGTCGGCCCGCGGCCTCCAGCCACCACAGCGACAACAGTTCGCGTTCGTCCTCGCTGAGCCAGCGGGTGGCCGCCACGACCTCGCGGCGCTGACCGGACAGCTGCAGGCGCATGATCGTGAGGTCCACGAAGTCGGCGCCGGGGTCGGCGACGTCGTGGGGGACCTCGCCGGCGATCGGAGTGCGCTGGCGTTCGCGGTGGCGCAGGCGGATCTGGTTCATCGCGATCACGACGAGCCACGAGCGGAAGCCCGCCGGGTCGCGCAGCGACGGGAGGCCGTGCACCGCGCGCAGCATGGTCTCCTGGACCACGTCGTCGGTGTCGGCGTGGCCGCCCAGGGCGTGGCCCACGATGTTGTAGACGAGGGGCAGGTACCCGCTCACCAGCTCGTCCAACGCGCGCTGGTCGCCGTCGCGCGCGGCGATCACCGTCGCGACGACGGGTTCCTCCGGTGCTGCCATGCCCACCTCACTTGCCGGTCCTCTGGTCCGACCAGGAGATGTCCAGGGCGCGCGGCGATAACAGAAACTAGCTCGGCTTCACCGCGACCAGTCGCTCGACCACGCCGAGCTTGAACCGCTCGTGCCGTTCCACGACCAGGCCGTGGCCCTCGACCAGCGGAAACGGGCGGCGGAGGAAGTGCTCGCCCGCCATCGGCACGGTGATCCGCTCCAGCAGCCACTGGACGCCGCGCGCGAGCCGGGACGTGCTGGCGACGTGGTCGAGCAGGATCAGCCGCCCGCCCGGCCGCAGCACCCTGACCATCTCGGCCAGCGCGGTCGCGTGGTCGGGGATCGCGCACAGCCCGAGCGTGCACACCACCGCGTCGAACGAGGCGTCGGCGAACGGCAGGGCGTGCGCGGTGCCCTGCCGCAGCGTCACGGAGACGCCCAGGTCGGCGGCACGGGCGCGGGCCAGGTCGAGCATCCCCTCGCTCAGATCGAGCCCGGTCACCACGGCGCCGGCGGGGTAGTGCGGCAGGTTGAGGCCGGTGCCGACGGCGACCTCCAGCACCTCGCCGCCCGCCTGCGAGCACGCCCACGCCCGCGAGTCGCCGAAGACCTTGCGGTCCAGGACGCCGATCTCCCGGTCGTAGGTGGCGGACTTGCGGTCCCAGTAGTTCTGCCAGCGCGGCCGGTCCATGCCGTCCAGCGAAGCATCCCGCCTCGACTGACGCGAGCAACTCCGCTAGATCTGTGCGGTGCGCGTTGTCGTGGTCTCCGGAGGCGATCCCGGTCATGTGGTGCCGGCGATCGCGTTGTGCCTGAAGTTCGCCGCCGCCGGGGACACCCCGGTCCTGCTCACCGGCGACCGCTGGGTCGACGCGGCCCGCGCGGAGGGCATCACGGCGTCGCGCGTCACGGGCCTCTCGCTCGCCGACCTGAAGGACGTGCCGGACCTCGGGCTCGCCCTGTGCGACCAGGCCGCGGACCTTGCCACCGCACTCGCGCCCCAGCTCGCCGTGCTCGAACCGGACCTGGTCGTGTGCGACGTCCTGGCGCTGGGCGCGAGCATGGCCGCGGAGCTCGTCGGCGTGCCGTGGGCGCAGCTCTCCCCGCACCCGCTGTACGAACCGTCGAAGTGGCTGCCGCCGATGGGCAGCGGACTCGAGGCGGGAACGGGCGTGCGCGGCCGGCTGCGGGACGCGGTGCTGCGCGCCCTGACGGCCAGGTCGTTGCGCCAGGGCGAACGTCAACGAGCCGTCGTCCGGCACCGCATCGGCCTCGGCGCCACGGAGACCGGCCGGATCGCACGACTGATCGCGACCCTCCCGGCCCTGGAGGTGCCGCGCCCGGACTGGCCGCGCGACGCGCACGTCGTCGGGCCGCTGCTGTGGGAGGCGAGCCGCGACGTGCTGACCCCGCCGCCCGGTGACGCGCCGCTGGTGATGGTCGCGCCGTCGACCGCGTGGACCGGGGCGCAGGGCATGGCCGAGATGGCGCTGGAGGCCTTGGAGGGACTCCAAGTGAGGACGGTGATCTCGACGTTCGCGAAGCTCGACGAGCTGCCGCCGTGGGCGAGGTCGGGGCCGGGCAAGCAGGACGAGCTGCTGCGGCAGTCGGCGGTCCTGGTGTGCGGTGGCGGGCACGGAATGCTGGTCAAGGCGCTGCGGGCCGCCGTGCCGGTCGTGGTCGTGCCCGGTGGTGGTGACCAGTGGGAGATGGCCTGCCGGGTGGCCAGGCAGGGGAGCGGGCTGATCGTCCGGCCGTCCACTGTGGATGGTCTGAGGGACGCCGTGCGGCGCGTGCTGGACGACCCCGGGTTCGCCGCTGCGGCGGCGCGGGCGGCGGCGACGGTGAGTGATGTTCGTGATCCTGTGGAGGTATGTCGGACTGCGTTGACTCTTGCGCGTTGAGAGCGCTCCCACTTCAATGAGTGCCATGCGCGTGTCAATGACGATGCTCGTGGTGGCGGCGTTATCCATTTCGACGGCATGGCCAGCGGTGGGGCACCAAGACCGTGCGGCCGCACCCGACCTGTACCCCTCGGTCGGCGCGGGTACCAGCTTCCTCAACCACTCCGACCTGCTCGGGAACGTCCCCGAACCGGCCTGGTACGAGGCCAACATCCCGTTCGTGGACCTGCCCGACCGCGAGATCCGCGACACCTACTACTACCGCTGGCGCACGTACAAAGAGGCGCTGAAGTACACGGGACCGAAGGACGGCTGGATCGTCTCCGAGTTCCTCGGCCCGGTCGGCTACTCCGCCCCGAACGGCGGCATCGTCGCGGCGGCGGGCCACCACGTGTACGAGGGCCGCTGGCTGCGCGACCACCGCTACCTCGACGACTACGTCGACTACTGGCTGCGCGGCGCGGGCTCCGGTCCCAAGCCCGCCACCGACTTCCTCAACAAGAACACCACCGACTGGGCCCACCAGTACTCGTTCTGGGCCGCCGACGCCGTGGCCGCGCGGGCCGCCGTCGACGGCAGGGCGCGGTTCGCCACGGACCGGCTGCCGGAGCTCACCCGGCAGTGGCAGCGCTGGCAGCCGCAGTTCGACCAGAACCTGGGTCTCTACTGGCAGACGCCCGTGTGGGACGCCATGGAGTACACGGTCAGCTCCTACCAGAGCCCCGACCCGTACCACGGCGGCGACGGCTTCCGGCCCACCCTCAACGCCTACCAGTACGGCGACGCCAAGGCGATCGCGGAGCTGTTCCGGGCACGCGGGGACACCACGAGCGCCCGGCAGTACGACCAGGCCGCCGAAGCGCTCAAGACCAACCAGGAACGCTGGCTCTGGGACGACGCCGGCAAGTTCTACAAGCACGTCATGCGCGACGACAACCCCGGCCGCACGAAGCTCGCCGACCGCGAGGAGATCGGGTTCGTGCCGTGGTACTTCCACATGCCCCCGGCGGCGAACAGCGCGGCGTGGGCCCAGCTCACCGACCCGCAGGGCTTCGCGGCGCCGTACGGGCCGACGACGGCCGAGCGGCGCAGCCCGTGGTTCATGAAGGACGCGCTCAACGGCTGCTGCCGCTGGAACGGGCCCAGCTGGCCGTTCGCGACCAGCCAGACGCTGACCGCGCTCGCCAACCTGCTGATCGACTACCCGAGCCAGCCCTACGTCGACCGCGACGACTTCGTCTCGGTGCTGCGCGGGTACGCGCTGACCCAGCGCAAGAACGGCGCGCCGTACGTCGCGGAGGCGCACCACCCCGACGAGAACCGCTGGATCTACGACGGCCAGGGCCACAGCGAGGACTACAACCACTCGACGTTCAACGACAACGTGCTGTCCGGCCTGCTCGGCGTCCGCCCGCAGCTGGACAACTCGCTGCAGCTCTCCCCGCTGGTCCCGGACTCGTGGAGTCACTTCGCCGTGGAGAACCTGCCGTACCACGGCCGCAACCTCACGGTCCTGTGGGACAAGGACGGCTCCAAATACGGCCAGGGTGCAGGCCTCAAGGTCTGGCTCGACGGCAGGCTCACCCACTCCCAGCCGACCCTGGCGACCGTCCGGCTCACCGTGCCGGCCCGCACCACCGCGGACACCCCGGAACTGGTCGACGACTTCGCGAACGTCAGCCGCACCGGCCTGCCGACGGCCCGCGCCTCGTTCAGCTACAGCGCCGACCCGCCCACGAAGGCGATCGACGGCCAGGACTTCCACCTCGACGTGCCCGGCACCCGCTGGACGTCGTACGGCAGCCCGAACGCCGCCGACTGGCTGGAGATCGACCTCGGCGCCCCGACGCAGATCTCCGACCTGCGGCTGGTCTTCTACGACGACGGCGGGGGAGTGCGCGTGCCGACGACGTTCGACCTCCAGCACTGGGACGGATCCCAGTGGCGTGACCTGCCCGGTCAACGCAGAACCCCGGCACAACCCGTGGCACGTCAGGTGAACCGCGTCCTCGTGGAACCCGCGCTGACCACCAGCCGGGTGCGCGTCCTGCCACGCCGCGCGGACGGGGGAGCCGTCGGGATCACGTCGTTCTCGTCGTGGCGCGCACCGGTCGCGGGTCTCACCGCGTCGGTCCCGGACGATCTCGCCCTCCGGTCGGGCGCGGTCGAGACCACGACGACCTTGCAGGCGCAGCAACCGTTGCGCGGTGTGCGGGCGACGCTCGCGGTCCCTCCCGGATGGACCGCCACCGCGCTGACCCCGGCCACCGCCGCGATGCTGAACCCGGGCCGCAGCCTCGTCACACGTTGGCGGATCACCGCTCCGGCCACGAAACTCGGTGACCGCGCGCCGATCCGGTTGCTGGCAACGGCTTCCGGCAGCACCGGTGCCACGTCGGCGTTGACGTCCGCGCAGGCCGTCTTCGATCCGGCCGACTACGCCACCGTGGCCTGGGACGACACCTTCGACGCGGACCGGCTGGGCTCGTACCGCGTGGACGGGCCGTTCGGCGAGTCGTCACCGGCGTTGCGGGTCGCGAACGGCGTGCTGACGGCGAGTGCGGGAGCCAGGGCGGGCGCGGTGCTCGCGGCACCCGTGACCGGCAGCGCCAGGGGCACGGCGGTCGTCGTGGAACCCAGGACGTTCGCGGGGTCGGCGCCGGAGGACAGCCTGTTCCTCGGCCAGACCAACGGGAACCGCGACTTCGCGCTGGCCTGGTTCAACAACGCGGGCAAGGCGTCCGGAGTGGACGTGACGGTCGGCGGCACCCGGCGGGGCGACGAGGCCACCGGCGGCTGCTGCGCCACCCTGACCTGGGCGTCCGGCGACAAGCTCGCCGTCGTGATCGAGAACGGTCAGCTCACCAGTTGGCAGCAGCACGCGAACCGCTGGACGTTGCTCAGGTCGGCGCCCATCGGCACGGCGGTCGGCCAGGACGTGATCGCGGGCTGGGCGCCGGGCCTCGGCCTGCGCCTGGACGCGGGCGCGCTCACGATCGACCGCTTCACCGTCCGCACGAAGAACTAGCCGCAGACGCGCTCGACCAGGACCCGCCAGCTGGTGGTCAGGTTCTCCACCGCGGCGTCCAGGTCGGGCGCGTCGTCGTGCGACTGCAGGTACAGCAGGATCGGCCCCTCCAACGCCGCCACCAGCTGCAACGCCAGCGTGCCGCTCTGCGCGTCGTCCGGGCGGGCCTCGGCCAGCAGCATCTGCACGTGGAAGAGCGACGGGCTCTCGGCCGCGGGCACCGGCTGGCCGGGGTCGATCGACGCGCGTGCCAGGACCATGTGCCGCACCAGGAACTCGAGCCGCGCCCGTCCGAACGCGACGAGCCGGGCGGCCGCGGGTGCTCCCGGCCCGAGCGGGGGCGGACCGCTCATCACCTCGCGCTGGAACCGGGTCTCCTCCTCGTCCAGCAACGCGTGGAAGATGCCCGCCCGCGTGCGGAACCGGCGGAACACCGTGCCCTTGCCGAGCCCGGCGCGGTCGGCGAGACCGTCCATCGTGACCTTGTC
Source organism: Lentzea sp. NPDC058450 (assembly GCF_042721395.1). Taxonomy (NCBI): domain Bacteria; kingdom Bacillati; phylum Actinomycetota; class Actinomycetes; order Pseudonocardiales; family Pseudonocardiaceae; genus Lentzea; species Lentzea sp. NPDC058450. The sequence goes on from NZ_JBHXLO010000001.1 coordinate 77,454, forward strand.
GGCGCCGAGTTCGGCGACCATCCCCCGCGCGACCTCGATGAGGTGCGCGCGGTTGCGTGCGGCATCGGCCCGTTCTTCCCGGGGCCGGCCCAACGGCAGCGCGACAGGTTCCACGCCCCGCACGCTACCTGTTGATCACCGGTCAGCGCTGGAAGGCCGCGTCCACGATTGTCGGCGTCCTCCGATCTCAGGGGATCGACCCTGACCGGTGCGACGCTGACGGAGGCCGACCTGGTCGGTGCGGAGATGGACGGCGTCGAGTGGTAACCGGCTGCGCCGCGAGATCGACTCCGCCGCGAGGTTTGTGCTCCCGGCGCAAGCTTCGGCCGCCGTCGACCGGATTCACTGTCGGTTGTGCGTACGAGCGGGCTTGTGGTGGCGGCGGTGTGGCTGGTCTCCGGACGGGCGCGCACGTGGGCCGGGAAGGCTGCGGCCGCGTTGCTCGTCGCGGCGTCGCCCGTCCGCATCGGTTCACCTCGCCGGCTGACGCCTGAACCTTGACACTGAATGTCCGGGTTCCCTACGTTCGCCCTGTCAGCACCGGTCGTGACAACCGAGGAGAACCTGGATGTCCAGTATCCTGATTGTGGGTGGCGGTTTCGCCGGCGTCTGGAGTGCGGCCAGCGCCGCCAGGCTCCGCGGCGAGCGCGGACTGTCCGAAGAGGACCTGAAGGTCACGCTGATCAGCGCGGGCGACGACATGGTGATCAGGCCCCGGCTCTACGAGGCGAGCCCGGACCGCATGCGGGTGCCGCTCGACCGCGTCCTCGGCCCGATTGGTGTGCGCCGCCTCTCCGGCACCGTCACCGCCATCGACACCGGCGCCCGCAGCGTCACGGCGGTCCGGCGCGACGGCACCACCGACGAGATCTCCTACGACAGGCTGGTCCTGGCCTCCGGCAGCCAGGTCGTGCGGCCCGCGTTGCCCGGCGCGGAACACCTCTTCGACATCGACACGATGACCGGCGCGGCCACTCTCGAAGCCCATCTCCAGCGGCTGCCCGCGCGTCAGGGCGACGGCCGGTTCACCGCGGTGGTCGTCGGCGCGGGCTTCACCGGCCTGGAGATCGCGACGGAACTGGTCGGCCGCCTGCGCGAACTCGCCCCGGCCGAGCAGGTCAGGGTCGTGCTCGTGGAACGGCAGGGCGAGGTGGGCCCGGAACTGGGCCCCGGCCCGCGCCCGGCGATCGAGAAGGCGCTCGCGAAGCTCTCCGTCGAGGTGAGGCTGGGCGTGAGCGTCGCCGAGGTGACGCGGGACAGCGTGCTGCTGGCGGACGGCACGGAGATCGCCGCGCACACCGTCGTGTGGACGGCGGGCATGACCGCGAGCCCGCTCACGGCGTTCGTGCCGGGTTCCCGGGACCACCTGGGCCGCCTCGACGTGGACGAGTACCTGCGCGTGCGCGGCGTACCGGACGTGTACGCGGCGGGCGACACCGCCGCGGCGCTCTCCCCGGCCGAGGGCCGCGTGGTCATGCAGAGCTGCCAGCACGCGTTGCCGCAAGGGAAGTTCGCCGGCCACAACGTGGCCGCGGACCTGCTCGGCGAGCAACTCGTCCGGTTCGAGCCCGCCCCCTACGTGACGTGCCTGGCGCTCGGCCCGGCCGGCGCGGTCGTGACGTCCGGCTGGGACCGCGAGGTGCAGATGACCGAGCACGTCGCCAAGGACCTCAAGCAGACCATCAACCAGCAGTGGATCTACCCACCCGTCGACGACCCGCAGGCGCTGCTCGGCCAGGCCGGCCCGCAGGCGGGATGGCCGGAGTACCGGCAACCTGAAGCCCTGTAACAGCAACGAAGGACCGTCCCGTGAAACTCCTGCTCGACCGGATCAGCCTCGCCTTCATCGCCCTCACGTCGGCGTACGTCGGGTTCTTCGCGTACTTCGCCCCGAGAACCTGGTTCGACACGTTCCCCGGCCTCGGCCTGCGCTGGCTGCCGCAACTCGGTCCGTACAACGAGCACTTCGCCAAGGACGTCGGCGCGGCGTACCTCGCGTTCACCGCGCTGAGCCTGATGGCGTTGCTGTACGCCAAGAAGCACGCGGTCGTGCCACTCGCGGGCGCCCCGCTGCTGGTGTTCAACACGCTGCACTTCGTCTACCACCTGACGATGCTGCACATGTACGAGCCGCGCGACCAGGTGCTCAACGTCGTGCTGCTGAGCCTTCTCGTGGTGCTATCAGTGATTCTGGTGATCCCGGATCGCACGCGGCGCTGACCAGGGCTCGCCGCCGAATCACTTCGGTCACGAATGCACTCCGCTTGGATCACGCCTATCGTCTGCATCGGGTCGGGGCTGATCCAGAGGGAGTGGCCTCACGTCGCCCACAGCCGCCGAGATCCAGTCCGCACCATCAGGACGTCGTGACCTGATGGTGCGCGACCCTGAATCAGGTGCGCAGTTTGTCGCTCTTCGAGTGAATGATCGTCGCGAGGACGCTGAAGGCGCGGGTATCGGGGTTGGCTGGTGCCGGGATGGTGCTCAGGTCCGCGTCGCTGGCCGTCGAAGCTCGGGCGTTGTCGCTGGCCACCGCTGAACGTGACCTCTCGGGCGTTCCAGAGATTGCTCCGGCGATCACCTTGCTCGCCGGCATCCCTGGATGGTTCTCCAACGAGAAGATCGTGCCGATGGCGAAATCGGCCGCAGCATCCGCCACTGCGGCCGGGCAAGCCTTCTTCGGTGGGCTGTCAGACGGGGCCACTGCACCCCATCGACACGATCTCGACCAGGTGACTCAAGCCAGCACGCGGGTCAGGGCGGCCAGGGCGGCGGGCCACCCGCTGCGGGACGGCGTCGCGAACCCCACGACGGCGGCGTCCCGCTCCGGCACCACGGCGGGGTGGCGGAACCAGTCCAGGCCGACCACCGCGAGCCGGTGGGCCGCCGCCTCGCGCAGCACGGCGGCCTCGGTGCCGCGGGGGAGCTCGACCAGCGCGTGCAGTCCGGCGGAGATCCCGCGCACGCGGCCGGCCAGTGCGGACGTGAGGTCGTCGCGGCGCCTGCGGTACTGGGTCCGCATCGCCCGCACGTGCCGGTCGTAGGCGCCGGAGTCGAGCAGTTCGGCCAGCACCAGTTGGTCGAGTGCGCTCGTCTGGGACACGCCGCCCAACGCTCGTGCCACGTCGTCGGCGATGGCGTCCGGCAGCACCATCCAGCCGAGGCGCAGGCCCGGTGCGATGGTCTTGCTGGCCGTGCCGAGGTACACGACGTGCTCCGGGCCGAGGCCCTGCAGCGCTCCCACGGGTTTGCGGTCGTAGCGGAACTCGCCGTCGTAGTCGTCCTCGACGATCAGGCCGCCGGTCCGCCGTGCCCACTCGACGACCGCCGCGCGTCTGGCCGGGTGCAGCGGGGCTCCGGTCGGGAACTGGTGCGCGGGGGTCAGCAGAACCGCGCCCACGCCGCTCAGGCGGCCGATCTTGGCGCCGTCGGCGTCCACCGGCAGGGGCAGTGTGCGCAGGCCGGCTGCGGTGAAGCGGTCGCGCAGCATCGGCATGCCGTAGCTCTCCACGGCGATCCGCTGGACCTGGCGGGCGCGCAGGGTCAGGGCCAGCAACGACATTCCGTGCGACGCGCCCGAGCAGACCATGATCCGGCTCGGGTCGGCGCAGACGCCTCGGGCGCGGGCGAGGTAGTCGGCGAGGGCTCGGCGGAGCTCGATCCGGCCGAACGGCGAGGAGTACGTGAACACCTCGTGCGGGGCCTGGTCCAGGGCCCGGCGGGTGGCGCGGGACCAGTCGGCCCTCGGGAACGACGACGTGTCCGGACGGCCCGGCCGCAGGTCGTGCAGTGGCTGGATCTCCGCCGGCGGCACGGGGCGCGGGGTGGTGCGCCCCGCCACACGCCCCGCCACCAGGGTGCCCGCGCCGGGGCGTGCGGTCAGCCAGCCCTCGTCGATCAGCGAACCGTAGGCGGCGACGACGGTGTTGCGGGCCAGGCCCAGGTCGGCGGCGAGAGTCCGGCTCGACGGCATTTTGCTGCCGGGCGCGAGACGTCCGGTGCGCACCGCCTCGCGCAGGGCCTCGGTCAGCCCCGCCAGCACGCGCGGTCCCCGGACTTCCAGATGCAGATCGACGCCGTTCATGCCATTAGGACCGAGCGGGCCGCGCGTTTCGTGACAGGCGAGGTGTCACGAAACGGGTGGGCTACGTGGTCTTGACCGCGTGGAACAGATGCGAGTGTTCGCGGCAGGCGCCACCGGTGTGATCGGCAGGCGCGTGACCAGGTCGTTGGTGGAGCAGGGGCACGAGGTCGTCGCCCTGACCCGAAGTGAGGACGAGGCGGCGAAGCTCAAGGCGATGGACGCGGAGGCGGTGATCGGCGACGTGTTCGACGCGCGACAACTGGCCGAACTAGTGGCCGCCGCCGCGCCGGACGTGCTCATGCACCAGCTGACGGATCTGCGCGGTGGCGATCGCACGGCGAACTCCCGCGTGCGGACGGCCGGCACGCGCAACCTGGTCGACGCGGGACTGGCCGCAGGCGTGCGGCGGATCGTCGCGCAGAGCATCGCGTGGGCCTACGAGCCCGGTGACGTGCCCGCCGCCGAGCACTTGCCGCTGGACTCGGCGGCGACGGGGGAGCGGCACGACACCGTGGCGGGCATCGCGGCGCTGGAGTCGGCGGCGCGGGAGCTGCCGGAGTGGGTCGTGCTGCGGTACGGGCTGCTCCACGGCCCGGACACCTGGTACGCGCCTGGTGGGCCGATGGTCGCGGCCGCGCTGGGCGGGCACCTGCCGGCCACCGCCGACGTGACGAGTTTCGTGCACGTCGACGACGCGGCGGACGCGGCCGTGGCGGCGTTGGCCTGGCCGTCCGGACCGGTCAACGTGTGCGACGACGAACCGGCGCCGGGCCACGACTGGCTGCCGGTGTTCTGCGCACGGGCCGGGGCGCCCGCACCGTCCACACCGGACCTTCCGCGCACGCCGTGGGCTCGTGGCGCGGACAACGCCGCCGCCCGTGCACTGGGGTGGCGGCCGCGGTGGCCGACGTGGCGGGAGAGTCTCGGCTCAGCGTGACAGGCCGGCGAGCTTGTGCGGGTTGACGACCATCATCACCCGCTCGATGCCCGCCTCGGTCGCGTCGATCGCCGCGAGCGAGACAGGACGGCCGTCCCGGCTGACGAGCACCGCCGGGCGGCCGTTCACCTCGACGAGCATGGTGTCCGTGCCGCCGTGGAACTTCTGGACCACCCCTGCGAGGAACCGGGCCACCCGGCTGCGTCCCCGCACCGGAGCCCGCGCCGCCCGGACGAGACCGCCGCCGTCGGAGCACGAGACCGCGTCGTCCGCCAGCAGGTTCTCCAGCGCCGCGACGTCACCGGAACGGGCCGCGCTCAGCAACGCCTGCAGCAGCCGCCGGTGCTCGGCGGTGCCGACCGGCCGGCGGCGGTCGTCGTGCACCCGGTCGCGGGCGCGTTTGGCGAGCTGTCGCGCGTGCGGTTCGGAGGTCTCCAGCACCTCGGCGATCTGCCGGAACGGGTAGTCGAACGCCTCGCGCAGGACGTACGCGGCCCGTTCCTTCGGGGTGAGCCGTTCCATCAGCACCAGCACCGCGAGGTCGAGCGCCTCGGCCCGTTCGGCGCCGAGCGCGGGATCGTCCTCGGTGCTCACCGGCTCGGGCAGCCACGGCCCCACGTAGACCTCGCGCCGCGCCCTCGCCGAGGTGGCGGCGTTGATCGCGAGCCTGGTCGCGGTGGTCGCGAGGAACGCGCCGGGGTTGGTGATCGACGCCGGGTCGGTGCGGTCGAACCGCAGCCAGGTGTCCTGCACGACGTCCTCGGCGTCGGCCACGCTGCCGAGCACGCGGTAGGCGATGCCGAACAGCCGGGGCCGGGCCCGGTCGAACTCGGTGATCACCGCAGCACCGCCGGTCCCAGGACGTCGGCCAGGTGCAACGCCACGTGCAGGCGCAGCCGCTCGGCGCCGACCGGCCTGGCGAGGAGCTGCTCGGCCCTGCGCACCCGGTACAGCACGGTGTTCTTGGCGACGTGCAGGTCGGCCGCCGCGGCCGAGAGCCCCCGGTCGTGGTCCAGGTAGGCCTTGAGGGTGCGCCGCAGGTCGGCGTTCGCCGCCTCCGTCAACGGCCCGAGCTCGTGGCGGACGAACTCCGCGGCGGCGTCCAGGTTCTCGGCGGCGAGCGAGGTCAGCGCCAGGTCCTCGTAGGCGTGCAGGCCGGGCGGCCGCTGGGTGAGCCGGGCCAGTTCCCGCGCCTTCACGGCCTGCCGGTGGCTGGAGCGGAACCCGTCCACGCCCTCGGCCGCCAGCCCGGCGGCCACGTGCACGCCGGACCCCTGCGGGAGCTCCACCCGCGCGGGCCGTGTGCGCGACCCCCACGCCCACAACACCGAAGGCCCCGCGACCACCAGCAACCGGGCCGTGCACCCGGCCGCGACGAGGACGTCGGCCGCCGCCGTCTCCAGCTCCCGCGTCGAGTGCCCGTCGGCCCAGAAGACGAGCGCGAGGTGATGCCGGGTCAGGTCGTACCCGAGCCGGTCCGCGCCGTGGCCGCCGTCCAGCACCGACTCGACCAGCTCACGCCGCGCGAACGCAGCACTGCGCACCCAGCGCTCCCGTTCGGCGGTGAACTGGGCGATCAACGTGGTCGACAGGTGGTCCAGGCCGCGGAACAGGTCGGCCATCAACTGCCGCGCCTGCGGTGCCGTGGCGAGCGACGCGAGCTCGCGGGCGACGACGGCGTAGGTGCGTTGCACGGCCTGGACGATCGTCTCGACGGCCATGCCCCGCGCGACCGCCGTCCTGGTGGCGAGATCGGCCTCGACGGTGAGCCGCTCGCTCACCACCTCGCCCGTCCGCACCGCGAGCAACGCGCTGAGCACCACCGCCTCGGCGACGCGGGCGTCGTCGAACTCGTCCGCGCGCAACGCCACACCCCACCGGACGAGGTCGTCGCCGATGACGCCCGCCACCTCTTCGAGCAACTCGGGCCTGCCGGCGGGCTCGGTCGCCGTGTGCGGGCGCACCTCGTCCAGCCACGATCGATCTGCGGTCATCACCTCGAACCCTAGGGGCCGCGCGGCCCGTTCCTTGGGCCGCTTTCCCGCTGATTTCGTGGGCCATTCCGCCGACCGGCTACCAGTTCACCCCGCGTGCTGAAGGGCGAGCTCAGGAGTCCGCGCGGGAAGACGGTGCCGCGCGTGGCGTGACCGACCGGAGCCGGAGGCTGTTGGCCACCACCAGCACCGACGACAACGACATGGCCGCGCCCGCGATCAACGGGTTCAGCAGCCCGGCGGCGGCCAGCGGGATCGCGGCGGCGTTGTAGCCGAACGCCCACCAGAGGTTGCCGCGGATCGTCGTCAGCGTGCGGTTGGCGAGCACGATCGCGTCCGGGACGGCGTCCAGGTCGTCGCGCACCAGGATCACGTCGGCGGCGTGCGCGGCGACCTCGCTGCCCCGCGCCATCGCCATCCCGAGGTGCGCGGCGGCGAGCGCAGGGCCGTCGTTCACCCCGTCCCCGACCATGGCGACGTGGTGGCCGGCGGCCCGCAGCCGTTCCAGCGCCGCGACCTTCTCGGCCGGGCGGACACCGGCGAGCACCTCCTGAACGCCGATCTCGCCGGCCACGACCTGGGCAGCGGCGGAACTGTCACCGGTGAGCAGGACGGTCCGCAACCCCATGGCGTGCAGGCGTTCCACGGCGGCGCGGGCCGACGGCCGGACGGTGTCGCGCACCGCGATCCCGCCGATCACCACGCCGTCCCGCGCGACCAGCACCCCGGTCTCGGCGCCGAGCGAGTCGTGCCACGCCCGGACGTCCTCCGGAATCTCCAGCGAAGCCGTGAGCTGCAAGGACCCCACGACGACCTCGGAGCCCTCGACGATCCCGCGCGCACCGGCGCCGACCAGGGCCTCGAACCCGGAGACCGCCGGGGGATCGGTCACCGCAGCGGCGATCGCGACGCCGATGGGGTGTTCGGACGCGGCCTCGACGGCGGCCGCCCAGCGCAGCACGTCCGGACCGAACGTGCCCACCACGGTCATCTGTCCGGTCGTCACCGTGCCGGTCTTGTCCAGCACCACGGTGTCGACCGCCCGCGACGCCTCCAGCGCGTCCGGCCCCTTCACCAGGATGCCGAGCTGGGCGGCCCGCGCGACGCCCACCATCAACGCGGTCGGCGTCGCCAGCCCCAACGCGCACGGGCACGCGATGATCAGCACCGACACGGCCGCCCGGAACGCCTCCAGCGCCGAACCCCCGAACACCAGCCAGCCGCCCAGGGTCAGCACGGACAACCCCAGCACGACCGGCACGAACACCGCACACAACCGGTCCACCAGCCGTTGCACGCGCGCCTTGCGTTCGGCGGCCTGCTGCGCCAGCGCCCGCATCTGCGCCAACTGCGTGTGCGCACCCACGGCCGTGGCCTGCACGACGAGCCGTCCGGTGTGGTTGACCGTCCCTCCGACGACCGAAGAGCCCGCTGACACCTCGACCGGCACTGGTTCACCGGTCATCGACGACATGTCGATCGCCGAGAACCCATCCGTCACCACGCCGTCCGCCGGCACCGCCTCACCGGGCTTGACCACCAGCAGGTCCCCGACCCGCACCTCGGCCGCCGGCACCAGCACCTCGGCCCCGTCGCGCAGCACCCGCGCCTCCTTGGCCGCGAGACCGGCGAGAGCGCTCAGCAACCCGGCGGCGGTGCGCCGCGACCGCACCTCGAAGTACCGCCCGGCCAGCAGGAACGTCGTCACCCCGGCGGCGACGTCCAGGTACCCGACGTCGAGCGTCCACACCGCCCACCCGAACGACGACAGCACCCCGAGCGACACCAGAGTGTCCATACTGGACGATCCGTGCCGCAGATTCCGTGCGGCAGCGCGATGGAACGGCCACGCCGAATAGGCCACCACCGGCAGACTCAGCAGGACGCACAGCAACTCCCAGCCGGGAAACCGCAACGCGGGCGCGAACGTCAGCGCCAGCGTCAGGTTCCCGAGCGGCACGGCGAGCACGGCCGCCACGACGAGCCTTCGCCGCAACGCCCCGACCACGTCGACGTGCGACCCGGTCGTGGAGGCGTCATATCCGGCCGCGCGCACGACCTGCACCGCGTCCGCTTCCGGCAGTCCGTGCACGATCGCGCGTTCGGTGGCGTAGTTGACGGTCGCGCGCACGCCGTCGAGCTTGTTGAGCTTGCGTTCGATGCGGGTCGCGCAGGCGGCACAGGTCATGCCGGACACGGCCAGTTCCACGGTCATGCGGAGGTCTTCCGTTCGGAGAGTTCGGCGAGCATCGCGTTGTAGGCGGAGAGCCGGTCGTCGGTGGCGTGGTCGAACCGCCGGGCCTCGTGCCGGTCGGCGACGGCCCACTGGCGCATCAGGGCGAGCACGACGACGAGCATCGGTATTTCGCCCGTGGCCCAGGCGATCCCGCCACCGAGCCGTTGGTCGGTCAGCAGGTCCGGCACCCACGTCAGGTCGAGCGACCGGTAGAAGTTCGAGGCGATCACGGTCTGCTTGTTCATCAGGATCACGCCGAAGAACGCGTGAAAGGGCATGACGGCGAACAACAACCCGAGCTTCGCCAGGTGCGGCAACGACCGCGGCGCCGGATCGACGCCGATCACCAGCCAGAAGAACACGTACCCGGTCAGCACGAAGTGGACGTTCATCAGCTGGTGCGCCCAGTGCAACGGCATCGCCGCACCGAAGAGGCCGGAGAAGTACAGGAGGTAGAACGACCCGACGAAGGTGATCGCGGCGACCGCCGGATGCGCCACGAACCGCGCCATCCGGCAGTGCAGCAGAGCCTTGATCCACACCCGCGGGCCCGGTGGCAACACCCGCAGCGCCAGCGTGATCGGACCGCCGAGCACCAGCAGCACCGGCCCGAGCATGTTCAACGCCATGTGCGCCACCATGTGCGTGCTGAACGTGCCCGCCGCGTACCGGCCGACGCCCGAGGACGTCACCACCAGCAGCACCGCGCACCCCAGCAGCCAGGCGACCGTCCGCCCGACCGGCCAGGAACGCACCCGCCGCGCCGCCAGCACGTACAGCACGGCGAGCACGAGGGCACCGAGCCCGACCACGAGGTCCAACCGCCAGCCCAGCACCAGCTCGGAGAACGACGGCGGAGCCGGAAGTTCGTACCCGATCAGGGTTTCCTGCGGAGACGGCCGCACCACGCTCCACGCCGGCGGCACGAGATGAGCCAGCCCGGTCGAGGCCCCCAGCGCGAGCCCCACCGCGACGAGTTCGACGCCCAGAGGCCGCCGCACGCCCCACCGCGCCCGGAGCAGCGGCACCAGCGCACACACCGCGACCTTGAGCAGCAACAACACCACGTACCCGCTGTGCACATCCGGCCCTGCCAGGACCACGCCGACGACCGACCCGCTCAGCACCAGCACGGCGATGCACCAGTTGCTCAGCAGCCGGTACCGGCGCAACACGACCTCGTCGCCGACGCGCGGCCGCAACGCGACCAAAGCGCCGATCCACACCGCGGCAGCAGGGATGTGCCACACCATCGCGTTCGTGGCGACGTCGTGCCACGCTCCGTTAGCGACGTGCCCGGTGATCACCGGCGCCAGCACCCCGACCAGCGCCGGCAGCACCCACAACACCGAGGTGGTCCACGTCAACGTGGCCCGCGCGCCGACCGCGACGACACCCGCCGCCACGAACGTGACCAGCCACGCCTTGGGCTCCTCGGTGGCCCCGACCAACCCCGGCAGGTGCTCCACCACAACGGAAAGCGGCTGACCCGTGGCGTCCGCAGTGGACAGCACGACCGCGAACCCCGCTGTGACGACCCACACGGCCGCGGCGTTGGCCGCCGTGCGCACCGCCGCATAGGCAGGTGCGGTGAGCTGAGCACGCCGAGGCGGCGCCGGAACCACGAAGGCCCCGAACACCAACGCGCCGATCGTCACCGTCCCTGCCGCGTTCGCCAGTGTCCTGACCAGCCCGAACGTCAGCGAAGTCAGCCGTCCGGGATCGCTGTCGCCGAGCAACGCGTGCACGTCACCGGCCCACAGAACCACGGCCACGACGCAGGAAACCGAGATGGCCGTCGCGAGCACGACAGCCTTGTCCACCCTCACACGACACAGGTCGGGTGAAGAACGACTTCAGTTCCCGGAAAGCTGAGCGCGGATCTCGGCCTTGAGCACCTTGCCCACTTTGGACCGCGGCAGGTCCGGCCAGATCTCCACCTGCTTGGGCGCCTTCACGCCACCCAGCTGTTCCTTCACGAACGCGATCAACGCGTCGGGCTCGGCCTCACCGGACGCCCGCAGCTGCACCACGGCCGTGACCCGCTCACCCCACTTGGGATCGGGCAGCCCGACCACGGCGCTGTCCTGCACCGCCGGGTGCGCCCGCAACGCCTGCTCGACCTCGGCCGAGTACACGTTGAACCCGCCCGTGATGATCATGTCCTTGGCCCGGTCGACGATGAACAGGAAGTTGTCGGCGTCCAGGTACCCGATGTCGCCGGTGTGGTGCCAGCCGAACGTGCTCACCTCGGCCGTCGCCGCCGGGTTCTCGTGGTACCCGGCCATCACCAGCGGCCCGCGCACCACGATCTCGCCGCGTTCCCCGGCCGGCATCAGGCTGCCGTCCGCTGCCATGATCGCGACCTGCGTCAACGGCGAGGGCCGTCCCGCCGACGCCAACCGCTCGACCGCGACCGACCCGTCGGCGTGGAAGTGGTCGGCCGGGGCGAGCGTCGCGATCATGTTCGGCGCCTCGGTCTGCCCGAAGAGCTGACCCATCACCGGCCCGATCCGCCGCAACGCCTCGGTCAGCCGCACCGGCGACATCGGCGCGGCGCCGTACCAGAGGCAGCGCAACGAGGTCAGGTCCGTCTCGTCGAGCGCCGGGTGGTCGAGCAGGCCGTAGATCACCGTCGGCGGCAGGAACGCGTGCGTGATCCGGTGGCGTTCGATCAACGCCAGGAACTCGCCGAGGTCCGGCGCCGGCATGATCACCGTCTCGCCGCCCATCGACATGATCGGGAACGTCAGCACGCCCGCCGAGTGCGTCAGCGGCGCGAGCGCGAGGTACCGGGGCCGGACGCCGAACGGGTAGCTCATCAGCGTCAGCGCGGTCGCGGTCTCCAGGTTGTGCCCGGTCAGCCGCACTCCCTTGGGGCGCCCGGTCGTGCCGCCGGTGCCCGCCAGCACGCACAGGTCGTCGTCGGGCACGAACACCGGTTCCGGCTCGCGGCCGAACTTCGCGAGCCAGGCCTCGAACGGGACGGCGCCGTCGACCTCGCCGTCCAGGCACACCAGGATCGTCAACGCGGGCAGGTCGCCGCGGATCCGTTCGACCAGGGGAGCGAACTTCGCCTGGAAGAACAGGCAGCGGCAGCCGAACAGGTCGAGCAGCTCGCGGTTCTCCGCCGCCTCGTTGCGCGGGTTGACCGGGCACCACACCGCCCCGGCCCGCGAGATGCCGAACACGCAGGTGAGCGCCAGCGGGTCGTTCGCGGACAGCACGGCGACCCGGTCACCGACCGCGATTCCGCTGCCCTGCAACGCTCCCGCGATGTCCCGGGAGCGTTGCTGGACCTCGGCGTAGGTCTGGGAGACCCCGCCGACGGTGAGGCAGGGCGCGTCGCCCCCGAGCGACGCGCCCTTGTCCAGGTAGTCGCTGAGACGCATCAGCGGTGCGTTTCGACGATCGGGTCGAGCACCAGGCCGAACGACCGCAGCGCGCCGAGCAGTTCGCGGTGCCCGAACGCCTGGCAGCCCGACGCGAACCCGACCCGCCGCGGGGCGTCCTGCAGCAGGTGCACGGCGGCGTGCACGTTCAGCAACGCCGTCTGCTTGTAGTTGCAGTTGCCGTGGATCACGCAGCTCGCCCTGCCCAGCGGACCGGACGCGTGCACGGAGTCGAGCGAGATGTTGATCCGCGGGTTCTCGCGCGGCGGCATCTCACTGCGCACCTGCGCCGAGAACGCGTCGACGATCTCGTACTTCTCCGCGTCCGACTTGCCCTCCATCTGCTCCAGCGCGGCCGCGACGATCTGCGGCACGCCCAGCATCAACGGCCGGTTGAAGACGCCGCCGAGCGCGCGCACGGACGCCACTCGCGGGTCGCGCTTGAACCACACCGGGTGCGCGGTGCCGCCCCACGGCAGGGCGAGGCCGAGCTCGTGCTGGCCCGGCACGACGAGCTCGTAGAGGCCCGCGTCCGGCGGCCATTCCACGTACTCGTTCTGCTCCAGGTAGTACGCCTTGGCGAACGCCGCGTTGGTGAGGATGGTGTTGGTGGAAGCGACGGTCGGATACCCCTTCCAGAACACCCCGATGTCCAAAGTGTCCAGTCCGGGCTGCTCCAGGCAGATCTGCGCGGCGATCTCGCCGACCGTGTACATCTGCGCGATGCCGGGGGAGAGCAGCAGGCCCTGCTTCGCGAACTCGGCGCCGTACTGGGCGTCGGCGTCGATCATCCAGTCCTGCTCGCCGTTGGTGTCGGTGTAGTGCGCACCGATGTTGAGGCTGGCCTGGACGGCTTCGTGGCCGTAGCGGGAGAACGGTCCGACGGTGTTGAGCACGACCTTGGCGCCGGTGAACGCCTCGGTCAGCGCCTCCGTGGAGTGCTCGACCTCGGCGATGTCGTAGGAGACCGTGTCGATGCCGGGCACCGCGTCGACGGCTTCCTTGACGCGCTTGGCGTCACGTCCGGCGGCGAGGAACGGGATGCCGTACTCGCGCAGGTACTCGCAGATCAGCCGGCCGGTGTAGCCGGAGGCGCCGTAGACGACGACGGGCTTGTCGGTGGGCATCTGGTTCACATCCCCATTCCGCCGTCGACCGGCAGACCCGCGCCGGTGATGAACTTCGAGGCGTCGGACGCGAGGAACACCACGGCGTCGGCCATGTCGTCGACCTGCCCGAGGCGGCCGAGCGGCGTCAGTTCCACGACCGCGCCGACGGCGGCCTCGACCGACGGGAAGAGCCCGAGTTCGGCGCAGTCGACGGCCAGCTGGTTGCCCATCGCGGTGGGGGTGAGGCCGGGGTAGATGCAGTTGACCCGCACGCCGTAGCCGAGCTTGCCGGACTCCGCGGCCGCGACCCTGGTCAGCCGGTCGATCGCGGACTTCGTCGCCGAGTAGACGCTGATGCCGGGGAACGCGATGGTGGCCGCGACGGACGCGATGCTGATGATCGACCCGCCGTTGCCCGCCGCTCCGCCGGGACGCATGGCGCGCAGGCCGTGCTTCAGGCCGAGCGCGGTGCCCAGGACGTTGACGTCGAGCATCTTGCGGACGTCCGCCGGGTTCAGTTCGGTGATCAGGCTCGTGATCTCGATGCCCGCGTTGTTCACCAGGATGTCGAGCCCGCCGATGGTGTCGACGGCCGTGCTCACCGCGGAGGCCCAGCTTTCGTCGTCGGTGACGTCCAACGGGACGAACTCCGCTGCGGCGCCTTGGTCGCGGAGCGCTTGGGCCGTCTGCTTGCCCTCTTCCTCCAGGACGTCGCCGATCAGGACCGCCGCCCCGGCCTGCGCCAGCGCCTGGGCCATGCCCGCGCCGAGCCCTCGCGCACCCCCGGTGACCAGCGCTTTCCGCCCGCTCAGCTGATAACTCGTCATTGAGTCGCCTCCTCGGTGAGATGGCTCACACACTAGTTATTCCTGGACAGTCGTCAAGATTTTCCTTGACGACTGTCCAAGATTTTTTGGACGAACGGTCAAGGTTTGTCGCAGTGAACGGTAGGCTCCGAGGCGTGACCGAAGTCGCTTCGCGCAAGCAGGACCGCATCGCCCGCCGGCAGGTCGACAAGTTCGACGCCAGGCGGACGGAGCTCGCCGTGGCGACCCTGCACACGCTGGCCGAACTGGGCTACGCGCGCACCAGCCTGCGGGAGATCGCGCAGAACTCCGAGTTCTCGCACGGCGTCCTGCACTACTACTTCGCGGACAAGCGCGACCTGATCACCGAGGCGGTCCGCCAGTACGAGGTCGTCTGCGTGACGCGCTACGACGAGGTCGTGGCCACCTCCAAGACGGCCGCGCAGCTGCGCGACGAGTTCGTGGCGATGTTCTTCGACACCCTCGAGCAGGACGCGACGCTGCACCGCCTCTGGTACGACCTGCGCAACCAGAGCCTGTTCGACGAGTCGTTCCGCGCCGACGTGCTGGAGATCGACAGCCACCGCGAGGCCATGGTGTGGCGGGTGGTCCACCGCTACGCCGAACTGCTCGGCGGCACGCCCGCCGCGTCGTCCGCGATCGTCTACGTGACGCTCGACGGGCTGTTCCAGCGCGCGTTGCTGCACCAGCTGTCGGGCAACGCGGACGTCGTCGAGGCGTTGCGGGTGGAGCTGCCGGTGACGATGGACCTGCTGGTGCGGACCGCCTAGACGTCTCGGCG
The DNA here is from genome assembly GCF_042721395.1 of Lentzea sp. NPDC058450. Lineage (NCBI taxonomy): Bacteria > Bacillati > Actinomycetota > Actinomycetes > Pseudonocardiales > Pseudonocardiaceae > Lentzea > Lentzea sp. NPDC058450. Next base: position 92,814 of record NZ_JBHXLO010000001.1, read on the forward strand.
GGCGAGCGTCGCCGACAGCGGCAGGCCGAGCCGTTCGGCTGCCTGGCGCCGCGCCCGCACCTGAGCCCGGGTCCTGGGCCGGAACTCCCGGCGTGGTGCGCAGCCGCAGCCCGGCCGGTGGTCGTAGGTGAGGCCTTCCGCGAGCACGGTCGCCACGACGGACCACGCCTTCACGTCGCTGCGCCGGGGCGCGGCGAAGTCGTAGCCGGCGAACACGAGCTCGTCGCGGCAGCCAGGGCAGACGCGCCTGCGGATCGGCCAGGTGCTGCCCTTGAACGAGAGGCGGCACGCCACGCACACGTAGTGGCGAAAGGCGCCGTTGAACGCGTGGTAGCACATGGTTCGACAGGATACAGAGTTCTCGACGGCATATCGCCCGCATATCGGAAACCGCATACGAGGTGGCAACGCCGTGCTGTCTTGACTCGGGTTCATGGCAACAGGCATCACGATTTACGGGTGTGAGCCGGACGAGGCCGTCCTGTTCGAGGAAATGGCACCTCGGTGCGGCGTGACGCCGACTCTTGTCGAAGCACCGGTGTCATCGGAGAATGCCGCGCTGGCGTCCGGGAACGAATTCGTCAGTGTCGGTCACAAGACCCAGGTGACCCGGTCCGCGCTTTCCGCGCTGAGTCGTGCCGGTGTTCGCCACGTGTCGACGCGGAGCATCGGGGTCGACCACATCGACGTCGAGTTCGCCGCGAGCGTCGGCATCGGGGTCGGCGGCGTCGCCTACTCGCCGGACAGCGTCGCCGACTTCACGGTGATGCTCGCGCTGATGCTCCTGCGCGACGTCCGGTCCGTGCTCGGGCGAGCCGACCTGCACGACTACCGGCTCGGCTCGCGTGGTCGTGAGCTGCGGGATCTCACCGTCGGGGTGATCGGCACCGGGCGGATCGGGGTGGCGGTGCTGGATCGGCTGCGGGGGTTCGGCGGGTGCGTGGTGGCGCACGACAGCAGGCCGCGCAACTCCGCCGACTACGTGCCGTTGGACGACCTGCTGCGCGTGAGTGACGTCGTCACGCTGCACACGCCGTTGAACGCGGGAACCCGTCATCTGCTCGATCGCGACCGAATCGCGTCGATGAAGCCCGGGGCGTTCGTCATCAACACCGGGCGCGGGCCGTTGGTCGACACCAAGGCGTTGGTCGAGGCGTTGGAAAGCGGCAGGCTGGGCGGTGCGGCACTGGACGTGCTGGAAGGTGAGGAAGGAATCTTCTACACCGACTGCCGTGCCCGTGAGGTCGATCTCGAAACATTGGTCCGACTTCGCGCGATGCCCGCCGTGCTCATCACTCCGCACACGGCTTATTACACGGATCACGCGCTGAGCGACACCGTGGAAAACACTCTCGTCCACTGTTCGAACTTCGGGGGAACGGCATGAGCAAGGTCAGGATCGGCGTGCTCTTCGGCGGGGCGTTCGAGGAGCACCCCGTCTCGGTGAAGTCGGCGGGGGAGGTGGCGCGCGCCCTCGACGGCGAGCGGTACGACCCGTTCTGGATCAAGATCACCCGTGGCGGTGACTGGCTGCTGTGCGCGGGCCCGGACGCCGCCGACGGCCGGCCGGTGGTGCTCTCGCCCGCCGGGCTGGTGGTGCTGGGCGACGGGTCGTTCGAGGTGATCGGGCTCGACGTGGTGTTCCCCGTGCTGCACGGCAGGCAGGGGGAGGACGGCTCGGTGCAGGGCCTGCTGGAACTCGCGGGCATCCCGTACGTCGGGTGTGACGTGCAGAGTTCCGCGCTGTGCATGGACAAGACGCTCACCTACCTCGTGGCGCGGAGTGTGGGGGTGGCGACGCCGCGGTTCTGGACCGACGTGCCGGACTCGCCGACCTGGCCGGTGTTCGTGAAGCCCGCGCGGTCTGGGTCGTCGTTCGGTGTGACCAAGGTGTCCACAGAGGACGAGCTGGCGGTTGCGCTGGAGGTCGCCCGGCAGTACGACTCCAAGGTCGTGATCGAGGAGGCCGTGGTGGGCGGCGAGATCGGCTGCTCGATCCTCGGCAGCGGCGACGACCTCGTCGTCGGCGAACTGGACCGGGTCGCCCTGACCCACGGCTTCTTCCGCATCCACCAGGAGGAGACGCCCGAGACGGGGTCGGAGAACTCGGCGTTCGTCGTGCCCGCCGACATCCCCGAGGAGTCGCGCGCCCTGGTGCGGGAGACGGCGCAGGTCGTCTACCGGGCGTTGGGCTGCTCGGGTCTCGCACGGGTCGACGTGTTCCTGACGCCGGACGGGAAGGTCGTGCTGAACGAGGTCAACACCATGCCCGGCCTCACCTCCTACAGCCGTTACCCGCGGATGATGGCCGCCGCCGGCCTGTCGCTCGGTGACGTGATCGACCGGCTCGTCTCCCTGGCACTGACGGGAAAGCTCCGGTGAACCCGGACTTCGTGTTCGTCGACGAGCACGTTCCCGGGGTGCGCTGGGACGCCAAGTACGCCACCTGGGACAACTTCACCGGCACCCCGGTCGACGGCTACCTCGTGAACCGGGTCGTGGGCACCACGGCGTTGTGCGCGGCGCTGGACATGGCCCAGCAGAAGGCGGAGTCCCTCGGCTTCGGCCTGCTGCTGTGGGACTGCTACCGCCCGCAACGCGCCGTCGACCGCTTCCTGCGCTGGGCGGCCGAGCCCGACGACCCGGCCACGAAGGCCCGGTTCCACCCTCGCATCAGCCGGGCCGAGATGTTCGAAAAGGGTTATGTGGCGAGGAAATCCGGCCACAGTCGAGGGGGAACGGTCGACCTGACCCTCTACCACCTGGAGTCCAGCGAGCTGGTCGCGATGGGCGGCGGCCACGACCTGATGGACCCGGTCTCGCACCACGGCGCTCCCGTCGCCGAGGCCGCGCACCGGCGGCACCTCTGTTCGATCATGGAGGCCTGCGGCTTCCGGCGCTACGACACCGAGTGGTGGCACTACACCCTGATCGACGAGCCCTACCCGGACACCTACTTCGACTTCCCGATCGCCTGAGTCGGTCACGGTGCGGGCAGCCGCACCGTGACCCGCAGTCCGCCTCCGGCCAGGGGAGTCAGCGCGAGCGTCCCGTCGTGAGCCTGTGTGATGCTCTTGACGATCGCCAGCCCGAGCCCCACGCCGGCCTGGTCGCCGCGCACCCTCGTCGTCCCGCGCTGGAACGGCTCGGTCAGCGTCTCCACCAGCTGGTGGGTGAGCTGCGGCCCGGTGTTCTCGACGGTCAGCGTGCCGAACGCGGGCCCGGCGGCCGTCGTGACCAGCACCGTGCCGTCGAGGACGTTGTGGACGATGGCGTTGTGCAACAGGTTCGTGGTGACCTGCAACAACAACGCGGGCGACCCGGCCGCGAACGCCATCTCCCCGGCCGTCTCGACCACGACGCCGTGCTTCTCCGCCAACGGGAGCAGCGTCTCGACTGCCTCCTCGGCGACCAGTGACAGATCGACCCGCTGCCGCGCGAACGACCGTTGATCGGCCCGGCTCAGCACCAGCAGCGCCTCGGTGAGGTCGATCGCGCGGGCGTTCACGAAGTGCAACCGCTCCACCAGCTCGTCCGGCTCCCGGCTGCCGCGCGCCACGTCGAGCAACGTCCGCGTGACGGCCAGCGGCGTCCGCAACTCGTGCGACGCGTTGGCCGCGAACCGCTGCTGCTCCGCCACGTGCGTCTCCAGCCGCCCCAGCATGGCGTCGAACGCGTCCGCCAGCTCGTGGAACTCGTCCGACCGGCCGGGCAACGCGATCCGGTGCGCCAGCGACCCACCGGCCGCGACGCGCGTGGCGTGCGTGATGCGGTCCAGCGGCGCGAGCATCCGCCCGGCCAGGAACCAGCCGCCCAGCAGCCCGAACACCAGCAGGAAGCACAGCACCCCGGCGATGAACGGCGCGAACGAGGCGGCGAGGCGGGTCCGGTTGATCAGGAAGTCGCCGGTGGGCGTGAGGATCCAGCCGTCGGGCAGGAGGTAGGTGTAGTAGGCGAGCACGGCCGCCATCAGCAGGATGCCCGTGACCACGAGGAAACCGGCGTAGCTGATCGTGAGCTTGAGGCGGACGCTCAAACCGGGGGCCCTGTCCACTGCCCCGAGGCTAGGGCAGGGACCGTATCGTCCGCATATCCGAACTGCGTGCTTCAGGGCATCGCCGCGGCCCGGTAGGCGCCCGGCGTCTGGCCCATCGTGCGGGCGAACGTGTCCACGAAGGCGCTGGTGGTGGCCCAGCCGCACCGGTGCGCGGTCTCGGTCACGGTGGCGCCGTCGCTGAGCTCGATCATGGCCTGGAACACCCTTACGTTGGTGCGCCACTGGGGATACGTCGTGCCGAACTCGGCGCGGAACAGGCGCGCCAGGTGCCGGTCGCTGGTGCCCGTCCTGGCCGCGAGCCAGGTGATCGTGCGCGGGACGCTGAGGTCGTCGGTGACGAGGCGGCACGCGTCGGCGAGGCGTGGCTCCGTGGCCGCGGGCAGGGCCAGCGGTGCCAGGTCCGCGTGCCGGACGCGGTCGCGGATCACCGCGCGCAGCCGCTGCGCCTCGTCCTCGGGCAGGCCGGGTTCGGTGCAGGCCATCAGCAGCTCGCGCAGGAGCGGCGACACGGCGATCACGGTCGGACGACTGCCGGGGAACAGCACCTCGTGTGCGGGGAAACGCAGCAGGTGCACCAACGTGCGGCCGTAGACGCGGTGTTCGTGCCAGGTCTCGGCGGGAGTCCAGATCGCGCGCTGGGCGCTCGCGACCCACGTGCCGTGCTCGGTCTTCGTCGCGTAGATCCCGCTGCTGACGTAGAGCAACTGGTGGTCGCCGTCGTGCCGGTGCGGCTCGATGACGGTGCCTGCCTCGGATTCATGGCGGTATTGCGACACGAGCGGGCAGTTTATCGGAAGTCTTCCGGCGGTGAGTGGATCACCGTGGACGCATGAGAAGGTTCTTCGCCGACACCCGGCCGCTCGCGATTCCCGCCTACCGGCGGGTGTTCCTGGGGCAGGGCACCGCGGTCGTCGGCATGATGATCACCGCCGTCACGGTGCCGGTGCAGCTCTACGACCTGACGCGGTCGTCCCTCGTGGTCGGGCTCAGCGGAGTGGTCGGGCTGCTGCCGGTCGTCGTCTTCGGCCTCTACGGGGGTGCCATCGCGGACGCGGTCGACCGCCGGAAGCTGGTCCTGGTGTCGTCGTCGGTGTCGTGGGTCGTGACGCTCGCGCTCCTCGCGCAGAGTCTCGCGGAGGTGCGCTCGCCCGTGGTGATCCTCGGGCTGGTGGCCGTGCAGTCGGCGAGTTTCGCGGTGTCGGCGTCCGGGAGGGGCGCGATCCTGCCGTTGCTGGTGCCGGCCGACCTCGTGCCGGCCGCGAACGCGTTGAGCTACACGGTCTCCACGCTCGGGCAGGTGCTGGGGCCGCTCGTCGCCGGTGTCCTGATCGGACTGCCGGGAGGGTTCAGCCTCGCCTACGCCGCGGACGCCGTGCTGTTCACGGCCTCGCTGTACGCCACGATCCGCCTGCCGTCGTTCGGCGTGGCCGACGGGCTGGGGAGGCCGGGGCTGAAGTCCATCGTGGAGGGACTGCGGTTCCTCGGCGGCAACCCGGTGCTGATGATGTCGTTCGCGGTCGACATCGCCGCGATGGTGCTGGCGACGCCGGAAGCTCTGTTCCCGCAGGCCGCCGCGACGAGGTTCGACGGGGGTGTCGGCCCGCTGTACTCGGCGATCGCGGCCGGGTCGATCCTCGCGGGCCTGCTCAGCGGCTGGATCGGTGGCGTGCGGCGGCAGGGGGTCGCGCTCACGCTCGCCGTCGTGGTCTGGTCGGCGGCCATCGCCGTCGCGGGGTTCCTGCACAGCCTGTGGGCCGTCGTGCTGCTGCTGATCGTCGCGGGTGCGGCGGACTTCGTCAGCGCCGTCTACCGGCAGGCGATCCTGCAGACGTTCGTGCCGGACCGGCTGCGCGGACGTCTGCAGGGGGTGTTCACCGTGGTCGTGAACGGGGGACCGCGCCTCGGTGACCTGCGGGCGGGTTTCATGGCGGCGGCCACGACGTTCACGCTGGCGTGGTCCGGCGCGGCCGTGCTCTGCATCGCGGTCGTGCTGGCCGCGGCGGTGAGCGCGCGGTCGTTCTGGCGGTACGACACCCGTGAGCACGCGCCGGAGCGAGTCGAGGTGACCTGAGTGCGAGGGGAGTGCCGGCGACACCGGCACTCCCCGGCACGGTCAGATCTTGTCGTTGACCTTGATCTTGCCCTCGATGATCTGCGCCTTGTAGCCCTCGACGATGCCCTGCAGCGTCGCGTCGACCTTGCCGCCGGACGTCGCGTACCCGACGCCGTTGGACTTCAGGTCGAACACCTTCGGCAGCGACGCGAGGTCGTTGCCCGCGGCCGCGTGGAAGAAGTCGTAGACGGCCACGTCCACGCGCTTGAGGCTCGACGCCGCGATGACGTCGCGGTTCGCGGCGAGCGACGGCTGGTTGTACTGGTCGGCGTCGCAGCCGATCGCCAGCACACCCGCCTGCTTGACCGCGGCGAACACACCGATGCCGGACGCGCCCGCCGCCGGGTAGACGACGTCGGCACCCTTGTCGATCAGGCCCTTCGCGGCCTCCTGACCCTTGGGCGGGTCCTGGAAACCGGTGAAGTCGCCGGCCGGGGTGATGTACTTCTTGTCGATCGCGATCTTCGGTGCCGCGGTCTTCGCACCCTGGTTGTAGCCCGCCTCGAACTTCTGGATCAGCGGGATGTCCACGCCGCCGACGAAGCCGATGTGGCACTTCTTGCTCTGGTAGGCGGCGATGACGCCCGCGAGGAACGCGCCCTCCTGCTCGGCGAACACCAGCGGCGTCACGTTGGCGACGCCCTCGACGGCGGAGTCGACCAGCCCGAACTTGACGTTCGGGAACTCCGGCGCGACGACCCTCAGCGACTCGGTGTAGGCGAAGCCGACGCCGACGATCGGGTTGAAGCCCTCCGTCGCGAGCTGCCGCAGGCGGGTCTGCTTGGCGGTCTCGTCCTCGTTCGGGGCGGCGGACAGCTCGCGGGTGTTCTCCTTCTTCACGCCCATGTCCGCGATCGCCTTGTCGAACCCGGCGGCGGCGAGGTCGTTGAACGACGCGTCACCCCGGCCGCCGATGTCGTAGGCCAGGCCGAGCTTCAACGCGCTGCCGTCGACCTTCTTGCTGTCGGTGGCCGCTGCCTGCGACGTGGCGGGCGCGGTGGGCGGCGTCGCGAACTCGCAGGCGCTCCCGGTCTGAGTGGTGGTGGTGCCACCGTTGTCCTTGGCGCACGCGCTCACCACCATGGTCAGCGCGATCGCGGCAACGGCGGTGCCACGGATACGACGGCGCACAGGTACCCCTCAACTCTCGGCTTGTGAGAGCCGGACGGTACCTCGCGACTGTTTCGTTCTTGTTGAGCGTTCACCCAGTGAGATCTTTGCGGAACACCAGGAAGTCGCACGGGGTCGCGAGCTTCGGCACGAGGAACGGGTAGGCCGTCGCGAGATCGTCCCTGCGCTGGAGCCGGTAGCCGAGGCGGGTGTACCAGGCGCGCAGGAACTCCTTGACCGGGTGCGCCCACTCCTGCGGCACCAGCAGTTCCAGCTGCATCTCGGCCAGGTTCCGCTCGCGCGCCCAGTTCTCGGCGAACTCGACGAGCCCGCGGCCGACGCCGGTGCCGCGCTCCTCGGGGGCGGCGACGAGCATGCCGAACTCGCCCGCGCCGTCCGGCAGCTCGTGGATCCGCACGGACCCGATGAGCCTGCCTTGGTCGCGGGCGACCGCGATCTCACCGGCCGCGATGAGGCCGGCTATCTCCTGTTCGCCGGTACGCGCGGCGCCGTCGAGCCAGATGCCCTTCTCGGCGTCGGCGTAGACGCGGTTGATCAGCGCGGCGATCTCCGCAGCCTGGGCGGTGTCGTCGGTGAACGTCACCACGGCGCGGGCTGGTTCGTCTCGGCGAGCTTGTCCGCGTGCTGGAGTACACCGAGCTCGCGCAGCATCTTGTCCTTCTGCCTCGGGTCGTGCGCGACGTTCGACGCGTGCAACGCCTTGCGCAGCCGTGCCCTGCGCCACGGCGTGCCCTTGCCCGCCAGCGCGAGCTTCGCGGCCCGCAGCGCGGCCTTGTCCCTGGTCCGCGCGAGGGCGTCCCGGCCGTCGTCGCCGAGACCGAGCAGCGACAGGAACCGTTCCCGCAGCTCACGGCCGATGCGCGCCCACGTCGTCGTCCGCTGCCGCGCGGCCCGGATCTCGATGCCGAGCGCGAGGTGCAACATCACGAGCCCCAGCACCGGACCGAGCAACACCCGTGCCGTACCGGCGATCGGCCCCGACAGGCTGAAGGCGGCGAACGCGGCGAACGCCGTCAACGCCCACGCCACGAGCCGCGCCGGACCCGGTCGTCCGTTCTGTCGCACGCCGCCGCGCATCGCCCAGCCGCACGCGATGAGCGCCGCCTCCATGACGGAGAACAGCAGCACCCGTTCCACGACGTCGGTGATGCCGAGCCGCTGCTCGAAGAACCGCCACGACGTGTCGACGCTGACCCCGATGCTCATGAGGGCCACGAGGTAGAACCCCTTGGCGCCGGCGGGCTTCGTCGGCTCGGCCGGCTCGGCCGCGGGTTCGGGCTGGAGCTCGGGTCCGGGGGAGGGCTGCTGGTCCAGCTCGGCGATCAGCTCGGGCGTCAGCACGACCTGTCCGGCCGTGTCGGTGACGCCGTTGCGCGCACGCCACTCGTTCACGGTCGCGTTCGCGTACGGCCGGTGCGGAGCCCTCTGGCCCTGGCGGCTGAGCCACCGCCGGACGTCCTCGACCGTGGCGCCGCGCGGCATGTGCTCGAGCGCGTACTGGATCTGGGCCTTCTGCGTCTTCAACCGGCCTAAGGCGACGCTGTGGTCGGTCAGGGTGCCGACCTCGTCCGTGGTCACTCGTGCTCTCCGTCCTCATCGATGGGCTTGCAGGGGCACGCGGACCCGCCGGACCCTACCCGGCTACCAGGCGTGAACATCATCAGGTTTTCTCGTTGACACTGTCACGATGACAGTGTCACTATCTAGGGGTGTGGACGCTCGACGAGTTGCTGGACCGCGTCTCCGCCGCGTTGACGGCGGAGTACTCGGGCGCGCCCAACGGCCGCGTCCGCGACGTCCCGGACCGGCGGGCAGTCCGCTGGTACGCGACGACGGGCCTGGTCGACAGACCGTCCGCGATGCGCGGCCGCACGGCCCTGTACGAGAAGCGCCACCTGCTCCAGCTCGTGGCGATCAAGCGACTGCAGTCGGAGGGGAGGACGCTGGCGGACGTCCAGGCAGAACTGACGGGCGCCACCGAGGCGACGCTGACAGCGATCGCCCGCGTGCCGGCGCACCTGCTCGACTCGGGTGACGCGGCGCCGGCGGAGGGAGTGCGGCCGAGGTTCTGGGCAGCACCCGCAGGGCCCGCACCCGCTGCTTCCGTCCCAGCGGCCGGCGCAGATTCCGTCCCAGCCACTGGCGTCGCCGCTCCTGCCCCTGTTCTCGCCCCCGAACCCTCAACTCTCCTTACCGGCGTCCCTCTCCCCGGAGGCGCGTTCCTGCTCCTCCCCGCACTCCCGACCGAAGCCGACCGCGAAGCCATCGCCGCCGCCGCCCAGCCACTGCTCGACCTCCTCGCCGCCCGCGGCCTGCTCACCGAAAGGGAACCGTCATGACCATCTCCGTCGCCCCGATGAGGGAAGCGGAAGCCGACCGCGTCGGCCGGACGACCGAGGACGCGGGTCTCGGCGCACTGCGCACCGAGCGCGGCAACCTGCCGCTCGAACGCCTCGACGTGCGCGCGCAGATCACCGGCCTGACTGGCCGCACGGTTCTGACGACCGGGTTCGTGAACACCTACGACACCGCGCTCGAAGCGACCTACGTGTTCCCGTTGCCGGACCGCGCCGCCGTGACCGGCATGAAGATGACCGCCGCCGACCGCACGGTGGTGGCCGACCTCCAGGAACGCGGGCAGGCCCGGCAGACCTACGACGACGCGATCGCGGCCGGCAAGCGGGCGTCCATCGTGGAGGAGGAGCGGCCGGACGTCTTCACCATGCGCGTCGGCAACATCCCCGCGGGCGAGCGGGTCACCGTCGAGCTGACGCTCACCGGGCCGCTGGTGTTCGAGGACGGCGCGGGCACGTTCCGGTTCCCGCTGGTCGTGGCGCCGCGGTACGTGCCGGGGCAGCCGCTGCCGGGGCCGTCGGTCGGGGACGGGCACGCCCAGGACACCGACCTGGTGCCGGACGCCTCGCGGATCTCGCCGCCCGTGCTGCTGCCGGGCTTTCCGAACCCGGTGAAGCTCTCGATCGACGTCGAGATCGACGCGGGCGGGCTGGACCTGGGCGAGGTGCGGTCGAGCCTGCACACCGTCGTCACCGAGGGCAGCACCGTGTCCGTGAAGCCGGGGGAGCGGGTCGACCGCGACTTCGTGCTCCGCCTGAGCTACCAGGAGAACAGCTCCGCCGTCGTGTGCGTGCCGGACGCCGAGGGCGACGAGGGCACGTACCAGCTGACGGTGCTGCCGCCCGAGCCCGAGACGAAGACCAGGCCGCGCGACGTCGTGCTGTTGCTCGACCGGTCCGGCAGCATGGGCGGCTGGAAGATGGTCGCGGCGCGCAGGGCGGCGGCGCGGATCGTCGACACGCTCACCGCGGACGACACGTTCGCCGTGTTCCTGTTCGACCACGAGATTGACCGGGAGCAGGGTGGCACGCTCGTCACGGCCACCGACCGGCACCGGTTCCGCGCGGTCGAGCACCTCGCGAAGGTGCAGGCGCGCGGCGGGACGGAGATGTTCGAGCCGCTGCGGCAGGGGCTGAGTCTGCTCTCCGACGTGGCGCAGGGCCGCGACCCGGTGCTGGTGCTCGTCACGGACGGGCAGGTCGGCAACGAGGACCAGATGCTGCGCGACATCTCGCCGTTGATCAACCGGACGCGCATCCACGCCGTCGGCATCGACACGGCCGTCAACGCCGGGTTCCTCGGCAGGCTGGCCGCGGCCGGCGCCGGCCGGTGTGAGCTGGTCGAGAGCGAGGACCGGCTCGACGAGGCGATGACGCACATCCAGCGGCGCATCGGCGCGCCGGTCATCACCGACGTCGTGGTCGAACCCGGCTCCGACCTGCCCAAGCTGCCCACGGCCATCTATCCGGGCGTGCCGCTGGTGGCGTTCGGCCGGTACACCGGCAAGCCCGCCGAGTTCACCGTGCGCGGGCGGACCAGGGCCGGTGAGGACTGGCGCGAGACGGTCGCGGTCACCGAGCACGCCGCGGAGTCGGTCCGGTCGCAGTGGGCCCGCGCGGCGCTGCGCGACCTGGAGGACCGGTACGCGGTAGGCGACTCGTCGGTCGAGCCGAAGATCGTCGAGACGTCGCTGAAGTACGGCGTGCTGTGCCGGTTCACGGCGTTCGTCGCGGTGGACGAGCGGGTGGTGTCCGACGGGACGGTGCACCGGGTGACGCAGCCGGTCGAGCAGCCCGCGGGCTGGGAGATGCCGAGCATGCCGGTGCGGAGCTTCGGCGGTGGCATGGGTGCTCCGCTCGCGGCGGCGCCCGCCCCGTTCGCCCCGGGTCCGTTCGCGGCCGCTCCGGCCATGATGGACGGGATGCGTCCCGGTGGCGCTCCGGTGGCTCGTGCGGCTGCTCGGCCCGCCGCGCCGAAGATGGTGAGCATGCCGGTTCCGCCGCCGCCTCCGTCGGACGACCTGCCGGCCGTCGTGGCGCGCGAGGTCGAACGGCTGGAGAGCGACGCGACGTTGCCCGCGTGGGAACGCCGCGACCTGCTCGCCGACCTGGCCAGCCGCCTCGGCACGCTCTTCGCCTCCCGGCAGGGCGCGGAGTTCCAGCCGGTGCACGACCTGATCGCCGCGATCACGGCTGGTGGCGACACCGACGAACTGTGGGCGCGGGCGGTGCGCGTGCTGCGCGAGTTCACCGGGGCGGAGAAGGCGCAGCCGGAGCGTCGGCGCAGGTTCTGGCGCTGATCGGTCGATTGCCCGCCCGAGGGTGAAGCCGGAACGCTCAGAGCCGTGAGCGCGTTCGGGGAGTGGACGACAGCCGAGGGCCTGCCCGCGTTCGACTACCGGGCGGGCCCGACGCCGTGGGACCCGATCCTCGACCCGCCGTCGGCCACGCACCGGGTGCACCTCGGCAACCGCCGGATCACCCTCGCCGCCGACAGCGACGGGCTCCTCGGCCTCTGGGACGAGCACCTCGACGGCCGCTGGCTCGTCGAACGGACCGGAGGCGGGTTCGGCACGCCGTTGTTCGGCCCGACCTTTGTGCGGTTCACCGGCGCGAACGTCGAACGCACGGTGCTGTGCCCGGAAGGCGACCTGCCGTGGGTACTGATCAGGGTCGACGTGAGCGATGGCGCCGACGTGACGGAGGAATGGGTTGTCCGCCAGCGGGAAGTCCACCTGGAGTTCGGCCCGGTGCGCGGCGACGCCCCGCCGGACCTGGCGACCGTGGCGCTGGAGCACATCGGCGGTGAACGCGTGGCAGCCACCGATGGGCCGCTGAAGATCACCGCAACGGCCGCGGCAGGAAGCACCACGTGGTTCCGCTTCGGTCTCCTCGACGGCCACGAAGACCCGATCGACCCCGCCGGTGCGAAAGCCTTGTACACCAGCAGTCTCAACGCCCTGCGGGAACGACTGCCCACCGGCAGAACGCCGGAGATCACCTGGCACGCGGCGCTGCTGACGGGCGGCGCGTGCGCGGACGGGGTGCTCGGCGGGCACACGCTGAACCAGGGCAGCGCCTACTCGTTCCGGCACGGTTTCAACGGCGCCGCAAGGGATCCGTTGCAGCACGCCCTGCCGTTGGTGCACTGCGAACCGGACCTCGCGCTGTCCGTGCTGCGCAACACCTGCGCGTGGGGCAGCCCGGACGGTGACCTCCCGTACGCCCTCGACGGTCGCAAACAACCGTGGACGCAGGTCTTCCGCCCGTCCGACCTCAACCTGTGGGCCCTCTGGCTCGCCGCCGAGTACGCCGCCGCGACCGGCGACCTCGCGGCGTTCGACGTGCCCGTCCGCTACCACCCGAGTTACGACGCCGAACCCGTGCCGCTGGGCGAGAACCTGCGGCGCCAGTTCAGGTTCTTCGCCGACGTCGTGGGCACGGGCGAGCACGGGCACGTCCGCATCCTCAACGCGGACTGGAACGACCTCGCCATCCGGGAGTCCGGAGTGGACAGAGAGGTGATGATCGAGCGCGGCGAGTCGGTGCTGAACTCGGCGATGGCCGCCTGGGTGCTGCCGGTCTACGCGGGCCTCGCCGACCGCCTGGGCGACACCGCGACCGCCGAGGAAGCACGCTCCCGTGCCGCCGCCCTCCGCGAACGAGTCGCCGGCGAGTGGAACGGCCGCTGGTTCCGGCGCGCGCACGGCCCGGGCAGTGTCGTGGGCGAGCACGACCTGTGGCTCGAAGTGCAGCCGTGGGCGATCCTCTGCGGCGCCGCGACCCCGGACCAGGCCCGCGCCCTGCTCGCCACGATCGACGAGACCTGCCGGGCGGGCTCACCACTGGGCGCCCGCCACCGGTGGCCGGTAGCCGAAGGCACGCAGGGACAAGTGTGGTCGTCGGTCAACATGACACTGATCTGGGCGGCCTCCCGTTACGAACCTGACCTGGCGTGGGACGAGTGGCATTGCATGACCCTGCACGCGCACACGGACGCGTATCCGGACGTGTGGACGGGAACGCTGTCCGGCCCGGACTGTTACCTCGCGCCGGAGAGCGACCGGCCCGGTGAGACGTGGGCGTTGCCCGAATCGGGGATCGCGATGCAGGCGTACCCGATCGCCAACCTGCACAGTCACTCCCAGCCGTTGCTGGCCTACCTGCGGCTGCTTGGCGTGGAGCCGCGGCCGGACGGGACTCTCGGTCAGGTACCTCGATCCGGTGAATGGGCGTGACGAACCGGGCGCTGCTGTGGTCTGCACCGGTGCAGGCGCCCGCACCAGCCCGAGGAGTTCCGTTGTCCAGCTGCCCCAGCCGAGTGGTCCCGTTGCGCACGCCGCTGTCCGAGGACCAGCGGCTGTTCCTCGTCGAGCAGACCGTGCTGTGCCACCCCGCCGTGCACAGCGTCGAGCTGACGTCGGGTGAAGAGATCCGCGCGGAGGTGGTCGTGTGGCGGGGGAGTTCTCCCGAACGGACCGCTCATGACCTCGACTCGGCGCTCTACGCCGTGCTGGCGGATGTGCCCGTGTGCGTGACCGTCACGGCCATCGCGTACCGGCGTCGCTCCACCACGCTGCTCGCGGTTTACAAATAGGCGCCTATTGTCAAACGGGCTTTACGTGCCCTACCGTTCTGTCAACCTCCGGAGGAGTGTGGCATGAGCGACACGAAGGCAACGGTGCCCGTCGGCTCAACCGAGCAGTGGACGGACGGCAAGCGGTACCTGTGGCTGCTGGGACTGGTCGTGCCGTCCCTGGCGTTCCTGGCGATCGGGATGCACGCGGTCACGGGCTGGGGCGTGTGGTTCTGGATCGGCCCGATCGTGGTGCTGCTGATCGTCCCGGCGATCGACCTGTTCGCCGGGCTCGACCGCAGCAACCCGCCCGACGACGTGCTCGAACGGCTGGAGAACGACCGCTACTACCGCTGGGTCACGTACCTGTTCCTGCCGATCCAGTACGTCGGCTTCGTGTTCGCGTTCTGGCTGATCGCGCGCGGCGACCTGAGCGTCGTCGACAAGATCGGGCTCGCGGTGTCGATCGGGTGCATCGGCGGCATCGGCATCAACACCGCGCACGAGCTGGGGCACAAGAAGGAGAGCCACGAGCGGTGGCTGTCGAAGATCGCCCTCGCGCAGAGCTTCTACGGCCACTTCTACATCGAGCACAACCGCGGCCACCACGTGCGGGTCGCGACGCCGGAGGACCCGGCGAGCAGCAGGGTCGGCGAGAGCTTCTACCGCTTCTGGCCGCGCACGGTGTTCGGGTCGGTCCGGTCGGCGTGGCGGCTCGAGGTCAAGCGCTACGGGCGGCGCGACCGGCACCCGTACCGGCTGGGCAACGACGTGCTCAACGCGTGGCTGATGTCGGCGGTGCTGTGGGCGGCGATGATCGTGTGGCTCGGCCCCGGCATCGTGCCGTACCTGCTGGTCCAGGCCGTGATCGGGTTCTCGCTGCTCGAGGTCGTGAACTACATGGAGCACTACGGCATGCTCCGCCAGATGGTCGGCGCTCCGGGCCGCAGGCGTTATGAGCGGGTCGACCCCAGCCACAGCTGGAACTCCAACAACATCGCCACGAACGTGCTGCTCTACCACCTGCAGCGGCACAGCGACCACCACGCGAACCCGACCCGCCGCTACCAGACGTTGAGGGACTTCGCGGAGTCGCCGGTGCTGCCGACCGGCTACGCGGGCATGATCCTGCTGGCCCTGGTGCCGCCGGTGTGGCGGCGCGTGATGGACCCGCGCGTGCAGGCGCACTTCGGCGGTGACATCGGCCGTGCCAACATCCAGCCCGGCAAGCGCGCGAAGGTCCTGGCCCGTTACGGCGGCACGGATTCCAGCGACGTCTCCGCCGAGGACACCCGTGGCGACGCGACCGCGGGCGGCATGTGTCCTGGCTGCGGTTACGTCTACGACGAGAAGACGGGCGACCCGCGCGAGGGCTTCCCGGCCGGAACGCCGTGGGCCGACATCCCCGACACCTGGTGCTGCCCGGACTGCGGAGTCCGCGAGAAGATCGACTTCGTGGCGCCGGGCCGGGCGACGGCCGCCTAGGATCAGTCCCATGGCTTCTCCCGCGGCCGCCGGTCGCAGGCGCCCGATCATCGAGGCGGCGATCGAGATGACCGCCCGCGACGGCTGGGCCGCGGTCACCATGACGCGGCTCGCCGAGCAGGTCGGCGTCAGCAGGCAGACCGTCTACAACGAGATCGGCTCGAAGAACACGCTGGCCGACGCGATGCTGGCGCACGAGCTCGACCGCTTCCTCACCGCCATCGGCGCCGCCTTCGACCGCCACCCCGCCGACCTGGTCGAGGCGATCCACGACGTCGTCCGCGACGTCCTCGACCTGGCCAGGGGCAACCTGCTGGTCCGCGCCATCGCCTCCGCCACCCACGGCGCCGACACCGAACTCGTGCCGCTGCTGACCACGCACTCCGACACGTTGCTGGCCGATGTGAAGGCGATGCTGATGGTCCGGGTCGAGGCCTACGACACCGGCCTCGGCGCCGAGCAGATCGAAGTCCTGATCGACCTCATGACCCGGGCCGTCCTCAGCCACGTCGTCCAACCGACCGGCACCCCGGCCACCACCGCCGACGGCCTCGCGTGGCTGGCGTCACGTGTGCTCGCGGCCCCGGCGAGGAAACCCCTGCGGTACGGCTGATTTCAACGCGAGGAGACACAGCGGTGAGCGCACTGCTCGGCGTGCTCGACACGGTCGCGGACCGACTGGTGGTCCCCGGCTACTCGAGGTGGGGCCTCCAGCTCCGCCGCCGGGGCTGGGACGACCTGCCCCCGTTGCCGGGCGCCCGCGCCGTCGTGACGGGAGCGGGCACGGGCATCGGCAAGGCCGCCGCCCTGGGCTTGGCGCGCCTCGGCGCCGACGTGATCCTGGTGGTGCGCGACGAACTGAAGGGTCAAGCGGCCCGCGCGGACATCCTCGCCGCCGCACCCGGCGCCACCGTCCAGGTCCGCCACTGCGACCTGTCGAGCCTCTCCTCTGTCCGCGACTTCGCGTCGTCGTTGGAGCTCGACCAGCTGGACGTGCTGGTGCACAACGCCGGCGTCCTGCCGTCGGAACGCAAGGTCACTGATGACGGCCACGAGCTGACGTTCGCCACGCACGTGGCAGGCCCGCTGCTGCTGACCGACCTGCTCCGCCCCAAACTCACCGGCGGCCGGGTCATCTTCGTGTCGTCGGGCGGCATGTACACCCAGCGCCTGCGATCTGACGACCCCGAATACCGCACAGGCACCTACAAGGGCGCCACCGCCTACGCGCGCACGAAACGCATGCAGGTGGCCCTGACGCCGCTGCTCGCCTCCCGCTACGCCCAGGACGACATCGCGGTCCACGCCATGCACCCGGGCTGGGCCGACACACCAGGTGTCGCAAGCTCGTTGCCCGGCTTCCACCGCCTGACGAAGACGTTCCTGCGGACCGCCGAGGAGGGCGCCGACACGATCGTCTGGCTGGCCGCGACCGACCAGCCGACCGGCCGCTTCTGGCACGACCGCCGCGAACGCCCGACCCACCTGCTCCCCACCACCCGCGACGAGGACGTGGTCGCGTTCTGGCAGTACTGCACCAGCGCGGCCGGCATCCTCCCTTAGAGCACCACCTTCTGGTACTGCTCGCGATCCATGTCGTAGACCTCCAGCGTCATCTGCGTCGGCAACCCCTCGACGGGCTTGAGGTGATCGCGCGCGAGCCCGATGCTCACCCGCCCGACCTCCTGCTTGAGCTCCACCGACCGCCCCGTCAGCAACCCGACCCGCACGTGGATCATCGCCGCCGGCGACCCGTCCCCGATCACGGACTCCTCGATCTGCCGGAAGCGCGTCTTGAACGCCACCACCTCGGCGCTCACCAGCGGCCCGAGGGTGCGGTGCATCGCGAGGGCGAAGGCGCGGCGGTCGAACGCCTCGCTCAGTTCGGCGGAGTACTCGACGGTGATCTGTGGCATGCGCTCACGCTACCGGCGGCGGCCACGACCTCGCGGATCGTCGCGCAGAGCAGATCATCATCTGGGATCGAGCGGGTGGGACGCACGTCGGTCGTGAGCAACGCCCGCAGCACCGGCACGGCCCGTTGGGCGAGCGGGCCGAGCGGGCCGAGACCGCGGATCTGCTCGATCATGTAGGTGCCGAGCACAGGCGTCGCCTCGATCGCCCGGCGTACGGCCGTGGCGAACGAGCGTCCGTCCTCTTCCGAACCGGTGATGCGCCACCAGGCGTGTCGCACCTCGACCCGGTCCCAACCGATGAGGTTCGGAGCGTGCAGCAGTTCGTCCACTTCTCCGGTCAGTCGCCATCTCAGCAACGCGTCCAGGCCGTGGATCGGAGGGCGCTTCAGCACACTCGGCCGGACTATCTCGAAGGCTTCGTCGCAGTCCAACGCGATGAGGGCGTCGATCGCGTAGCGGTCGGCCTTCGTGCCGAGGAACGACGCGATGTCCGGCAACGCCTCCCTGGCGGCCGGACCCCATTTCGCCAGCACCCGCAGGTAGTCCCGCTGCTCCCTGGGATCGGACGCTGCCGCCAGCCGTCGCCTGACCGCGGCCAGCAGCTCGGTGGGCGGCAACAGCACGAGGACCTCGATCACCCACGAGGTCGGATCCCCGAGGCCGCCTGCGACTCCGAGGTCGCCTGGCGTGTCGAGCAGGTCCGCCATCAGGTCCACGGTTTCCGGTGCGCCGATCCTGGCCAGGGCGAGTCGGGCGTTCGCCGCCACCTCCGGCTCGTCGTCCCAGACGGCGAGTAGTTCCCGTGTCCACGGAGCGGCGGCCAGACCTGACTGGGCGAGGATGTCCGCGGCCGACCGTCGTTGCCGGAAGTCCTGATCGGACAGTCGTTCGGCGACGAGTGGAAGCAAGGTGGGAACGGGGGAGCGCCAGCGTTCCATCACGCTCCTGGCGGCGGCCATCGTGCGCACTCGCCGCATCGGATCAGGGTGGTCGAGCAGGGCGGCGACCAGCCGGGTTCGCCCGTCTCCGTCATCCCCGAGCACGTCGTTCGCCCGCGCCAGCATCACCGCGAAACTGCGTCGCCCCTCCGGCGAGATGTCCTTCCACACGGCGAGGTCCGAGGCGGCCAGGTAGGTCGCGGCCTCGTCCACGTGCCGGGGATCCCGGCCGCCGAGTCCGCAGTCCCGCACTGCGAGGACGCCCGCGAACCGCACCGTGCTGTCCTCGTGGTGGAGCAGGGAGTTCAGCCAGTCGATCACATCGGGTGGCCACTCGCTCGACGTCGCTCGCAACAGCCGTCCGGCCGCGATCACGCAGTTGACGCGGGCGGCGTCGTCAGACTCGATCCGAAATCGGGCGAGCAGCGCGGAGGCCGAGTCCACGGTGGAGTAGCCCAGCGCCAGAGCGGCGGCCCTGCGGATGACGGGATCGGGGTCGTTCAGCAGCACGAGGAGCAGGGGCACGGCTCGCTGCCACTCCTCTGCCCAGGCGGTGTCGACGCACTCGGGACGGGCACGCCGCGCTGTGCCTGCGAGATCGGAGAGGATCCCGATCGCCTGGACCCTGAACGGGTGCTGGGGGTCCTCGGCCCATCGTGTGAGCACGGGGAGCAGAGGCGGAACGTCTGCGGCGATCGCGCCGCTTCGGTGCTGCAGATCGCCGGCCAGTTCGCGGAACGCGGTGCGATCGCCGGAGTCGGCGAGAAGAACGACAGAGTCCTGGATCATCCAGGCGACTTCTTTTCGAAGAGGACCGCGGACGCGCGGTCAGGTGTTCTCACCCTACGTCACGGGCGTGCCGGTGTGATCGAGAACGAGGAACTCGGTGCTCAGGCGTTGCTGGAAGCCGAGGCGTTCGTAGAGGCGGATCGCGCCGGTGTTGGACGCGAGCACGTGCAGGAACGGGGTCTCGCCGCGGGCGCGGATGCCGTGGGCCACGGCCAGCAGGAGGCGGGTGCCCAGTCCCTGGCCTCGGGCGTCCGGGTGGGTGCAGACGGCGCTGATCTCGGTGTGGCCCGGCACGTGCAGGCGTTCGCCCGCCATCGCGACCAGCCGGCCGTTGCGGCGGACGCCGAGATAGGTGCCCATCTCGATGGTGCGGGGGAGGAACGGGCCGGGCTTCGTGAGGTCGGCCAGCTCCAGCATCTCCGGTACGTCGGCGGCGCCCAGCACGACGGCTTCCGGTTCCGGAGACGTCACGAGGTCGGGGCCGACGAACTGGAACAGGGGCAGGCGGGTGACGACGTGCCAGTCCGGTGGTGGGGCGTGGCCGTTCAGGACCGCTCTGGGCGACAGGGCGGCCAGGTCCAGCCAGTCGGTGGAGGACGGGGTGAGCGGCAGGGCGGTGAACGGGGACATGTCGGGCGGGTAGCGCAGCGCGTTGCCCTTGGACTCGGCGAAGTGGGCGTGCGGGCCGGTGAGAGCCGAGTGGGCGGCGTTGTCGAGAGGGTTCACGAGAGGGGCTCCAGCAGGCGGCGGGGCGTGTTGAGCAACGCCGAGACGGGATCGGGGTTGGTGTTCGCGGCGGCGAAACCGGGGCCCGGTTCGACGGTGGTCTGCGCGATGGGAACCACTCCGCCGCACACCGCGCACTGGTTGTGGGGGTCCAGCACGCCGCCGTCGGCCTCGTGGCGGAACGTGCGCTTCGCGCCGGTGGGGGAGTAGTGGGCGTCGCCCCACGCCATCATCGCCCGCAGCACGGGCCAGAGCTGAAGGCCCTTGGCGGTCAGGTGGTACTCACCGTCCACGTGGGACAGCACGTCCTCGGCCACCAGGAACTTCAGCCGGTTGGTCAGGACGGCGCGCGGGATGCCGAGCTGGGTCGCGAAGTCGCCGAAGCGGCTGATGCCGAAGAACGCGTCGCGGACGATCAGCAACGTCCACCGCTCGCCCACGATCTCCAGCGCACGCGCCAGTGAGCAGTTGCGGTCCGCGTAGGTGCTGGGCAGTGCCATGGGTCCCAGTCTAGTTCATTCACTGAACTGCCGTGCTACGGTCCGTCCAGTTCAGTGAATGAACTAGCCGAGAGGGAGTGTCATGTACCAGTTCCTGGTGTCGTTCACCGTTCAGCCGGAGCACCGCGAGGACTTCGTGAAGGTCGCGCGCAGGACCGCCGAGGACTCGCTCGCGAACGAGCCGGGCTCGCTGCGGTTCGAGGTCATCGCGGACGAGGAGGACGCGGACGTCTTCTACCTCAACGAGGTCTACGCCGACGTGGAGGCGTTCCAAGCGCATGCGGTCGGGCCGTACTTCGGCGCGTTCTTCGCCGAGGCGAGCGCGTACGCCGAGGGCCCGAAGTGGCTGATGAAGGGCACCGTGGCATGACGCGCACGAGAACGGTCACGTGGGCCGATCCGAAGCAGACCGCGCGAGAGGCACAAGAACGAGCAGGGCTGGACTTCCTCAAAGCCGTTGCGGCAGGAGAACTTCCGGCGCCGCCGATCGCCGAGGTGCTCGGCATGCGGCTGGTGTCGGTGGACAGCGGCTCGGTGGCGTTCACGCTGGACCCCGCCGAGTTCCACTACAACCCGATCGGCTCGGTGCACGGCGGCGTCCACGCGACGCTGCTCGACTCCGCGGCCGGGTGCGCCGTGCACACGACGTTGCCGGCCGGCACCGGCTACACGAGCCTCGACCTCGCCGTGCGGTTCGTCCGTCCGATCACGACGGACACCGGCACCGTCACCTGCGTCGGAACCGTTGTGCACCAGGGCAGGCGGACCGTCATCGCCGAGGCACGGCTGGTCGACGGCGCGGGCAGGCTGCTGGCGACGGCCACGAGCACGTGCCTGATCCAGGAGGCGAAGAGTTGATCCTCGTCACGGGCGCCACCGGACGGCACGGCGGCACCGGCGCCCACCTGGTGCGACGACTGAAAGAAGAAGGTAGGGGCGTGCGCGTCCTCGCCCGCACCCGCAGCGAACGCACCGAAGCGTTGGAGGCCCTTGGGGCTGAGGTCGTGACAGGAGATCTCCAGGATCGCCGCAGCATCGTGCCCGCGCTCGAAGGCGTGGACCAGGCCTACTTCACGTACCCGATCGACGCCGGCGTGATCCCGGCGGCGGCCAACTTCGCGGCCGCCGCAAGGGGAACGGGCACACGCGTGGTCGTGATGTCGATGGGACCGGCGCACCCCGCCCACCCGAGTGCTCGCGGCAGGGACCAGTGGCTCGCCGAGGAGATCCTCCAGTGGGCCGGGCTCGACCTGCTCGTGCTGCGGATCGCCGCCGCGTTCCACGAGAACGTCCCGGCGCTGCACGGGAGGTCCGTCGAACGGGAAGGCGTGATCCGCAACTGCTTCGGCGAGGGCAAGGTCGCCTGGATCAACGGCCGGGACGCGGCGGAGCTCGCCGTGGCCGCGTTCCTGCACCCCGAACGGTTCGCGGGCCCGATCTGCCACCCGCAGGGCGCCGAGGAGCTGAGCCACCACGAGATCGCGGAGATCCTGACCGAACGGCACGGCAGGCCCGTCCGGTTCGAACCCGTCACGCCGGAGCAGTGGCACCGGGAGCTGGTCGAACTGTCCACTGTGGAGGACGTGGTCAACCCGGACATGGCGGGCCACATCACCGAGGTGGCGGCGCGGGTGGCACAGCACGGCTCGACCATGGCGGCGGACGCGCAGGCGCTCAAAGCCCTGATCGGCCGGGAGCCGATGACGTTCCGCGAGTACGCGCGCCTCATCTGATCAGCTGCACAACGGGCGCGCGGATCATTCGTTCGCATGATCCGCGCGCACCGGTCCGCTGCCTACGTTCGAACCATGTCGAACGCACTGAACGTCGTGGGGCGGTGCGCGGCCGTGGTCGTGCTGGCCGTCCCGCTCATCGCCGCGGCACCAGCGCAGGCGTCCACACTGGACTGGAAGCCGTGCCGCGAGGTCCAGGAGCACTGGGACCCGCAGGACACCCGCTCCGAGTGCGCCACGCTGAAGGTGCCGCTCGACCACGCCCGCCCGCAGGGCAGGAAGATCGACCTCGCCATCAGCCGCATCAAGGCCACTGACCAGCACAAACGACGTGGCGTTCTGCTGATGAACCCCGGTGGGCCTGGCAACCAGGGCATCGACATGCCCTCCTTGATGCTGAAGACGAAGTTCGCCGACCTCAACACCGACCACGACCTCATCGGCTTCGACCCGCGCGGGGTCGGGTCGAGCGGCGGCGTCGAGTGCGAGGCCACGCCGGAGGACGGCCCTGAACCGGACCCGCAGGCGAGCCCCGAAGAGCGGTTCCGGCAGGACTACGCCCGCAACGCCCGCACCAACGCCCGGTGCGTCGGCTACGACCGCGACCTGCTGACCCACCTCTCCACCAGGGCCGTCGCCGACGACATGGACCTGATCCGCGCCGCCCTCGGCGAACGGAAGATCAGCTTCTTCGGCATCTCCTGGGGCACCGCGCTCGGCGCCGTCTACCGCAGCCACCACGACCACCGCGTCGACCGCATGCTGCTGGACTCCGTGATGCCCGCGGACTTCACGCTGGAGACCATGAACCTCGGCTCGGCCGCCGCCAAGCAGGCCAACTACGAGGTGCTCGCGGGCTGGCTGGCCGAACGGGACGCGACGGTCCATCTCGGCACGTCACCCGAGCAGGTGACGAAGTCGATCGCCGACCTGGTCGCGAAGCTCGACGCGAGCCCCGTTACCGTCACCCCTCCGGACGGCAAGCCGCGCACCTACACCGGCGGCAACGTCCGCTCGATGCTCACCTACAAGCGGACCGTCTGGCCGCAGGTCGCGGAGTCGATCGTCGCCCTGCGCGACGGCGGAGTCCCTCCGCTGACCGGCCACGAACCCGATCTGGAGGGCTTCGGCCTCACCCCGGTCTGGTACGGCGGCCTGCTCATGCAACGCGCCGTCGTCTGCAACGACCAGGGCCAGGCGCCGACCGCCGACCAGGCGTGGCGGCAGGAGCAGGACCGCGCCGCGAAGTACCCGTTCTTCCGCAACGGTGCCGGCTACGGCAACTGGTGCGCGGGCTGGCCGTTGCCCGCCACCCCGTGGCAGCTCAAGCGCGGCACCAGCCCGGTGCAGCTCGTCGGCCACAGCCACGAGACCGTCACCCCGCACGTCTGGGCCGGGGAGATGCGCGAGCGCATCGGTGGCCAGGTGCTGACCGTCGACGACGCCACGCACGGGTCGTTGTGGGGCGTCGACTGCGCCGAGAAGGCCGTCCGGTTCCTCAGGACCGGACAGGCCTCCTCCGGCAGCTGTCCCGGTGCCGCCTAGTCACTTGCCGTGCGGGTCGTGGGCGTTGAGCGCGGCGACGACCTGGTCGTAGTCGCCGCGAGCCTCGCCGTAGCGCAGGAACTTCACCCGCTCGACCTGGATCTCGCGGGCGTCGGGCTGCGACTCGATGAGGCTCATGACCTCCGAGACGAACTCGGCGAGCGGCATGGCGTGCTCGCTCTCCGCCTGGCCGGGCAGCAGATCGGTCTGCACCGACGGCGGCTCCAGCTCCACGACGCGCACGGACGTGTCCGCGAGCTGGAGCCGCAGCGACTCGCTGAGCATGTGGATCGCCGCCTTGGACGCGTTGTAGCTCGGCGTGATCTTGAGCGGGGTGAAGGCGAGCCCGGACGAGACGGTCATGATCGTGGCGTCCGGCAGCGACTGGAAGTGCTCGACGAACGCGGCGATCAGGCGGATCGGGCCGAGGACGTTGGTCGTGACGATGCCCTCGGCGGACTCCAGGAACGACTCGGGGCGGTGCCAGTCCTCGATGCGCATGACGCCGGCCATGGTGATCAGCACGTTGGTCGACGGGAACCGCGCGAGGACGTCCTTCGCGGCCTCCTCGATGCTCGCGGGGTCGGCCGTGTCGATGCGGACGGTCTCGACACCGGGGTGCTCGGCGGCGATCTGCTCGAGCAGTGCGGTGCGCCGGCCGCCCACGATCACGGTGTTGCCGCGCTCCCGCAGGGAGAGGGCGAGCGCCAGGCCGATGCCGCTGGTGGCGCCGGGGATGAAGACGGTGTTTCCGGTGATGTCCATGGCACTGAGCTTCGGGCGATTCCCGGACCTGCGGCAGAGAGCCCTTATCGGGGGATCGGCGCTCCCTGGTTCAGCGCCGGAACCCCCGGATACTGGAGCACATGGAACGTGAGGAGCTCGCGGCCTTCCTGCGCCGCCGCCGGGAGGAGCTACGGCCGGAGGACGTCGGCCTGCCGGTGGGTGCGCGCAGGCGTGCGCCGGGGTTGCGCCGAGAGGAGGTCGCCGCGCTCGCCGCGATGTCCACGGACTACTACACGCGCCTGGAACAGCAACGAGGCCCGCAGCCCAGCGAACAGATGCTCGCCTCGCTGGCGCGCGCGTTGCGACTGACCGACGACGAACGCGACTACCTCTTCCGCGTCTCCGGCCGCAATGCCCCGTCGCCCCAGGTCACCGCCACGCACGTCGCGCCCGCGCTGCGCCGGGTGCTGGACCGCCTCGACGACACGCCCGCGCTGATCCTGTCGAACCTCGGCGAGATCCTGGTGCAGAACCGGTTCGCCGAAGCGTTGTTCGGCGACTCGTCGCACTTCACCGGCCACGCCCGCAGCATGATCTACCGCTGGTTCACCGACCCCGGCGAACGGCTCGTCTACCCCGAGCACGACCGCGACCGGCAGAGCCGCGCCCAGGTCGCGAACCTGCGCGCGGCCCACGCCTCGATGGGTTCGAAGTCCCGCGCCGGCGAGCTCGTCCGCGTGCTGCGCAGGGAAAGCGCCGAGTTCGCCGCGCTCTGGGAACGGCACGAGGTGGCCAACCGGTACGAGGACCACAAGGTGCTGATCCACCCGCAGCTCGGCGAGATCGAGGTGGACTGCCAGGCGTTGTTCACCGAGGACCAGTCGCAGTTGCTGCTGGTCCTCACCGCGCCGCCGCGCACCGAGGCGTTCGACAAGATCCAGCTGCTCGGCGTGCTCGGCACGGAGAGGTTCAGCTCAGCCTGAGGATCGTCTCCTCGATCTCCTCACCGCGTGCCGAGGCGAACCCGGTGTCCGTGCCGACGACCTCGAACCCGGCCTTCAGCAGCACCCGCTTCGAGGCCTCGTTGTCGCTCGCGCACCGGCCGTAGATCGGCCGGACCGTGACCTCCTGCAACAGCAACGCGAGCGCGCGCCCCGCCACGCCCTGCCCCCAGACCGACCGGTCCACCCAGTAGGTGACCTCGGTGTCGCCCTCCATCACGAACGCCGCGATGGACCCCACGACCCGCCCGTCCGCCACGATCACGCGGTTCGTCGTCTCGGGGTTGGCGAGGTTGCGGCGCGTGTGGGCGTCGAACGCCTCGCGGTCGTCCGGGTCCTTCGCGGTGAACGCGGCCATCGCCACCGCCTCGGGGTCCCTCATGAACTCGAACAGCACGTCGAAATCGGCTTCCCCGACCGGCCGCAACGTCACATCACTGATCATCGAGCGAGCCTATCCGCCAGCCACGCCAAGGAAAGCGGATACCGATAGTCGATCGCGCCATGTCCGGCGTCGAAGAGTTCGAAGTGGACGCGCTCGTCCGGCAGACCGGCCTGAGCGATCTCCCTGCGGAACGCCTCGGCGCCCAGATCGAGGTAGTACTCGTCGCGCGTCCCGGCGTCGATCCACACGGCCCGCAACGACCGGATCGCGTCCGCGTGCCCGGCCACCATCCGCACCGGATCCCAGTCCAGCCACCGTTGCCACACCTCGGGAATCGGCGCCCCGGTCACCGGATCGAACGGCAGCACAGGCGTTCCGTCGTCCTGAGCGGAGAAACACGCTGCCACACCGAGGACCCCGAGCAGGTCCATGTCGGCAGGCTGGGTGAACGCGGGCCGCGACCGGAAGTCCGCCCACCACTGCTGGATGTCGTGGTCGTAACCGCGCAACGACCGCGCCGCCTTGCCGAAGTCCGCGAGGTAGCACAGCTCGTAGAGCGAGTCACCGGCGTGCGTCGCCAACGCGCCGAACAGGTCGGGCCGCAGCATCGGCGTGATCATCGCACCGAACCCGCCCGACGATTTGCCGGCGATCGCCCGCGACTCCCGGTCGGCGATCGTGCGGTAGTGCGCGTCCACCCATGGCACGACCTCGTCGCACAGGTAGGAGTGGTAGGGGCCGGTGCCGGGGGAGTCGACGAACTGCGAACCGCCGTACGACGTCCACGCGTCGACGTAGACGACGACGCAACCCGGAGCGCCCTCGGCGAACACCGCGTCGGCCGTCTCCATGAACGGCTGGCGGAACGGCGTGCGGTTCGCCCACATCGACAGGTGACCGGTGTAGCCCTGGATCATGTACACGGCCGGATAGCGTTCGGCGCTCTCGTCGTAGCCCGGCGGCACGTACACCCACAACGGCCGCTCGTGCGGATCGCCGAGCGGGTTCCCGCGCAGCAGCTCGGAGGAGATCGTGTGCCGGTCGAGCCGACCGGCCAGGGGTGCGTCCCAAGGCAGCATGATCCCCAGTCAACACCTCAAGCCTGCACGAGCGCTCTTTCCATGGCGCGGCGGGCGTGGATCGCGGCCGCTGGGGCCTGTCCGAGCTGCACGGCCGAGTTGAGCGCGAAGCCCGCGGCCAGGATCTCGAAGAGCGCCTGGTCGACGTCGAACGGCTGGGCGAGCTCGCCGTTCTCCACGGCGGCGTCGAGTTCGGCGCGGAGCTGACCCTGCCAGCCCGACCACGCCTCGACCACGGCGTCGCGGACCGCGCCGGGGCGTCCGTCGTACTCGCTGAGCGACGCCGTCAGCAGGCATCCGCCGGGCAGTGGCGGCTCGCTGAGGTATCGCACGGAGTTGTCGCACAGCACGCGCAGGCGCCGCAGGCCGGTCGGTTCGGCGAGGGCGGGTTCCACGAACAGGCGCCAGAAGTCGACGAACGCCTTGTCCACTGTGGAGATCTGCAGCGACTCCTTCGTGCCGAAGTGCTTGTGCACTCCGGACTTGCTCATCTCCAGCTCCTCGGCGAGCCGGCCGATGGTGATGCCTTCGAGGCCTTCCTCCGACGCGATCTCGGCGGCACGGGTGAGGATCCGCGCTCGGGTCAGGAGCGCCTCGGCGGCGGAACGGCGCGGCGACATGTGACGAGAATAGCGTACGGGCGTCCGCTATTGATTTGGAGAACGCTCGTACGCTAAATTCCGCCCAGATCATCGACGAAGGAGTGCGGGATGCGGGTGCGACGGCTGGGCTGGGCGGGCGTGGAGATCGAAGCGGCGGGGAAGAGGCTGCTGATCGACTACGTGCAGGACCTCTCGCCGCTGTTCACGGGCTGGAAGCCGGGCGTCGGTGTGACGGCGGCGAGTGGTGAGGCGATGGCGGCTCTGGTCACGCACCTGCATCGCGACCACACGGACGCGGCGGCGCTCTCGAGCGTGCTGCCCGCGGGGGCGCCGGTGCTGCGGCCCGGTCCCGGGTACGGCGACGACGTGGACAACGTGGCGACGTTGCTGAGCGAGCGCGAGATCGTGGACCACCGGCTCGCGGCCGAGGTCGTGGACACGTGGTCCACCAGGGAGTTCGGGCCGTTCCGGGTCACCGCCGTGCCGTCGGTCGACGGGTTGGGCGACCCGCAGCTGAACTGGGTGGTCGAGGCGGACGGGCAGCGCGTCTTCCACGGTGGCGACACGCTGTTCCACGGTTGGTGGTGGCTCGTGGCCCGGCGGTTCAGCCCGTTCGACGCGGCGTTCGTGCCCGCCAACGGCGCTGTCGTGGACGCGCCGCACCTCCAGCCGCCGAGCCCGGTCACCGCCGCCATGGATCCGTTCCAGGCGGCCGCGGCGGCGAACGTCCTCGACGCCCGCCACGCCGTGCCCATGCACTACGAGACCGCGCAGCCGTTCAAGATCCCCGGCTACGTCGAGGTGGCCGACCCCGAGCGGGAGTTCCGCGAGCACGCGGGCAGCCGTGCCCACGTGCTCGCCGTGGGGGAGTGGCTCGACCTGGCCGCGTGAGCCTTCACCGGAGGGGAACCGGCAAGGCCGAGGCCAGCAGGGTGAGCTTGTCGGAGGCCTCGGTGCCGGCGTCGGGGTGGTAGACGACGAGCATGATGCCCTCGGTCCCGCTGACGAGGTACTTCTCCCGGTTGAGCGTGAGCTCGCCGAGCTGCGGGTGCAGGAACCGGACGGTGGCGCTCATCCGCGGACGGACGTCGTGGCGTGCCCAGAGGCGTTGGAAGAGGGGACTGGCGAGGGTGAGCTCGCCGACCAACTCGATGAAGCGCGGGTCGTCGGTGGCGGTGCCGGCGGCCTGGCGGAACCCGGCGATCAGGTACGCGGCGGCCATCTCCCAGTCGGGGAACATCTCCTGCTCCTCGGGGTCGAGGAACACGTCCCGCAGCCGGTTCGCACCGGCCGTCAAGCGTGGCGAGAGTGCCGTCGCGAGCGGGTTCGCGGCGAGGACGTCGAGGTAGCGGCCCTCGACGAACGCCGGGAACGGCAGCATCGCGAGCAGTTTCGCGGTGCCGGTGGGCACGACCTCGCGGCGGGCTCGGCGGCGTCGGCGGGGTTTGTCGGCGGCGAGGCCGAGCAGGTGCTCGCGCGTGTCGTCGTCCAGGCGCAGCACGTCCGCGAGCGACTCCAGCACCTGGATCGACGGGTGGCGGTCGCGGCCGCGTTCGAGCCGCAGGTAGTAGTCGGCGCTGATGCCCGCGAGCATCGCCACCTCCTCGCGGCGCAGCCCGGGAACCCGCCGCACCCCGTGCACCGGGATGCCCGCCTGCTCGGGCGTCACGAGCTCGCGTCGTGCCCGCAGGAACTCGCCGAGCAGGTTCGGATCGTCGGTCATGCCACCACGGTAAGACGACCGGCCGGGCCGTGAGGGGTCCTGTCACTCCCCAGGCCGCGAGGGGCCCTGGCTGCGCGGCACGTTCGGGCGAAACATCGTCGGTGACCGCACCACACCGCATCTGACCAGGGAAAGTGAACGACATGGCGAACGTTCTGGTGACCGGGGGCTCCGGCTTCATCGCAGGCCACATTATCATCCGGCTGCTGGAGGAGGGCCACGACGTCCGCGCGACGCTGCGGTCGCTCGGCAAGGAGAAGTCCGTCCGGGCGATCCTCGCCGACGCGGGGCTGAAGGACGACTCGGCGCTCTCGTTCGTGGCCGCCGACCTGATGGACGACGAGGGCTGGGCCGACGCCGTGGCGGGCCGCGAGCACGTTCTGCACGTCGCGTCGCCCGTGCACCTGCAGCGCGTCGAGAACGAGAACGACGTGATCGACCCCGCCCGCGAAGGCACCCTCCGCGTGCTGCGCGCCGCCCGTGACGCCGGGGTGCGCCGGGTCGTGCTCACCTCCGCCTTCCACGCCGTGGGCTTCGGGCACCCGCACACGCACGGCCCGTTCACCGAGGAGGACTGGTCCGTCCTCAACGGACCCGGCGTGGACGCCTACGGCAAGAGCAAGATCCTGGCTGAACGCGCCGCGTGGGAGTTCGTCGCGGAGCAGGGCAACGGGATGGAGCTCGTCACGCTGCTGCCCGTCGCGGTGATGGGACCGGTGATGGGCGAGGACATCTCCGGCTCCAACCACGTCGTCCAGCGCATCCTCGACGGCGGGATGCCCGCGTTCCCGAACATGTGGATGCCGATCGTGGACGTCCGCGACGTCGCCACCGCCCACGTGCTCGCGATGACCGCGCCGGACGCGGCGGGCCAGCGCTTCCTCGTCTCCAGTGGACCGTCGATCGCGCTGAAGGACGTCGGGGCGCTGCTAAAGGAGAACCTGGGCGTCGCCGCGAAGAAGGTGCCGACGCGGACGATGCCGGACTTCGTGGTCAAGCTCGCGTCCCGTTTCAACCCCGAACTCAAGTCCGTCGCCGCCGACCTCGGGTTCGTCAAGGTCGTGTCCAACGACAAGGCGCGCCGGGTGCTCGGCTGGCAGCCCCGCCCGGCCCGCGAGGCCGTGATCGCGGCCGGCCGGAGCATGGTCGAGCGATCACTCGCCGGTCAGTCGTCGTAGGGGTCGTCGGCCGGTGAGGCGGTGTCCCAGTCCGACGCGAGGTCCGGGTCGATGATCGCGAACCGGGTGCCGAGCGGGTCGGCGAGCACCGCTACCTGGCCCAGGGGAGAGGGATAGGGCTGGAAGCGGAGCCGCGCGCCCGCGGTGCGGGCCCGGTTCAGCGTCTCGGTGAAGTCGAGTCCGGCCGGGACGGTGAAGTGCGCGATCCAGCGCGGCGGCACGGTCGCCGGGGTGTCCGGGGCCATCCGGACGCGGCCGATCACGGTGTCGCCGCCGGTGGAGTAGACGACGTGGTCGACCGCCTTGCCGTCTCCCACCTGCTGCTGCCGGTAGCCGAAGAGCGCGCGGTAGAACGGGTCGGCCTGGCGCGGGCCGCGGGTGACGAACTCGAGCCAGCCGAGCGAGCCGGGAACGCCCGCGGTGAACCCTCCGCCGTCGACGGGCTGGGCGATGCCGACGGTCGCGCCGCCCGGGTCGTCGACCAGGACCTTGGCCACGAGGCCGGGCACGGTCTGCGGCTGGGTCTCCAGCACGGTGCCGCCGAGCGCGCGCACCCTGACGCTCGCCGCGGCCAGGTCGGCGACGGCCAGGTAGGGCGTCCAGTCCAGGGTGGCGCGGTCCAGCGGGCGGACGCCCGCGACCGGTTCGTCGTCCAGCAACGCGATCGCGTAGTCCTGCCCCGCGTCGTCGCGCGTCCAGTGGTGCTTCCAGCCGAACACGGTCTCGTAGAACCGAGTGCTGCGCTCGGTGTCGTTGGTGGCGAGCTCGACCCAGCATGGATGTCCCGGACGGATGATCACGATTCCACTTTACCCGCACCGGATGCGCGGAAGTGGATCAGTCCTTTGTGGACGGCGAGGTCACGCCGTCGACCGGGCCGTCTCGCGGTGCCGCAGGAACCGGAGGTAGCCGTCCTCGTAGCGCCGCACGAGCTCGGGCACCGGGTCCACGACGGACTCCGGCCGGGTCCACGCGGTCCGGTCGTGGTCGGCGCCGGTCGCCTGCAACGCGGCCAGCACCGCCCCGCGCGCCCCCACCTCGGGGCTGCGCGCGACGTGCAACGGGCGGCCCAGCACGGAGGCGAAGATCTCGAGCCACGCCCGTGAGCGCGCACCACCACCGCACACCACGACCCGTCCGCGCAGACCGGCCGCCTCGAAGCACTCCCGCGCGGTGTAGGCGAGGCCCTCGCAGGTGGCCCTGACCAGGTCGGCCGGCGTGGTGGTGAGCCGAACACCGGTGAACTGGCCGCTGGCCCGCTGGTCCAGGAACGGCGCGCGCTCGCCCGACGGCGCGAGGTACGGCAGCACCTCGACGCCCGCGGAACCCGGCGGGGAGGCACCGAGGACGGCGTCGAGACTCGTCTGCCGCAGGCCGGTCAGGTCCCGCACCCAGTCGAGCGCGGAACAACCGGACATCGCCGCCATGACCCGCATCCACCGGCCGGGCTCCGCCGTCGTGACGTGCATGCCCGACGGCGCTCCCGAGGTGTCGAGCCGCTCGGTGAGGACCTGGCAGCCCAGCGTGGTCCCGATGATCAGCAGTCCGTCGCCCGGCTGGTCGACGCCGCCGCCGACCGCGCAGGCGGGCAGGTCGAACGGGCCGGACGTGACGACGGCGGACGCGGGCAGCAGGTCCGTCCGGTTCGGGGCGATCGGCAGCGGCGTCACCACGGGTGCGAGCAGATCGGCCCGGTGCGCGAGACCGGCCAGCCGCAGGACGTCGGCCGAGTACGAGCCGCCCTCCGGGACGCCGAACGGCAGCGAGGCGTCGGAGTTGTCCGTCGCGCGCAGGCCGGTGAGCTGCCCGAACACCACGTCCTTGCAGTGCGCGGCGGTGGTGGCGCGGTCGAGCGTGCCCGGCTCGTGCCGGTCGAGCCAGGCGAGCACGGGCGCCATCGAGCCCGAGAACACCGCGTTGCCGTTGATCGAGTAGATCTTGGCCGCGGTGCCGTCCTGCGACCAGTCGTCGACGATCCCCGCGCCGCGGGCGTCCATCCAGCTGATCGCGGTGCGCACGGGCCGGCCGCGGTCGTCGACGAGCCAGCAGCCGTCGCCCTGACCGGTGACCGCGACGAGCGACGGCGCCGCGCAGGCCGTCACCTCCGCGATCGCGGAACGGACCTCGCGCATCAGCTCGTCCACGTCCTGCTCGACGTGCCCGCGCTCGGGGTGCAGCAGCGTGATCGGCCTGCTCGCGCTGCGGATCACCTCTCCGGTGTCGTCGAACAGCACGGCCTTCGCGATCGAGGTCCCGACGTCGATGCCGAGAAGATCCACCGCTCACCTCGCTCGTCGCGACCGCCCCGTCTCAACGCTTCAGCGCAGCCTAGGCGTCCGAGCCTCCGGAATCAGCCGTGAACATTTGTCATGGACATATGTTCACGGCTCGATTACTGTCCGCTGGACACGTGATCTGCACCACTCGGACCATCGTCTGGAGGACACCGCCTTGTCCGCTCTGACAGTTCCCGGCAGTGCGAGCAGCTGGTCACGGCGCAGAGTCCGGCAGGTCGTCGGCTCGGTCGCCGTGGTGCTGCTGGTCGTGGTGATGGCGCTGGACACCCGCTTCCTCACCCGCGACGAGGTGGCGGCACTCGCCCCCAAGCCGTTCGACCCGGCCGCGACGGCCGGTGAGCTCTGGAACCGGACCCGGGCCGACGTACCGGGGACCGCGGCCCCGCTGGCCCAGGTCGTCCCGGCGCTGCAGACCGACGTCAAGGCCGCGGCCACGTCGTTCAAGGCCGCCACGCCGAGCCAGAACGCCTACACCTTCCCGGTCACCGTCCTCGGCACCGTCGCGGAGGCGGGGGACTCGGGCGTGCGCGTCCAGGTCGACGGCGTCGCGGCGCCGACGGTGGTGACCGTGGCCGCGGGTCCCGCCCTCAACGGGTCGGTCGTCCGCGACGCCGCGGGGTTCACCTTCGCCCAGGCCCCCGACCAGACGCGCTTCCAGCAGGTGGGCGACGAGCTGCGCAAGCTCATGACCGCCGAGCTGCAGAAGGCGGGCCCGCTCGCCGGCAAGACCGTGAAGGTCGTCGGCGTGCTGAACGTGGTCGCGCCCGCGAACACCGTGCCGGCCGCCAAGCCCGTCGTCGTCCAGCCGATCTCGGTCGAGGTGGTCTCGTGACCGGCGACGAGGTCGTGCTCCGGGCCGTCGGCGTCACGAAGGTCTACGGCGTCACGCACGCCCTGCGCGGCGTCGACTTCGAGGTGCGGCGCGGCGCGGTCACCGTGCTGTTCGGCGAGAACGGCGCGGGCAAGTCCACCCTGATGAAGATCCTCTCCGGGGTGGAGCAGCCGACCTCGGGCGAGCTGGTCCTCGACGGCGAGCAGGTGGTGCTCGCGTCCACCGACGACGCCGTGCGGCGCGGGATCGCGATCATCCACCAGGAGCTCAACCTCTGCCCGAACCTGTCCGTGCGCGACAACGTCTTCCTCGGCCGCGAGCTGCGCACCCGGTTCGGCTCGATCGACTACGCCGCCCAGCGCAAGATCACCCAGACCCTGCTGGACCGGCTGGAGGAGCCCATCACGCCGGGCACCCTCGTGCAGGACCTCCGGGTGGGGCAGCAGCAGATCGTCGAGATCGCCCGCGCGCTCGCCGCCGACGCCCGCGTGCTGATCATGGACGAACCGACCTCCGCGCTGTCCGCCGGCGAGATCGAGGTCCTGTTCAAGGTCATCCGCGAGCTCTGCGCGCAGGGCGTGGCGATCGTCTACATCTCCCACCACCTGGAGGAGGCGATCGAGATCGCCGACCACGCGGTGGTGTTCCGCGACGGCTCGCTCGTGGCGAAGCGGGACGCGCACGAACTCGACCTCGCGTGGGTCGTGCGCACGATGGTCGGCCGCGACGCCGACTACGACTTCAGCGACGAACCGCGCGAGCACGGCGACGTCGCGTTGTCGGTGGAGAACCTCACCGTGGCGGAACCGGCGACCGGCCGCGTGGTCGTCGACGACCTGTCGCTGGAGGTGCGGGCCGGGGAGGTCGTCTGCCTCTACGGCCTCATGGGCGCCGGGCGGACCGAGCTGCTGGAGGCGATCGCCGGCCGCAGCACCGTCGCGAGTGGACGGACCGTGCTCGGGGACGCCGACCTGGCCGGGAAGTCGGTCGCCGAACGGATCGGCCTCGGCCTCGGGCTCGTGCCGGAGGACCGCCAGCGCGACGGCCTCGTCCCGATGCTCGGCGTCGGCGCCAACCTGTCGCTCGCGAGCCTGCTCACGACCGTGCGGCGCGGTTTCATCGCCCGCCGCGACGAACGGACCGGCATCGACCGCCAGATCGTGGACGTGCGGGTGAAGACCGCGAACGCGCAGGCGCCGATCAGCTCGCTCTCCGGCGGCAACCAGCAGAAGGTCGTGATCGGCAAGATGCTGATGACCCGCCCCTCGGTGTTGCTGCTCGACGAGCCCACCCGAGGCATCGACGTCGGGGCGAAGGGCGAGATCTTCGCGCTGCTGTACCGGAAAGCACGTGAGGGCATGGCCGTGCTCTACGCGACGTCCGAGGTCGGCGAGGCGCTCACCGCGTCGCACCGCGTGGTCGTCCTGAACCGGGGCCGCGTCGTCCGCGAGTTCGACCCCCGCACCTGCACCCGCGACGAGGTCATGGCCGCCTCCGGCGAGCAGACCCCCGAGCACCAGAACGGAGCCGCCCTGTGAACACGACCACCGAGGCCCCGGCCGCGCGGCAGGCGGCCCCTGCCGCGCGGAGCCGGTCACCGATCACGCTCAACGCCGTGCTCGTCGAGGGCAGGGCCCTGATCGCGCTGATCGTGATCATCGTGGCGTTCGCGCTGCTGTCGGACAACTACCTCTCCGCGGGCAACATCGTCACGATCATCAAGCAGGTGGCGTTCAACGCCGTCGTGGCGCTCGGCATGCTGCTCGTCATCCTCAACGGTGGCATCGACCTCTCGGTCGGTTCCACGGTCGGGCTCACCGGCGCCGTGGCCGGAACCCTGTTCAAGGGCCTCGACGTCCCGCTGACCCAGGCCATCGCCTACCCGTCGGTGTGGGTGATCGTGCTGGTCTGCGTCGGGGTCGGCGCGCTCACCGGCTACGTGAACGGGTTGCTGATAGCGAGGCTGGGCCTGGCGCCGTTCATCGTCACGCTCGGAATGCTCTACGTGGCAAGGGGTCTGACCCAGGTCCTGCTCAACGGCCAGAACATCACCAACGAGCTGACCGGGCAGCCCTACCTCGGCAACACGGGTTTCTTCGACGTGTTCGCGAGCAGGCCGCTCGGCTTGCCGCTCGCCGCGTGGGTCATGGTCGCGCTCGCGGTCGTGTTCTCGTTGCTGCTCACCAAGACCCCGTTCGGCCGGTGGCTGTACGCGACCGGCAGCAACGAACGCGCCGCCGAACTGTCGGGCGTGCCGGTGAAGCGCGTGCAGACCCGCATCTACGTCCTCTCCGGACTGTGCGCGTCCGTCGTGGGGATCCTCCAGGTCGCGAACATCAGCTCGGCGACCGCGGATCTCGGCCAGTTCTACGAGCTCAACGCGATCGCCGCGGTCGTCATCGGCGGCGCGGCGCTCTCGGGCGGCCGCGGCACCGTGCGCGGCACGATCATCGGCGCCTTCGTGATCGGTTTCCTGGCCAACGGTCTGGTCATCATCGGCGTCTCGCCGTTCTGGCAGCAGGTGATCACGGGCGCCGTGATCATCCTCGCGGTCGCCGTCGACCAGATCCAGCAACTGCTCCAGCGGCGCCGCAACGTGCGCCGTGCCGCCGCGGCCGTGCGGCGCCCCTCCGCAGAGCCGCGGCTCACCTCGTGAACGAAAGGCAGGACTCCATGACCGGACTCAGCAAGCACGGACGCCGGTTCGCCGCACTGGGCCTGGCCGCCGGGCTGGCGCTCACCGTCACCGCGTGCGGAGGCGACAGTCAGGGCGCGGCGACGCAGCCGGGCACGATCGCGATCATCACGGTCGACCCGTCGAACCCGTACTGGAAGGCCGAGGTCGACACCGCGCAGAGCGAGGTCACCAAGGCCGGCTACAAGTACACGCTCTCCGCGCACAAGAACGACCCCGCGCAGCAGAACACGATGGTGGAGACCGCGATCAACGACAAGGTCGCGGGCGTCATCCTCGACCCGGCGGGCGCCGAGGAGAGCATCGCCGCCGTGCAGAAGCTGGTGGACGCGAAGATCCCGGTGGTGCTGGTCAACGCCGAGATCAACAAGACCGGCCTGGCGACCTCGCAGATCGTGTCCAACAACGCCCAGGGCGCCACGCTCGGCGCGGAGGCGTGGGCGAGTGCGATGGGCTACAAGGGCACGTACGTCGAACTGCTCGGCAAGCCCAGCGACAACAACGCCCAGGTCCGTTCGGACGGCTACAAGGGCGTGCTCTCCCAGTACCCGGATCTCAAGAAGATCGGGGAGGAGATCGGCAACTGGGACCGCACCGAGGGCCAGCAGAAGATGGAGGCGTTGCTGTCCAAGAACCCCGACGTGAACGGGGTGATCGCGGGCAACGACGAGATGGCCCTGGGAGCCATCAACGCGTTGAAGCAGGCCGGAAAACTGGCTCAGGTCAAGGTGCTCGGCTTCGACGGCAACCAGGACGCCGTGGAGGCGGTCAAGCGCGGTGAGATGGTCGCCTCGGTGCTCCAGCCGATCGTGGAAGGCACCACCAAGGCGGTCGCCCAGTTGGCCGAAACGATCAAGACCGGCAAGAGCGGAGCCTCCGAGGAGAAGCAGGCGCTCGACTGTACGCTCGTCTCGAAGGACGTCGCTCCCAAGGTCAACAACTTCGTCCTCGCCGCGGGGTAGGGGCCGGCCTGTCCGGCGAGCGCGACACCGAGAGCGGGGATCATGACAGGCAGCGGGAACGGCTCCCAGCGGGAGCAGCAGCCGCGCATCACGCCCCAGCTGCTCTACGCGGTGGGAGCCCTCTACTACCTCGAAGAGCAGACCCAGGCGCAGATCGCCACGCGGCTCGGCACCAGCAGGCCCACGGTCAGCAGGTTGCTCGCCGAGGCCCGCCGGCAGGGAGTCGTCCGCATCGAGCTCGTCGCCCCCGGCAGCGAGGACGACGCGTCACTGGCCGAACAGGTGCGGGTGGCGCTCGGGTTGCAGAAGGTGCACCTGGCGCCGTTCGCACCGCGTGCGGTCGTCGGCGCGTCCCTCGCCTCGGCGCTCACCCGTGCGTTGCGGTCGATGGACCTCCAGTCCGACGACGTGCTGCTGGTC
The DNA here is from genome assembly GCF_042721395.1 of Lentzea sp. NPDC058450. Lineage (NCBI taxonomy): Bacteria > Bacillati > Actinomycetota > Actinomycetes > Pseudonocardiales > Pseudonocardiaceae > Lentzea > Lentzea sp. NPDC058450. The sequence continues at coordinate 130,577 of NZ_JBHXLO010000001.1, forward strand.
GGGTCGGGCCGCGCGGTGTACGAGGTCGCGCAGTCGGACCTGCCCGAGCTGCCGGGTGTGACGATCGTGCCCACGGTCGGCGGCCAGGACGATCCCGAGCCCTGGTACCAGACCAACGAGGTCACCCGGCAGATCGCGGCGAAGGTCGGTGGCAGGCCGGTGTTCCTGTACGCGCCCGCCCTGCCTGGCCCCGACCTGCACGAGAAGCTGATGGACGACCCGTCGTTCACCAGGGTGCAGGAGTTGTGGGGCAGGGCGAGGTGCGCCGTCGTGGGCGTCGGCGCACCCCCGGCCGCCCGCCGGTCGTTGCCGAGCTTCGTGCCCAAGGACGCACCGTGGATCAAGGAGGCGGTGGGCGACGTGTGCACGCGGTTCTTCGGCGCCGACGGCCAGCCGCTGGTGTTCGAGGGATCGGACCGGGTGGTGTCCACGAGCCTCGAGGTGCTGCGCGCGGTGCCGACGGTGATCGCGGTGGCGTCCGGGCACGAGAAGGTCGCCAGCATCCTCGCCGCAGCGGGTGCGGGGTGGTTCACCGAGCTGGTGACGGACTCGCTGACCGCGAGCGAACTGCTCGACGCGGCGAACGGGCGCCTCGCCTCCTGAGCGGCAGCGTTGGTGGCCGGCCCGCACCGGGCCGGCCCTTCGGCATGCCCGAAAACAGGCGTCCGCACCCACCCTGAACTGCGTGAACAAATGTTCTGAACATGTGTTGACAGCGGCCCCGGTGGCGACCCACTCTGAAGCGGAACCCACCGCTGAGGAGGTCGCCGGTGTTCTCCGAGATCCCGAACCGCATGCAGGCCGTCGTCGTGCACGGACCCCAGGACTACCGACTCGAGGAGGTCGACGTCCCCACTCCGGGGCCGGGCGAGCTCCTGATGCGGGTCGAGGCCGTGGGCATCTGCGCGAGCGACCTGAAGTGCTTCCACGGCGCGCCGAAGTTCTGGGGCGACGAGAACCGCCCCGCCTGGGCCCAGACCGGCATCACGCCGGGCCACGAGTTCGTCGGCACGGTGGTCGCGGGCGACGAGACCGCGCACGGCGTCGGGATCGGCGACCGGGTCGTGTGCGAGCAGATCGTGCCGTGCGAGGAGTGCCGCTACTGCCGGCGCGGCCAGTACTGGATGTGCGGGCCGCACGACATGTTCGGGTTCCGCAACTACAACGGCGCGATGGCCGAGTACCTGCTGATCCCCGCCAAGGCGCGGGTGCACCCGATCTCGAAGGACCTGCCCGCGCACCACGCGGCGTTCGCCGAACCGCTGTCGTGCGCGCTGCACGCCGTTGAGCGGGCGTCGATCTCCTTCGACGACGTGGTGGTCGTGGCGGGCTGCGGGCCGATCGGGCTCGGGCTCGTGGCGGGCGCGAAGGCGAAGAACCCCAAGCTGCTGATCGCGCTGGACCTCGACGACGCCAAGCTCGAACTCGGCCGCAGGTGCGGTGCCGACATCGTCATCAACATCGGGAAGCAGGACGCGGTCGCCGCCGTGAAGGACCTGACCGACGGGTACGGCGCGGACGTCTACCTGGAGGGCACCGGGCATCCGTCGGCGGTCGGGCAGGGCCTGAACCTGCTGCGCAAGCTCGGCACGTACGTCGAGTACTCGGTGTTCGGCTCGGACGTGTCGGTCGACTGGTCGATCATCTCCGACGACAAGGAGCTCGACGTGCTGGGCGCGCACCTCGGCCCGCACTGCTGGCCCGCCGCGATCAAGATGCTGGAGGAGGGCAGGCTGCCCGTCGCCGACATCTGCACGCACCAGCTGCCGATGACGGAGTTCCAGAAGGGCCTCGACCTCGTCGCCGACACCGGCGGCTCGTCGATCAAGGTCTCGATCCTGCCGAACGGGGCGAGCGCGTGACCAGGATCTTCGACGACCCCGCCCGCTTCGCCGAGGACCAGCTGGAAGGGTTCCTCGACCTCTACTCGGACCGGTTGCGCGGCGTCCCCGGCGGCGTGGTGTCGCACCGCACGGACCGGCCGCAGGTCGCTGTCGTCATCGGCGGCGGTTCCGGGCACTACCCGGCGTTCTGCGGCACCGTCGGCCCCGGCTTCGCCACGGGAGCGGTGGTGGGCAACATCTTCACCTCGCCGTCCGCCTCCCAGGCCGCCTCCGTCGGCCGGGCCGCGGACCAGGGCAGGGGAGTGATCTTCAGCTTCGGCAACTACGCCGGCGACGTGATCAACTTCGGGCTTGCGGCGGACCGGATGCGCGACGAGGGCATCGACACGCGCATCCTTCTCGTCACCGACGACATCGCGTCGTCACCGGAGATCGCGCAACGGCGCGGCATCGCGGGCGACTTCACCGTCTTCAAGGTGCTGGGCGCCGCCGCGGCCGAGGGCCACGACATCGACGTGGTCGAGACGTTCGGCCGCGCGGCCAACGACCACACCCGCACGCTCGGCGTGGCGTTCTCCGGCTGCACGATGCCCGGCGCCGACGAACCGCTCTTCACCGTGCCGCACGGACAACTGGGCCTCGGCCTCGGCATCCACGGCGAGCCCGGCATCCGCGACCTGCCCACGCTGCCCGCCACCGAGCTCGGCCGGATGCTCGTCGACGACCTGCTGGCGGACGCACCGGACACGAGGTCACGCCGCGTCGCGGTGATCCTCAACGGTCTGGGCACCACCAAGTACGAGGAACTGTTCCTGCTGTGGCGGGTCGTGGCCGCGCGGCTGCGCGAGGCGGGCCTCACGATCGTCGCGCCCGAGGTCGGCGAGCTGGTCACGAGCCTCGACATGGGCGGCTGCTCGCTGACCCTGATGTGGCTCAACGACGACCTCGAACGCCTGTGGTGCGCCGACGCCTACACCCCCGGCTACCGCAAGACGGCGGCCCCGCTGGAGCCGTTGGTCAAGCCCTCGGTCTCCGAACGCCAGCTGGTGCCGCCGGTCCTGGCCGTGCCCGCCGCGAGCGCCGAGTCGGTCGGGCTCGCGGCCACGGTCCGGGCCGCGCTCAGGGTCGCGTGCGACACCATCGCCGAGCACGAGCACGAACTGGGCCGCATCGACGCGGTGGCGGGCGACGGCGACCACGGCCGGGGCATGCGCAAGGGAGTCGAGGCCGCCTCGGCACGGGCCGAGGGCGCCGGGCAGGACGCGGGCGCGGGCTGGGTGCTGCGGCAGGCCGGCCAGGCGTGGGCCGACGAGGCGGGAGGCACGTCCGGCGTGCTCTGGGGCGCGGCGATCGAGGCGGTGGGCCGCGAGCTCGACGACTACGGCGCCACGTTCGGCCCGGACTACCTGGCCCGCGCCGTCCGCGAGTTCACGGCCACCATCCACAAGCTGGGCAAGGCGAAACTCGGCGACAAGACCATGGTCGACGCGCTGGTGCCGTTCAGCACCGAGCTGGAGACCGCGCTGAACGCGGGCGTGGCCGTGCCGAAGGCCTGGTCGGTGGCCGCCGCGGTCGCCACGATGGCCGCCGCCGAGACCGCCGAGCTGACCCCGAAGATCGGCAGGGCCCGTCCGCTCGCCGAGCGGAGCGTCGGCACCCCGGACGCGGGCGCCACCTCGTTCGCCCTGCTGTGCACCGCGATCGGTGCCCTTCTCACCTCGGAGCGATCGGCATGACCATGCGCATCGTCGTCGGCTCGGACGACGCCGGGTTCGACTACAAGGAGTCCATCAAGGCGGACCTGGCCGCGGACGCCAGGGTCGGCGAGGTCGTCGACGTGGGGGTCGCCGCGGACGGGCACACCGCCTACCCGCACATCGCGATCGACGCCGCCCGGCTCGTCGCCGAGGGACGGGCGGACCGCGCGATCCTCATCTGCGGCACGGGACTGGGTGTCGCGATCTCGGCCAACAAGGTCGAGGGGGTGCGGGCGGTGACGGCGCACGACTCGTACTCCGTGGAGCGGTCGGTGCTGAGCAACAACGCCCAGGTCCTGTGCATGGGCCAGCGGGTGGTGGGGCTCGAGCTGGCCCGCAGGCTCGTGGGGGAGTGGCTCGGCTACACCTTCGACCCGAGCACGGGATCCGCGGAGAAGGTTCAGGTGATCGACGAGTTCGAACGGGTGAAGCGCGCCTGACCCGACTGCCGCAGCAGCACCCCCGCGACCGCGGAGACCAGCGCGAACAACAGGACGGGAAGCCGGTAGCCGCCGGCTTCCTGGCGCAGCAGGCCGAGCACGATCGCGCCGCAGGACGCGCCGATCCCGGTCCACAGGTAGATCGCCCCGGAGATCCGCTCGATGTCGAGCAGGCCGAACACCTGCGGGGCGAGCAGCAGCACCACCAGCGAGCTGTTGCCCACCGCGATGCCGAGCAACGCCGAACCGGCGAACAGCACCGGCATGGTGCCGCCGACGGCGAGCAGGACGAACCCGGCAGCCTGGAGCACACAGGTCAGCACCGCCAGGTACGTCGTGGGCCAGGACCGCAGCAGCAGTTCCGCCGCCAGCCGCCCGATCCCGGCGAACGCTGCCACGACGGCGCCGGGCAGCGCGGGGGAGCCGACGGCGGACTCCTGCCAGACGAACAGCACGTGGTAGACGCCCGCGAGCTGGGTGAGCGTGAGCAGGGTGCTGCCGACGAGCAATGCCCAGAACGCCGTGGTGCGGACCGCCGCGCGCAGCATCATGCCGTCGTGGACGGGCGGCGCGGCCTGTCCTTCCGGCAGGGCGGGCCTGCGCAGGAACACCAGGGCGTTCACCGCGACCAGCAGGGTGAACCCGAGCACCATCAGCGCGGCCGCGCCGGTCAGGCCGCCCGCGGTGAGGCCCCAGCCGACGATCGGCGCCCAGACCATCCCGCCCGCGCTCGACCCGATGAACGCGACCGACAGCACCCGGTCCCGGCTGAGCGTGCTCTTGATGACGAACGTGCTCACCACCAGAGTGCCGCACCCGGCGATCGCTATGCCCAGCAACGACATCGTCAGGTACAGCTGCCACGCCGTGCGGGTCAGCGCGAGCAGGACCACCGCCACCGCGCAGGCGAGCGCACCACCGGCGACCACCCGCCGGGCGGGCATCCGGCGGCACAGCACGACCACGACCGCCGACGCGAGCGCGTTCACCAGGCACTGCAGACTGGCTGCCGAATCGAGCTGGGTGGCAGGGATCGACCGCGCCTGGACGATCGCGTTGAGCAGCACCGGCTGGCCGTAGGAGAGGATCCCCATGCTGGTGCCGAGCAGCACGGCGGCAGCGGCGGCCAGCGTGCGGTCGTCCTTGCGCCACAACGGTTGCCGCGTGGCCGTCGCGCTCACGACCACCGGCCGGTGATGGCGTGCACGATCCGGTCGGCGGCGTGGTCCGCCGTGGTGTCCCCGAAGTTGTCGATGACCAGGTCGGCCGCGCGGGGGAACTGCGCGGGCTCGTCCACCCCGACGACGTTGCGCAGCGGCGCCTGACCCGGTCCGAGGTTGCCGTGGTCGTAGAAGGCGGTCCTGCCCGCGCGGTCCTTCAACGCCACCAGCGGCACCCGCAGCCAGACCTCCAGGTAGGAGGCGATGTTCTCCCGGTTCCAGCGCTGCACGTCGTGGAAGAGCGAGATCGTGGCGCACAGCACGAGGTGCCTCTGCTCCGCCAGTTCGCAGGCGAGCCGGGAGTAGAACGCGGCCACCTTCCGCCGTTCCGCCTCGGTGTAGCCGGGCTGGGCCGGCATGATCCGGCGCATCCGGTCACCGTCCAGCACCACCGGCCGCCGACCGGCGGACGTCAGCCTGCCGGTGACGATCGACGTCACCGTGCTCTTGCCGGCCCCGGACAGCCCGGTGATCCACACGACTCCCGCGTCCACCCCGCTCACCCGTCTTCCCGTTGCGCGTCAATGCTTTCGAGCACGGCCAGACCGGGATCCACATCGGACGGATTGTCGAACTCCCACCAGGGACCGTCGTTCGGCACGCCCGCCACCCGCACGCCCTCGGCCCGGATCAGGTGCGCGAGCAGGCCGGTCATGTCGAGCGCGGCGACTCGAGCGTTGGCGGCCCGTGCCCGCCGCAGCACTGCCCACGCGGGCGGAGTCAGCCGCAGCAGCCCCATGTACTGGCCCTGCACCTCCGCCAGGTCGCGAGGCCGGGACCCGATCTCCGTCACGAGGCCGTCGGCGATCCGGAACGTCTCGGCGTCGCTGCGCGGATCGTCGAACCGCTGCCGCCACACCGCTTCCCAGCCGGGGTCGTACGCGACGGCGAGCTCGGCCGTCGAGCCGACGAGGCGGTGGACGATCTCAGCGGAGTAGACGATGTCGCCGTAGGAGACGATCACCGGGCCAGAGCTCAACCAGTCGTCCGCCGCGGCGAGCGACTCGACCATCGTGCTGTGCTCCCAGCCGGGGTTCTCGAACGTCCGCAACCCGGTGCCGGCGAACCTGGCGCCCTGCCAGCCGGTGACGACGCCGACCTCGCCGGCCCCGCCCGCGCGCAACGCGGCCACCTGCCGGTCGAGCAACGTCCGGCCGCCCAGCTCGATCAGGCACTTGGGCCGGTCATCGGTGTGGGGCGCCATCCGGGAGCCTCGCCCGGCTGCCAGGATCACGGCCCTCACCGTCGTGCCCCCTCGAACAGGCGTCGCACCAGCAGGACGTCCTGCGGGTCGGGCGCGGGCTCGCGTTCCGGGTGCCACATGATCCCCTCGACCTCGGCGTTCCGGTGCCGGATCGCCTCGACCACGTCACCGCACCACGCCGTCGCGTCCAGTGCGGCGGGCAGCCCGTCGACCGCGAGGTCGTGGTAGCTGTTCACCACCCGCTCGCCCTTCTCGGTGGTGACGGTGTGGCGGGTGCCGATGTGCCCCGCCACCGGCCGCAGCCCGCCTCCCAGGGCGGTCGCGATCAGCTCCATCCCGCGGCACACGCCGAGTACCGGCCTGCCGTCCTGGACCGCGAGTGCCAGCAGGGTCCGTTCGGTCAGGTCGCGCTCGGGCTGGTCCCCGTCCAGGTCGCCGCCCCCGGTGAAGAGGAACCCGTCGAGGCTCAGTTCGTGCGCGGTGTGGACGGCCGCGTCGACGTCGTTGGGCAGGGGGACCGCGACGACATCGCAGGCCGTCAGGAACCCGCACCAGCGGGAGTCGAGGGTCCACCGGCGCTCACCGGTGCGGTCGTCGTCCACGCACCGCTGGGTGACCCCGATCCGCCGGCTCACGCGATCACCGTCACCAGGCCGGCGGCCGCGTCGAGGTCGAGCACGTGCGCCCGCGACCACTGGTCGAACAGCGCCGTGCCCGCGCCGATCACCGCCGGGATGCCGAGTTCCAGGGCCCGGATCGCCATGTGCGAGTTCGCGCCGCCGAACGCGGTCACCAGCCCGGCGATGCCGCGGGTGAACAGCCAGTCGTAGCCGGGATCGGCGCTCGCGACCAGCACGATGGCGCCGTCCGGGGCGTCACCGGCGTCCACGCGGGCAACGCGCGCGATCACCTTGCCCCTGGTGACGAAGTTCGGCCGGATCTGCGGCAGGGCGAAGCTCCGCACGTTCGCCGGGCCCGTCACCAGCGGCGGCAGCACCACGGTCTGGCTGACGGCGTGGGCCGCTCGCCCGCGTGCCGCGACCTCGCGCAGCACCGGCAGGTCGTCGGCCGGTCTGCCGGTCAGCGACGCCAGCGTCCGCACGTCCAGGTAGCTCATGTCGTCGACGCCGCACCCGGACCGCTCGCCGAGCCGCCGCACACCAGTGAGCACGTCCCCGAGCACCGAGGTGAAGGCCAGCTTGCCGTGCTCGCGGCCGCGGATCGCCGTGGCCAGGAAGTCCATCAACCGCTCGGCGTCGAAGCGGAGGCCCTCGCGGCGCAGGAGCGCTTCGATCCGCCGCCGCCGGCCACCGGTCAGCTCGAACGGCGCGGTGGTGACGCGGGCCGGGCGATCCCGCGCCGACCAGTCGAAGTACCGCTCGGGCGTCTCGTCGTAGCGGGGCGACAGGATGTCGTACGTGCCGGGCCGCAGGTGGCCGTACCGCTTGAGGAAGACCGCGCGGTCGAGCACCGCGAAGTCCTGCCGCATCTCGCTGGCGACCAGCCCGAGACCGCCGAGGAACCGGGCGCGGTCGGCCAGCGAGAAGACGCCCTCGCGCACCAGGTCGTCCAGGAAGTCGGTGGCGATGAACGCGGCCCTGGCCAGCGCGGCGAACGGACTGGACCCGTAGGCGGCGCACACGTCGAGCCTCGCCACCAGCGCCGGACCGCAACAGCCGACGTCGTGCCCGCCGCACTCGGCCGAGTGCACGTCGTCGGCGTCCATCACGTTCAGCAGGCGCAGGCGCGCGATGTCCTGTTCCCACAGGTCGCCGCAGACGAGCTCGTCGGTGAGCCCGCGCAGGAAGCCTGCCAGCAGCTCGCGTTCGGCGTCGCTGAAGCCGGGGCCCAGGGCTCGCAGCCGGTGCGCGGTGCGGAACGTGCCGGCCGACACGGCGAGGTGCGACTCGACCTTGTCGTGCAGGTACGGCTTCGCGACCAGCTCGTCCAGCCAGTGCCCCACCAGCCGGTCGGCGAGCTCGTCGGGCACCTCGCGCGGCACGAACGAGGTGAGGCTCGCGGCCACGTCGACGTACGGCAGCCCGGAGAACTGCACCATCAGCCGCGTGCCGGTCAGGTCCCGATAGCCGTAGCGCGTCCTGGCGGCGGCCCACACGTGGTCGGTGATGAGGTGGCGGTACAGCGAGAACGCGAACGGCCGGGGCCGCAGCCCGATCATCTCGGCGGGGTTCCAGTCCGGCATCACGCCGTAGACCGCGCGGTGGCCGAGCGCACCCGACGGCGCAGCGATGGCGGCGGACATCTGCCGGGCGGTGTCGTCGAGCGTGGCGCGATGGGTGTCCGGGGGCACGGTCCTGACCGCCGCGAGGGGCCTGACCTGGAGCAGGATCAGCTCACCCGCGCCGGACTGCGCGAACTCGATGTCCAGCCGCCGCTCGGCGCCCAGCAGGTCGTGCAGTTCGGCGAGCAGGTCCCAGACCGCGCCCACCAGGGGATCCGGCGCCTCCCGCTGCTCCGCCCACGCGACGCCGTAGGAGATGTGCAGCTCCGCGCGCCCGCCCGCGGTCACCGCATCGGTCCGGTCGGTCCCGCTCCAGTTGACGACCCGGTAGGGCGCACCGCTGTTGGGATCGCAGGAGAACGCCACGCCGCTCGCCCGGACGTGCTCGAGCAGCGGCTGGATCAGCACCTGGTCGCCGGGTTCCGCCCGGTCGTACGAGGCGAACACCTCGGTCACGGCGGGCCCGACCTCGGCCCCGGTCCTGGCGGGCACCGACAGGAACCGGCCCGCGTGCGAGCCGGTCGCGGTGTCCTCGACGACCGCGCTGCTGCGCACCATCACCGGTCCCGCCGCCCAGTCGCACCGCCGCAGGTCCGCGAGCAGACGATCCGGCGCGTCCTGCCACTCCTCCAGGCTGAAGTGCGTCAACGGCAGGATGCGCGCGGTGGTCAGGAACGGCCGCAGCCGGTGCAACGTCTCCGCCTTGGTCCCGAGCCGGACCGGGGTCACCCCTCGCCGTCCCCGGCGAGCCTCGCCACCCACGCCCTGGTGGTGTAGGGGACGTCGATCCAGTCCCCGGCCTCGGCGCGCACGAACGCGCGGATCTCGTCCAGCAGCGCCGCGAAGCCGTCGCCCGCCTGGTGTCCGAGCGTCGAGTGCGAGGCCCAGGCGTCGCACCAGGGTTCGCTCGGCAACCGGAAGACCTCGGTGCCGGACAGCGCGACCGCCGTCTCGAACAGACCGCTCGCCGCGATGACCTCGGTCTGGTCCGCGCGCCGGGTCCCGTGGCGGTAGCCGGGCACGCGGTCGCGGATCAGCTCCTCGATCCGCGCCTGCAGGGGATCGTCGAGCACCCGGTGGTTCCACAGGCACGCGAAGTACCCGCCGCCACGCAGGATCCGGGCCGTCTCCGCGAGGGCTTGGGGACGGTCGGTCACGTTGAACGAGGAACCGAACGTCACCAGCGCGTAGGCGCCGGACGCCCGCCCGGATGACTCGCCCGTGCCGTCGTACCAGCGCACGTGCTGATGTCCGTGCGTGCGCGTCTCGCCGAGCGCGCGCATCGCGGGTGTCGGTTCCACGGCATCGACGGAGAAACCGCGTCGCAGCAACGGTTCCGTGAGGTGCCCGGAACCGGCTCCGACGTCGCAGACCGGGTCGCCCGGGCGAACCTCGGCCACCCGCACGAGAGCGTCCACGACAGCCGGGACGTACTCGGCCCGGTGCTGGTAGGTGGCTGCGAAAGGGGAGTAGTCGGACGACGGGCGGAGATCGGTGAGCTCGTTGACCATGTGGCTCTCCTTTTTGGCTGGGTACTCCGGTTCTGGAGATCAACCGATCCGGTAGCCGAACCGCGCCGCCGTCTCGACCAGGTGCGGCGCCCGGAACCGGTCCGACAGCTCGTCGTCGCCGAACCACTCCCGCCACTCGTCGACCTGACCGCGCCGCATGATCATGGGAGCGTCCTCACCGGCGACCTGCTCCTCGCGGGCACGCATCCGCGTGAAGCTGCTGCGCTCCACGGCCCGTTCGACCGCGGCCCGCTCGGTGTCCAGGCCGAGCGCCCGCATCAGTTCCGTCACCGCTTCGGCAGGCCGGGTCTTGAGGTCCTCGAAGCGGACGACGGCCGAGCGAGGAGCGAAGTGGGCCGCCTCGAGCCAGGCCCGGTGGAAGCCGACCCAGCCGTCGACGGTGATCGGCGGTTCGCCGACCTCTCCCTTGCCGTCGAGGAACTCCAGGAAGCTCACCTCGCCGATGTCGAGGTAGGAGAGCAGCGTCGGCGCGAACCCCTGGAAGAACCGGTACGACGAGTGCAGCGCGTCCCGGGGATCCCGCACGAGCAGCACGACGGTGTCCGGTGTGGTGTCGGCGAAGTGCTCCGGGGGAAGGTGGTTCTTGAAGAACCTCCGGCCGCCCGCCGGACCGGTCGGGGCGCCGGTGGTCCGGCTGCGGTAGTGGCGGGTCTTCTCGTCGGCGGGCTCGTGCGGCAGCCCGTCCGGCCCGATCTCGTCGACGTGCGGATCGACGAACGTGTGCCCGAGCTCGCGCAGGACGTTGCCCAGCAACGCGGCGCCCGAAGCCGGGTAGGCCGCGACCAGGACGTCCTCGGCGACGACCAGCCGGGCGTTGCGCAGATGCCGTTCGCGCATGGTCATGTCGTCGCCCCGGTCAGACGTCGGCGGGCACGTCGAGCGCGGGCAGCAGCGCGTCGGCCTCGTCGCTCAGCACGACGTCCCTGACCGCGGTGAGGAAGTCCGCCGCCACGCCCTCGTCGTCGCGGTAGCCGGGCACCCTGGAGGCGAGCAGGTCCAGCAGCCCGCGCACGCCGGGGCTGAACCGCTCGGCGCCGGTGATCGTGGCGGCCTGGTGGCAGGCGGCGGCGAGGACCGAGACGATGACGTTCACGTTGTCGATCAGGCGCAGCGATTTCCTGGCCGCGATCAGGCCCATGCTCACCACGTCCTGGTTCTGGCCGTTGGACGGGATCGACTTGACCGACGCGGGCGCCGCGAGGTCCAGGTTCTCCGAGGCGATGCTGGTGGCCAGGTACTGCGAGCCCTGCAGACCGGAGTACAGGCCCTCGTCGCCGAGCGCGAGGAACGCGGGGAAGGCCTTGTTGAGGTGGGGGTCGAGGATCCGGTTGAGCTGCCGCTCGGCCAGCACCCCGATCTCGGTGAGCGCGATGTTCAGGAAGTCGGACGCCATCGCGAGGTACTGGCCGTGGAAGTGGCCGCCGTGGAACACGGTCTCCGGGCTGTCGAAGATCAACGGGTTGTCGTTGCAGGAGTTCAGCTCCTCCTCGACGAGCCGCCGGCAGTAGGCCATGGTGTCGAGCACCGGCCCGAGGATCTGCGGCACGCACCGCAGCGTGTAGGCGTTCTGCAGGTAGTCGTCGACCGCGACGACGTCCTCGCCGTCGGCCTTCGCGCTGACCAGGGCCATGATCTCGGCGTGCTCGCGGGTCAGTCCGCCGCCTTCGAGCAACCGCGTGATCACGGCCGCGACCTCGCTCTGCCCGCGGTGGTTCTTCAACGCGTGCCCGCGCTCGGCGAACGCGCCGGTGGACCCGCCCATCACCTGGATGAACGCCGCCGACGCCCACAGCGCGAGGCGCAGCAGCCGCCGGCCTCTGACCAGGGCCAGCGCCGCGACCCCGGTCATCGCCGAGGTGCCGTTGATCAGCGCCAGCCCGGACTTGTACCCCATCCGGACCGGCGCCAGCCCTTCCTCGGCGAGCACCTCGGCCGAGTCGCGCACGACCCCGTCCTTGCGCACGCGGCCCGCGGCGATGAGCGGCAACGCGAGGTGCGCGAGCGGAGCCAGGTCGCCGCTCGCCCCGAGCGACCCCTGCTGCGGGACCAGCGGATGCACGCCCCGGTTCAGCAACTCGCCCATCAGGCGCAGCGCGTCCGGTTCGATCCCCGAGTAGCCCTTGATCAGGCAGTTGAGGCGGGCGACCTGCATGGCGCGCACCGCCTCGTCGGCGAAGAGCTCGCCACCGCCGGCCGCGTGCGTGCGCAGCAGGTTCTCCTGCAGCTCCGTCTCGAAGCGCGGCGGGACGTTCATGTAGACCATCTCGCCGAAGCCGGTGTTCACGCCGTAGATGGGCTGCCCGGCGGCTCCCCACTTCTGGACGCGCTCGCGGGCCAGCTCGACCTCGGTCATCTGGTCCTCGTCGAGTTCCACGAGGGCCTCGCGCCGCGCCACCACGGCGACGTCGTCGACGGTCAGGCCCTCGCCTCGAATGAGCACAGGAATCTCCTCGCGGGTCTCGCGGAAGTCAGGTGGTGATCACGCGGCGCAATTCGGCGGACGAACTCCGGGTGCCGTGCGAATTCGCGTTCGCCCTGGTCAGGTCGGTCGATTTCGAATGACGCTAGCAGGGGACAGGTCGGTGGGGCCGCAGTTCTGGCCGTCGTTGAGTGTTTTTGATAAGCCCCGTTGCGGAGGCCCGTCATCCTTGCTACTGATTTCAGAAGGGCGTGCGCGAACAACGACGCGGTGAATGTCGATTCCGGATCCGAACAATGACGGCGGTGTCCGAGGCTTGGACTGAGCGGTCCAGAAAACGTATCGTGGGGGAGTGAAGCTCACCGCGAAGGGGCACGCCACCCGGCAACGCATCATCGAGGGCGCGGCGGCGCACCTGCGCAGCGACGACGCGGGTGGCGTGACCCTGGACGACATCAGGGCGATCACCGGCACCAGCAAGGGGCAGATCTTCCACTACTTCCCGGATGGCAAGGAGGAGCTGTTCCTCGCCGTCGCCCGGTTCGAGGCGGACCGGGTGCTCGCCGACCAGCGTCCGCACCTCGGCGCACTGACGTCGTGGACCGCCTGGGAACGCTGGCGGGACGCCGTCGTCGCACGGTACCGGGCACAGGGCCGCAGCTGCCCGCTGGGCGTGTTGATGAACGAGCTGGGCGGTACACCGGGTGCCCACGAGGTGATCGGCACGCTGCTCTCCCGGTGGCAGGCCGAGCTGCGGCAGGGCGTGCTCGACATGCAGGCCGCGGGTCTCGTGCGGGCCGGGGTGGACGCCGACCGGATGGCGGCGGCCCTGATCGCGGGCATCCAGGGCGGCGTGCAGGTGCTCCGGTCGACGGGCAGCGCCACGCACCTGGAGGCCGTGCTCGACCTGCTCATCGACCACCTCCGGGGCTAGCAACTCTGGACTTGCGGGTCCAAAAATGCGCTCCTAACTTCGAACGCATGGCACAACGACTGCAGGGCAGGACGGCCCTCATCACCGGTTCCACCAGCAACATCGGGCGCGCGATCGCCCTCGCGTTCGGCAGGGAGGGTGCGCACGTCGTCGTCTCCGGTCGTGACGAGACGCGTGGCGCGGAGGTCGTCGCGCAGATCCGCGCCGACGGCGGCAAGGCCGACTTCGCCCGTGCCGACCTGGACGGGTCGCCGAAGGCGAGCCGCGCACTGGCGGAGGAGGCGAAGGCACTGCTCGGCGGCAGGGTCGACGTCCTCGTGAACAACGCAGGCATCTACCCGGCGCCGAGCACGCTCGACACCGACGAGGCCACGTTCGACCGCATCTACGACCTCAACGTGAAGGCCCCGTTCTTCCTCACGCAGGCCCTGGCGCCCGGGATGATCGACGCGGGCGCCGGCGTCATCGTCAACCTGGGCTCGTGGATCACCCGCCTCGGCGTCTTCCGCGGCTCCGTCTACAGCTCGACCAAGGGCGCGATGGAGACGCTGACCCGCGCCTGGGCGTCGGAGTTCGGCTCGCAGGGCATCCGGGTCAACGCCATCTCGCCGGGCGTCATCGCCTCGGACGAGTGGGACGAGGACACCCGCGGCGTGTCGAACACGATGATGCGCGGCACCCCGGCCGGTGCGGCGGGCCGCCCGGACGCGATCGCGCAGGCGGCCGTCTACCTGGCCTCGGACGACGCCGAGTTCGTGCACGGCATCGTGCTGGACGTCGACGGCGGACGGACCGGAGTGGCGGTCGTCGCTGTGTGACCTGGGTCACCTATCCCCCCGGTTTCTGTGACCTGAGGTGAGACTCGCCGGTCTCCCATGGCGTAGAGGAACTCGGTCGGCGAAGGGTGCGGAAGTGACGGGTCGGGAGTGGCTGGGGCAGGTGGACGCGGAGCAGGTGGAGGCCGCGCGGACCGGTGATCGGACGGCGCTCGACGCCGTGGTCGCGGGGTGCCTGCCGCTGGTCTACAACGTCGCCGGTCGGGCGCTGCACGCCGACGCCGAAGTCGACGACGTGGTGCAGGAGACGATGGTCCGCGTGATCCGCGGCATCGACGCGCTGCGGGAGCCGGACCGGTTCCGGTCCTGGCTGGTGGCCGTCACGATCAACCAGGTCCGCGAGCACTACCGCCGCCGCGACCTCGCCCCCGCACCGCTGGAGGAGTACGACCGGGCCGACCCCGGCGCCGAGTTCGTGGAGACCGCGTTGTCCCGGTTGCACTTCGCCCAGCAACGCCGCGAGGTCGACGAGGCCGCGCGGTGGCTCGACCCGGCCGACCGCGAGCTGCTGGCGCTGTGGACGCTCGAACGCGTCGGGCAGCTCACCAGGGCCGAGGTCACCGACGCGCTCGACCTCGGGGCGCACGCCGTGACCGTGCGGGTCAGCAGGCTCAAGGGCCGGCTGGAGACGATCCGGCACCTCGTGCGCGCCCTGTCGATGGAACCGCGCTGCGCGGGCCTCGACCGGGCGGCGCAGGGCTGGAACGGCGAGCCCAACCCGTTGTGGCGCAAGCGACTCCTGCGGCACGTGGACGACTGCGGGCGGTGCGGCCGCGGCGTGGACGACGCGATGCCGGTCGAACGCATCCTCACCGGCGCGGCGCTGCTCGTCGTCCCGGCCGCCTACCTGCCGCGGCTGCTGGAGAACCTCAGCGACGTGACGCCCGAGCTCGTGGCACACGCCGTCGAGGCCCCGACGCACCTGGCCGAACCGGTGGGCGTGTTCGCGAAGATCGCCGGAAAGCCCGTGCTGGCCGTGGCGAGCGCGGCCGCGGTGTGCGCGCTCGTCGGTGTGGTCGGCACGATCGTGCTGTTCCCGTCCGACCCACCGGCGGCGGTCGCCGTGCCGAACACGCCGCCGCCAACGACCTCGGTCACGTCGACAGAGCTGTCGAGCGCGGTCCCCACCTCGTCGTCGGCCCCCACCACGTCGTCGACGACCACCACTACTACTACGACAACGACCACGACGACTCAGGCACCGCAGCAGGTGAAGGTCGCGACGGCCGAGGAACGCGTCCTGGCGTTGATCAACGACACCCGCGCCGCGGCCGGGCTGCCCGCGCTGACGGTCGACCCGGCGCTGGTCACGGCCGCCGACCGGCACACCAGGGCGATGATGAGCAACGACTGCGGGCTGTCGCACCAGTGCCCCGGCGAGAGCGGCCTCGGCGAGCGCAGCAGCGCGGCCGGGGTGAAGTGGAGCTCCGTCGCGGAGAACGTCGGCATGGGCGGTCCGGTCAAGGACAACGTCGAGGCGATCTCCAAGATGGCGCTCGGCCTCACCCAGGGCATGATCGACGAGAAGCCGCCGAACGACGGCCACCGCAAGAACATCCTCAGCAAGTCGTCCACGCGCATCGGCATCGTGGTGATCCGCGACGCGAAGGGCACCGTGTGGATGACGCACGACTTCGCCGGAAGTTGAGTCGAGACGCGCGTTTAAAAAAGATCATCCTGAAGTAGTACGCGGGACGCGACCGCAGCCGGACGCGTGACGATCCGTCCGGAAAGCACTGTCTTCCTCGTGCAGACCGTCACCTACCGTCCCACGACCACTGACGCCCCGGAGCTGTTGCGCTGGACGGGTTTCGGCGGTGCGCTCCTGCTCACCGCCGGTGCCTGGGCCGTCAGCGCGAGACTGGGCGCGGTGGCGCTGGGCGTGGCGATCGCGGGTGCCGGGCTGGTCGTGCTGACGTGGGCGCTGCTCGGCCGCACCCGGCCGGACGCGTCGTGGCTGCGGCGCACGCTGGCGTGGTGGTGCGGCCCGCTGCTGGTCGCGCCGCCGTTGTTCAGCCAGGACGTCTTCAGCTACCTGGCCCAGGGCGAGGTGGCGGCGAACGGCCTGGACCCGAACGTGGTCAGCCCGGCGGTGGGCGCGAGCGCGGAGGCGGTGGCACGGGTCGGCGTGTACTGGCGGGAGACGCCGTCGCCGTACGGGCCGCTGTTCAGCACGGTCGAACGGGCGATCACCGGGGTGACCGGCGGCGACCCCGTGGCGGGCATCGGGTTGTACCGGCTCGCGGCCGTGGCCGGGCTGCTGCTCATCGTGTGGGCGGTACCGCGGCTCGCCGAGATGGCCGGAGTGCGGGAGAGCGCGGCGTTGTGGCTGGGCGTGATGAACCCGTTGGTGCTGTGGCATCTAATCGGCGGTGTCCACAACGACGCGCTGATGCTCGGCCTCATGCTGTCGGGCACGGTCGTGGCGTTGCACGCGTTGCCGGAACTTCGCTGGTGGCAGTACACGGCCGGAGTCGTCCTCATCGGACTGGGCGCGCAGGTCAAGCTCCCGGCGCTGGTGGCGCTCGCGGTCGTCGGCACGGCGCTGGCCCGCAGGCTGGGCGGGGGATGGGTCCGGCTGGTCGCCTCCGGGCTCGCGATGGCCGCGGGGTTCGTGGTGGTGTCGGTCGTGACGTCGCTGGCCGGGCAGACCGGTTTCGGCTGGGTGCAGGCCCTCGGCACGCCGTCGAAGGTGAACAGCTGGATGGCGCCGACGAACTGGCCCGGCTATCTGGCGGGTGCGGTGTTCGGCCCGCAGACCGGTCAGGCGATGATTTCCTCGGCACGGATCGCGGGGCTCGTGCTGATCCTGGGCGCGGTGGTGGTGCTGGTCGGCCGCCAGCTGCGCGGACGGATCTCCGAGGTGACGTCGCTGGGGTTGATGATGAGCGTGATCGTGGCGCTGGGGCCGGTGGTGCAGCCCTGGTACCTGCTGTGGGCGCTGGTGCCGCTCGCCGCCTGCCTGCCCGAGGGCGCGTGGCGGAATCGCGCCGCCGTGCTGGCCGGGGTGTTCGCGCTGCTGGTGCCGCCGCTCGCGGGCAACTTCGCCGGTCGCGTGCCGGAGCTCGTGGCCGCCTACGTCGTCGGGATCGCCCTGGTCGGCGGCGCGTACCTGGTCCTGCGCCGGGCGCGGGTGTCCGTTGCGCAGGCTTGACCTCGCGCGCTACGGCGCGGCTCTGGTTTCCGGCGGTGCGTTGGCCCTGAGCTTCCCGCCGCGCGTGCTGTGGTGGCTCGCCGTGCCGGCGTTCGTGGTGCTGTGGCTAGTGTTGCGCGGCACCGGTGCACGTCGGTCGGCCGGTCTCGGGTTCGCGTTCGGGCTGGCGTTCTTCCTGCCGCACCTGTGGTGGATCCAG
This sequence comes from Lentzea sp. NPDC058450, assembly GCF_042721395.1. Classification (NCBI taxonomy): domain Bacteria; kingdom Bacillati; phylum Actinomycetota; class Actinomycetes; order Pseudonocardiales; family Pseudonocardiaceae; genus Lentzea; species Lentzea sp. NPDC058450. Next base: position 148,358 of record NZ_JBHXLO010000001.1, read on the forward strand.
CACTTTCTCGGCAACGACTTCGGGCCGTGGCCGTGGCTGGTGCTCAGCGCTTTGATGGCGTTGTTCATCTGCGGGGTGTGCGCGCTCTTCCCGTTGGTCTCCACGCTTCCCGCCGCACCTGTGTGGGCGACGTTGTTGTTCGTGTTGCAGGAGACCCTGCGCGGGCTGATCCCGTTCAACGGCTTCCCCTGGGGCCGGGTGGCGTTCGGCCAGGTGGACGGCCCGTTCGGGCGGCTGGCCGTGCTCGGCGGCGCGCCTCTGGTGACGTTCGCGGTGGTGTTCACCGGGTTCGGCCTGGCCGCCTGGTTGCCGCGGTGGACCCGTGCGTGGGCCCTCGTGCCGGTCGTCGCCGCTCTGGCCGTGACGCCGTTGATCTCCGTGGAGGCCCAGACCGGTTCGAGGACCGTCGCCGTCGTGCAGGGCAACGCGCCGGACCTGGGCCTCGGCCTGCTCTCCGAGAGCGCCACCCTGCGCGCCAACCACCTGCGCAAGACCGCCGAGCTGACCGCGTTGGTCCGCGGCGGAGCGCTGCCCAAGCCCGATCTGGTGGTGTGGCCGGAGAGCGCGACCCGGACCCGCGACCGCGACCCGGTGATCGACGGCGCCATCGCCGACCTGGGCGTGCCCACGCTCGTCAGCGCGCTGCGCAACGGCGAGAACTCGGTGATCGTCTGGGACCCGAAGACCGGTCCCGGTCAGTCGTACGCGAAGCAGGAGCTCGTGCCGTTCGCCGAGCACATCCCGCTGCGCCCGCTGGCGCGGATCTTCACCCCGTTCGCCGACCAGCCCGACCTGGTCGCCGGCGACCAACCCGGCGTGCTGGACGTCGCCGGAACGCGGGTGGGCGTCGGCATCTGCTACGAGGTCGCCTACGACTACGTGCTGCGCGAGAGCACGGTCTCCGGTGCGCAGGTGCTGGTGGTGCCGACGAACAACGCCTGGTACGGGCGCGGTGAGATGACCTACCAGCAGCTCGCGATGGCCCGGTTGCGCGCCATCGAGCACGGGCGCGCGGTCGTCGTGGCGGCGATCAGCGGCGTGAGCGCCGTGGTGCGGCCGGACGGCAGCGTGGTGAAGTCGACCGGCATGTTCACCGAGGACCTGATGACGGACTCGGTGCCGTTGCGCACGGACCTGACGTTCGCGACCCGGTTCGGCGGCGCGCTGCACGTGCTGCTCACGGCCGGGGCACTGGGGGCCTGTGTGGTGGCTTCGTGGACGCGACGGCGAGCACGACGGGAGTCGGCGTCCCGCCTTCCGTGAACCGGCCGAGGACCAGCCCGGCGTCGAGGAACGCGTCGATCAGCGCCGGCAACGGCCAGTGCGCGGCGCCGACCTTGTCCCGCAGGCCCTGATCGGACCACGACTCGCGGGTCCAGTGGCCGTCGGCGTAGCCGGGGCGGATCACGACCGCCTCGGCGTCCGAGCGGTCGGCGAACCCGCCGCAGAAGCACGGGTGCACACCGACGTGCACGTACGTGCCGCCCGGTTCCAGCACCCGCGCGACCTCGCGCAGCACGTCGGGGTACGCGGGCATGTCGGTGTGCGCGAGCACCGACACCACGGCCGGAACGCTGTTGTCCCGCACCGGCAACCGGCCCGCGTCGGCCCGCACGACCGGGAGCCTGCCCCGCGCGTGCCGCAGCATGCCCGCCGACAGGTCGGCGCCGACCGGCGTCCACCCCAGCTCCCGCAGGAGCGCGGCGTGGACGCCGGTGCCGCACCCGATCTCCAGGCACACCCCGGCACCCTCGCCGAGCAGCTCAGTCAGGGCGCGGCTCACCCCGAGCGGATCTCCCCGTTGCGTGCCGAGGAACCGGTGCTCGTACCAGTCGGCGATCTCGTCGTAGGCGGCCACACCTCCAGTTCAGCGGGGCTTCCCCTGGCGCGCCAGGGATTCCGCGTGCGGCGAACTCAGTTCTTGCCGAGCAGCGCCGACCCCAGCAGCGTGCGCTGGTGCAGCACGGACAGCCCCTGCCGTTCGGTCGTGAGCAGGCCCGCCTCCCGCAGCACCGACGTGTGCCTGCTGACCGCGGACGGGGACGCGCCGAGGCGTGCCGCCAGCTCGGTCGTGGTGGCGCCGGTGCCGATGGCGGCGAGCACCGCCGACCTCGTGCTGCCGAGCAACGCCGAGAGCGCGTGCTCGTCGCGCCGGCCGCTGGAGAGCTGCCGTTGCCAGGTCCAGTCGTGGTGCAGCGGGTAGACGATGGTCGGGGGCAGGCCCGGATCGGCGAACGCGACGGGGGTGCGGCGGCAGAAGTACGACGGCACCAGCCGCAGGCCGCGCCCGTTGAGGTGCAGCTCGCGGTCGTGCGCGTACTGGACCTCCAGCACCGGCGGCCGCCAGTTCATCAACGGCCACATGCCCTTCAGCAGGCCCTCCACAGTGGACGCGAGCCCGTTGCGGTGCACCCGGTCCGTCTCGACGGCCTCGTCGATCAGGTCCGTGTACGGCTCGACGACCGCGCGGTGGTAGCGGGCGAGCGCCTCGGTGAGACCCAGGAGCGACTCACCGTCACCCGCTGCCAGCGGACGTGTCCACGACGGTGTGGGACGCACCTCCTCCAGCCGCCCGAACTCCTCGCGCAACCGCTGCCGCGGGGTCGACCGGATCGCGGCGAGCGCGCTCCCCAGGCCGTTCGCCCCCTCGGGCGGCGTGATGAAGTCAGGGAAGTACGGCCCTTTCGGGGCCAGCACGGACAGCATCCGGACGCCCGACGTGATCACCTGCCGGTCGCCGTTGCGGCGGATGTCGCGCAGCCACGGCTGCAACAACAACCCGCTGTCCAGTTCGGTCAGCCGAAGCCAGCTGAACACCATTTCCCAGAGTGGATCCACCCTTTCCGCTACCTGCGTACGCTCCAGATCACCTTCGGAAAAATGGATGCGCAACACAGCAACCTCCCCAGGCCAGGTCACCGCGCATAACGATACTGGGCGTGTCACTCCGCCATTTATCGCAACGAAAACCGGACGCGAGACCTGGGTCTCCGCGTCCGGTTCACGTTGTTTTCAGGCTCAGCCGCAGCTGGTGCTCACCCACTGGTGCGAGCGGACCTGGTAGGTGCCCGCGAGGTCACCCTTCTGGCCCTGCTTCGTGCAGCCGATCGAGTTGTTGTAGCCGGTGTTGCGGTAGAACCTGACGCCCTTGGCGGAGGACGTGCCGCGGTTGTAGACCGACTTGACCTCCTTGGTCGTGGCCCAGGAGCACTTGATGGCGCCGGCGGTCCAGTCCGAGTCGGCCACGTCCCACATGCACCGGCCACCCGTGCCGCCGAAGCCGTTCCAGAAGCAGACGTTGCCGGTGTTGCAGTCCCAGGCGGCGAGCGCCTGACCGGTCTCCGAGTCGAACGCCGCGCCCACGACGGCGGCCTCGGCGGCCGGTGCCTCCGCCTGCGCGCTCGGCGCCGCGACGGCCACGGTGAACAGCATGGCGAGTGGCATCAACGCCATCAGAACACGCCTGAAAATGCTCAAAGCACTTCCTTCCCAACCACATCCCTGAATTCGGTCAGGCGCAACTTTAAGCAGCGGGAGGAAGTTCCGAAAAGCTATTGCTCTGTGGCGCAAAAGCACATTTCAGGCTCGTCGCGTGTACCTGTGTTTCACGCCGACCGGGAAGTGGTCCGGATCGCCGTGCGGCCGCAGCACCACCTCGGGCAGCTGCCGTTCGGCGGGCACGTAGTGAGCGAACTCGCTGTTGAGCCTCAGCAGCTGGGACCTGACCGCCTCGGCGATCACACCCGCGTCCGGCTCGGCGCCCGGCGCGGCTTCCACGGTGATCCTCAGCCGCCGGTCCCGATCTTCGTCCTCGACGGATTCGATCACGAACTTCCCGGTGACCGTCTCGCTGATTCCCGGTTGTTCCAATCCGACCGTCACGTTCTCCGGATAGACGTTCGCGCCGAAGAACGACACCGTGAACAACGATCGCCCGAACAGGAACACGAACGGCAGCTCCGGCCCCGGCAGCGGCGTGAACCCGTTGCGGGAGCAGATCTCCAGCATCTCGGCGTGGCCGAAGATCCCGCCCTCGTCGGCGATGCGGTACCGGACGAGCGGGATCCCGCCGTCCGCCGTGAACACGAGCGTCCCGTCGTGCACCTCGAAGAACCTGCTGCCGGGGTCGTACTGCACCAGCGTCGGCAACCGCGAGTCCCCGAACACCTCCCGCGCCTCGTCCGGGTGGTCCGCGAAGAACTGCCGGATGCTCACCGACTGCGCCGTCTCGTTCCCCAGCACCCCGGAGTCCGCTGTGCCGTAAAGGGAAGCGACGTCGGTCCGGGGGTTCTCGATGCCGGCCCGCCGCGACACCAGGTCCCGCCACTGCTCGCTGAACACCTCACCGGCCAGCACCAGCTTGATCCGGTACGCCGCCCAGTCCGTGCCGCTGTCGATGACGTCCTTGACGAACGGCGGGTACCCCAGCAGCACCACCTGCTCGAAGTGCGGCGCCAACTCCGGCAGCACGCGCAGGATCTCGGCCTTGTTGTTGCCCGGCGCCACCACCGTGATCGGACACCCCTTGGCCGCGAGATGCCGGACGCACGCCTGCGTGAACAACCCGCCCACCCACGTGCCGAGCGGGAAGCACACCACGGCCAGCGTCTTCCTGGTGCCGGCGTGGAACCCGTCGACCAGCACCTGCTCGAACCTTCTGGCCGTGTGCAGCTCGTCCTCCAGCGCCCGCGGCCAGATCGTCGGCCTGCCGCTGGAACCCGACGACACGGCGATCATGTCCGACTGCGTCAGTTCGCCGTCGCGACAGAGTTCGGGGAGCGGGTACTGCTCGTGGTAGTTCGCCTTGTCGAGCAGCGGCAGCCGTTGGAAGTCCGCGTCTGTTCGGATGTCCTGGGGATCGATGTCGTTGGCCCGCAAGAGCTTCGCGTACGCCGGCACGGTGCTCGCGGTGCGCCGGAAGAGGTCCAGCACCCAGTTCGGGTTCGGTTCGGCGGGCTGGAAGAAGTCGTCGAACGCCTGGTGCACGCGCGTCTGCCGGCTGGTGTCCATCAGCCGAGCCTAGCCATCCGGCAGCACGCGTGTGACCACTCGCCCTGTAGCTTCAGTGCGGACTAAGAAGAAACCTTCTCCGGAGCGCGGACGTCCGCGGCCGCCTCCAGATGATCAGGCAGAGAGGCCCGGTAGATCGGCATCGCCGCGGCGGTGGTGACGATCGCGACGGCGACCAGGATCGCGAACATCTCCGGCGTGACCAGCTCGTAGGCCAGCCCGATGTTGATGAAGATGAGGATCATCAACCCGCGGGCGTTCATCAGGCCGCCCACCGCCGAGGCGTACCGCCACGAGTAGCCCTGGGCGCGGACCACGAGCCCGCAGCCGAGGTACTTGCCGGCGAACGCGGCCAGCATGATCACCGCGAGCGGGACCCACAGCGCGCCACCGGAACCGAAGCCGGAGATCTGGGTGTTGAGGCCGCTGAACGCGAAGAACACCGGCAGCAGCAGGATGGAGTTGAGGTCGGTCAGCTTGGTCTCGAGCTCGTGCCGCACCACGGCGGACTTCGGCATCGCGAGTCCGGTGATGAACCCGCCGAAGACCGAGAAGACGCCGATCCAGTCGGTGAACCAGCCGGCCACCAGCACGATCAGCAGGATGATCGCCATCATGTCGCGGCTGAGCTTGCCGTCGCGTTCGGCGCGTTCCCCGAGCTTGGCGAGCCACTTGCGGCCGAGGGTGAGCATGAGGACCGCGAAGATCGCCGCGCCGATGATGGTGCGCAGGGCGCCGGTCGCGCTGCCGGAGGCGCCGACGGCGATGATCAGCGCGAGGAACGCCCACGCCACCGCGTCGTCGATCGCGGCGGCGACCAGGGTGAGGCCGCCGATCGGGGTGTTGGCGATGCCGCGTTCCTGCAGGATCCGCGCGAGCATGGGGAACGCGGTGATCGACAGGGCGCCGCCGACGAACAGCATGAACACCCAGAGGCTGGATCCCTCGGGGCTGAGGGTGTCGAAGAACAGCACGGCGGCGCCGGCGCCGAGCAGGAACGTGGGCACGATGCCGGAGACGGCGAGCACGCCTGCCTTGCGGGCGTTGGGTCCGGTGGTGAGGCCGTGGTCCAAAGAGGACCCGACGAGGAACATGTAGAAGGTGAGTCCGATCGTGCTGAGCACGTAGAGGGTGCTCTTGACGTCGGCGGGGAACAGCTGGGCCTGGACGCTGGGGGCGACGGCGCCGAGCAGTGCGGGTCCCAGCAGGACGCCGGCGACCATCTCGCCGACGACCCTGGGCTGTCGCACGAGCATGGCGAGGCGCCCGCACACCGTGGTGGCGACGAGCACGACGGCCAGCGCGGCGAAGACCTGCAACGCGAAGTGGATCTGGTTCACCGGGATCTCCTGGGGATCAGTGCCGGACCGGGCAACCCTGTGTGTCGTGCGTGTCGAAGTAGCGGCCTGCCGGCCGGAGGTGGTGGGCGTGCAGCACCATCGCGGTGCCGAGGACGAGCTGGACGACGCTGCGCCAGAGGTCCTCCCAGCGGTCGCGCAGGCGCAGGTAGCGCAGTCGGCGGCGGGGTGCGGGGCCGTCGCGGACGAGCAGGCACGGGCCGCGGCTGGGCAACGAGCGGGTGTGCGTGACGGTGGAGTGCAGGGTGACGCGGCGGAGCACTTCGCGGGCGGAGGCGCGCATGATGATGGGGGAGAGGCGCCAGGCGGGGCAGGGGCGGTTGGCGGCGACGCCGAACGGGATGTGGTGTTCGTTGCGGGCGGCGGTGTTCTCCCAGCGGCCGGGGTCGAAGGCGTCGGGGTCGGTGTAGCCGGTGGCGTGGTAGGCGGGGTAGCTGAAGCAGAGCACCGATCCGGCGGGGAACGAGGTGTGCTCGTCGAGCACGATGTCGTCGGTGGTGATGCGGTGGGCGATGCCGAACAGCGGGTAGAGCCGGAACGTCTCGTCGAGCACGTGCGCGAAGTACCGGTCGTCGTTGATCCGTGCGGCGGCCGCGGGGTGCTGTGCGAGGGCGAGCAGGAGGTGGGCCATGGCCTCGGCCATCTGCACGACGGCGGTGTTGAAGTAGGTTCCTTGCAGGTAGTGGACCTGCTCGGTCTCGGACAGGGTTTCGGGCAGCGGGTGGCGGACGTCGTCCAGTCGCGTGCTGAGGTACCGGGTGAGGCGGGCGCGCCGGGCGGGATGGCGCAGACCTGTGCACTTCAGCGAGGTGACGACGTCGGTGGCGTGGGCGACGATGAGGTCGCGGGCGTGGCGTGGGCAGGGTTCGCCGAACACGAGTTCGTAGAAGTACTCGGCCCAGACGGGCATCATCAGTTCGCGCAGCCGTACGTGGGTGACGCGCCCGCGGAGCACCTCGTCCAGGACCTTGGCCGTGCACCGGGTCGCGGCGGAGGCGAGGTCGGTGCTGGACCCGGCGAGGAACGTGCGGGTCGCGCGCGCCACGTCGTCGTAGCGGGGGCCTGCTTCGAGGTGTTCCTGGTGGACCTCGGGGCCGGGGGAGAGCCAGTACCAGAAGAGGTCGGAGAGCCCGGCGCCCTTGCTGCGGCCGTTCGCGGCGGGGTGGCTGTAGAGCTCCTGGAAGCGGTCGGGGCCGACCTGCTCGTTGGGGAACGTGATGGCGTTGTCGCCGTTGACCTTCTCGAACACCTTGGCGCGCAACGCGACCACGCGTGCTGGCAGCCAGTTCAGCACCGCGCCACCACCATGTCCGGTGTGAGTTCGCCGCCGCAGAGCGTGAGGACGTGCAGGAACTCGTCGCGCAGCACGTCGAGGACGCGGCGCACGCCCTGTTCGCCGTCGGCCGCGAGGCCCCACAGCACCGGCCTGCCGATCCCTGCGCCGCACGCGCCGAGCGCGAGTGCCAGTGCGATGTCGCCTCCGCTGCGGACGCCGCCGTCGAGCACGACCGGCACGCGTCCGGCGACGGCCGACACGACGGCGGGCAGCGCGTCGAGCGCGGCGGGGACGAGGTCGAGCTGGCGTCCGCCGTGGTTGGACACGATGATGCCGGCGACGCCGTGGCCGATGGCGATCGTGGCGTCCTGCGGGTGCAGGATTCCTTTGACCCACAACGGCAGCGGGGTCATCTGGCGCAGCCGGTCGACGTGGTCCCACGACAGTTCTGGTGACATCTCGATGTTCCGCAGCGGGACGCCGGCCAGGTCGCGCATGTTCTCGGCGGCCAGTCCGGCGGGCAGGTCGTGGAACCCGTGGGCGAGGTCGCGGCGGTGCCGTCCGAAGACGGGGGAGTCGGCGGTGATCACCAGTGCTTCGCAGCCCGCTCGTTCGGCGCGGCGGACCAGGGCTTCGGTGATCTCCATGTCGGGCTGGACGTAGAGCTGGAACCACACCGGTCCGGTAGCCGCCTCGACGACGTCGGCGATCGGCACGGTCGAGGCCATGCTCGCCACCAGGACCGTGCCGTCCAACGCCCGTGCGGTCGCGAGTTCGCCGTCGGGGTGGGCGAGCTTGTGGAACGCGGTGGGGGAGATCAGCACGGGGAAGTCGTCCGGGATCTCCTTGCCCCGCAACACTCTCGGCAGCAGGGCGAGGCGGCGGAAGGCCGCCTCGTTGTCCGCGAGCACGACCTCGTCCCCGACCCCGCCCGCGAAGAAGTCGTAGTGGACGGGGTCGAGCACCGCGCGTGCCTTGTCGTGCAGTTCCGCGAGCAGTGGGTTCACCGGAGGTACTCCCGCAGCGGTGCCTTGTGGACGTTCTCGCTGTCCCACTCGTTCTCGAGGTTCTCGGTGACGTGGTGCTCGTCGACCAGCGTTCCGTCCCGGTACCGGCGCACGACGGGGTGCAGGTACCGGCCGTCGAGCCCGCTGGTGTCCTGCTGGGAGGTGCGTCCGGCGGTGATGTCGAACGGGTTGACCTTGTCGTGGTCGGCGCCGTACTCGAGCGTCACGGTCAGGTAGGACTCGACGTCGCCGAACTCGCCGCGGGCGACGGCCTCGTGCAGGTGCGCGAGCGGCACCTCCTCGACGTAGCGGACCGTGCCGTCCTTGAGCGTGAGCACGGCGTCGGCGAGGAACGCGAACAGTTGCCACAGCGCGGAGGTGCGGTTGACCCGTTCGATGATCGCATCGGTGATGGCGTCCGAAGTGGGCTCGACGGTCCGGCTGGGCCAGTCGACGCCGTGGTAGCGCTGTTCGGCGATGCGGTGCAGGGCGCGCACTCCGTAGCGGAAGCCGTGGATGAACCCGCTGGTCGACTTCTTGAAGTCGCGCATCTGCGTGATCGTGCCCGCGAAGAACAGGTCGGGGACGTTCACCGACTCCCACGCGGCCGTCTGGTCCGGGAAGCGGTCCTTGATCGTGAGCTGCGGCCGGCACTCGGGCGCGAAGATCGAGGCGTCGAACCGGAAGCCGGTCGCGAGGATGACCCGGTCGTAGCGGATCTCCTTGATCACCTCGTCGACCCGCTGGAAGCTGACCTTCACGTAGAAGGCGTCGCCGTCGCGGCGGATGCCGACGATGTGCCCGTCCAGCAACGCGTTCAGCGACTTGAGCTGGTAGGTGTCGAGGAAGTTGTTGTTCACCGCGCGCAGGTGGCCGACGAAGTGCGTTTGCCAGGCGAGCTTCAACGATCCGGGTCCGGCGACGTGGATGACGGAGGTGGTCTCCATCAACGCGTCGGCGGTCTCGAACGCCGAGTTGCCGCGCCCGATGATCAGCACCTTCTTGTTGACGAAGTCCTGCGGGTCGACGGAGACGTCGTAGTAGTGCTCCGCGTGCTCGACGCCGTCGATGTCGGGCACGTACTTCTGGGAGACGCCGGTCGCGACGATGATCCGCTTGGCGCGGTAGGTGCCGCCGTGCTGGTCGTGCACCACGAAGTCGTCCGGCCGGGTCACCGAGACGACCCTGGTGTCGTAGCGGACCGGCAGGTCGTTCTTGACTGCGAAGTCGCCGAGGTAGCGGACCATGTCGTCGGCGTCGGGGAAGTAGCGCGGGGTGTAGGAGGTGAACAGCAGCGCGGGATCGTCGGACAGCAACGAGTTCCAGTCGACGCGCAGGTTGAGCTCGGGGTCGTCCCAGCCCGTGTAGACCTTGTTGATGGAGATCAGCTGGCGGTGCCGGGGGAAGCGGGTGAAGAACGTTCCCGCGGCCGCGCCGGACTCCAGCACCAGGTGGTCGCGTCCGGCCTGTTTGAGCAGGTAGGACGCCTGCAATCCCGCCGGACCCGCGCCGATCACGAGACACTCGGTCGTTACCTCGCTGGACAAGACCTTCTCCTTAGCTCGCGCTTGTCGGGTTTGCCGCTGGGGGCGACGGGTGGCTCCGCGATCGCGGTGACCTGGCGCGGCGCGCACGCCGCGCCGAGCCGTTCGGTGACGAGTCGCTGGATCTCGTGGAGTTCCGGCACCCGGCCCTTCGGGACGACGTAGGCGTGGGGCGCCTCGCCGGTCTCGTCGTCGGGCACCGCGACGACGTAGGCCTCCGCGACGTCCGGGTGCTCGGCGATGACCTGCTCGATCGGCCCGACGTAGTGCAGGTTGGCGTTGACGATCACGACGTCGCGGGCCCGGCCGGTGAGCCGCAGGTAGCCGAACGCGTCGAACCGGCCGAGGTCGCGGGTGCGGACCCAGCCGTCGGTGAAGACCTCGTGCGACTCCTCGGGATCGCCCCAGTAGCCGCAGCCCTGGCCGGGGGTGCGGACGAACAGCTCACCGTCGCGCAGCTCCACGTCGACCGGGGGTTTTCCCACCGTGCCGGGGGGATCGTCCGGGGTGGCCATGGAGATCATGCCGGTCTCGGTCTGGCCGTAGCCGTGGAACAGCACCGGCCCCAGGGTCTCCAGGGCCTCGCGGTGGCGGTCGGGGGTGAGGGGCGAGCCGGACACCAGCAGGGCCTTCAGCGACGACAGGTCGGCCGGGGATTCCTGTTGGGAGGCGACGAGTTTGGCGAGGCCAGGGACGGTGATCACGCGGGCGGTGGCCTGGTAGTCGGTGATCGCGGTGGCCGGGTTGCCGGCGACGACGATGGTGCCGCCGGCGGTGAGGGTGAGGACGGCGTACTCGAACATGACCTGGCTCGACAGCGAGCCGAACACCAGGTAGCGGTCGAGTCGCGTGGCCAGGTCCCGGATTGCAGGTGGCCAGGCTTGCGGGTGTGCGGTCCAGGCGTTGGTCATGGAGGCGTAGGTCTGGGCGCAGGCCTTGGGGGTGCCGGTGCTGCCGCTGGTGTGCAGAAGGCGGGCGATGTCGGCCGGGCGGCCTTCGCACCGCAGCGGGTCGGGGGAGTCCGGGAGGCCGGGGGAGTGCAGGAGGTCGGGTGACAGCCGGAAGCCTGGGGAGTGCGCGAGCAGATCGTCGACGGACAGGCGCGTGAGCGGTCCGCTCGCACTGCCCAGCACGACCGAGCCGTCGACCACCGCTGCCTTGATGTCCAGCGCGAGCAGGTGGGCGACCTGGGCGTCCGTCAGCCCAGGCCGCACCCCCACCACCCGCGCTCCCACCACGTGTCCGGCGAGGATCGTCGCGAACGCCTCGGCGTTCACCCCGAGCAGCAACGCGAGCCCGTCCCCCGGCCCGATCCCGTTGCCGCGCAACCCGGTCGCGATCCGCGCGACCAGGTCCAGCAGTTCCGTGCCGGTCACCACGCGGGTGCCGTGCTCGAACACCGGCCGGTCCCGGGCGGCGCCGATCACGTCGAGCACCGCCTTCGGGAACGGCTCACGCGCCGCCAAGGCATTCCTTCACGAACACCACCAGCGGCTGCTGGTGCACCTCCGGCATGTCCCAGTGGTTCTCGAGGTTCTCCGCGAGGTGGTGGGTCGCGGTGAGCACGCCGTGCCGGTAGTAGCGGACGACCGGGTGCAGGTAGCTCGCGTCGGCCGCGTTCGCCGCGTCGTTCTCGGCGACGCGCGGGATGGCGATGTCGAACGGGTCGATCGTGTCGTGGTCCGGTCCGTACTCCAGCGTCGTGACGAACCGGTGCTCGGCCGGGCCGAGGCCGCCGTCGGCGACGAACGCGACCGGGACCTCCTCGGAGTAGCGGGCCTTCGCGCCGGTGACGCTGACGACGTCGCCCATGACCGCGAACTGCTGCCACAGCGCGGAGGAGGTGTTGACGCGGGCGATCACGGCGTCGCTGATGGCCTCGGGGGAGAGGTCGAGGTCCTCGCCGTGCCAGTCGACGCCGTGGTTGCGGGCGCTCAGGACGCGGTGCAGTGCGCGGGCGCCGTAGCGGAAGCCGTGGATGAACCCGCTGGTCGACTTCTTGAAGTCGCGGGACTGGGTGATCGTGCCCGCGAAGTAGAGGCCGGGGACGTTCGTGGACTCGAAGGCCGAGGTCTGCTGCGGGAAGCGGTTCTTGATGATCAGCGCCGGGGCGGTGTCGGCGGCGAAGATCGAGGCGTCGAACTGGAAGCCGGTGCACGCGATGATGCGGTCGTACTCCAGTTCGCGGACCTTCTCGACCGTGCGCGCGTACCGGAACTGGATCCGGTAGCCACCCTCTGGCCGTTGCTCGATGCGTTCGATCGACCCGTCGATGACGGCGTTCTCGCTCTTGAGCTGGTAGGTGTCGAGGAAGTTGTTGTTCACCGCGCGCAGGTGCCCGACGTAGTGGGTCTGCCAGGCGAGCTTCACCGAGTGCGGGCCGGCGACGTGGATGACGGCGGCGTGCTCGACCAGCGCGTCGGCGGTCTCGAAGCCGGAGTTGCCCTTGCCGATCACGAGCACCCGCTGGTCGGTGAACGACTCGGGGTCCGTGTCGAACGTGTCGTAGCGCTCGGCGTGCTCGATGCCGGGGATCGGCGGCACGTACAGCTGCGAGACGCCGGTGGCCATCACGACGTTTCGAGCGTGCCAGGTCCGGTCGCCCGCCTCGACGACGAACCCGTTGGTGTCGCGGGAGATCCGCGTGACGTCGACGTCGTAGGTGACGTTCAGGCCGGCCGCGCAGTCCTGGAAGTAGCGGACGATGTCGTCGGCATCGGGGAAGTACTTGGGCGTGTAGCGGGTGAACAGCAGGTCGGGGTCGTCCAGCAGCAGCGAGTTCCAGTCCATCCGCATGCGCTGCTCCGGGTCGCGGAACCCGGTGTGGACCTTGTTGATGGAGATGAGCTTGCGGTGCCGCGGGTAGCGGGTGAAGAACGTGCCGGCCCCGCTGCCCCGTTCGAGGACGGCGTAGTCGCGACCGTCCCGCTCGAGCAGTGCGGCGAGCTGCACACCGGCCGGTCCGGCGCCGATGATCAGGTAGTCGTGAGCCATGGACGGGGAAGCTACCCACGCGATCTCAGAACTTTCTGAGATCGGCTGCCTACCGTCCGTGCGGTGACCACGACCGCTTCAGACACGTCCGTGGACCTGGGTTCGCCCCTGACTCCCGCGCAGCTGCTGCGCGCCGCTCAGCCTTTGCCCGTACTGGCCGGCACCGACGTCTTGGACCGCGTCCAACGCGGCCGCGCGTACCTGCGCACGGTGCTGGCCGACGACGAACGCCCGGTGTACGGCGCCAAGACCGGGTTCGGTGCCCTGGTGGGGTTCGCGGGCCGCGCCACCGAAGCCGACCAGTGCGACAACACCCTCGCACACCTCGGCGCCGGGCAAGGCCCCGACCTGCCGCTGGACATCACCCGCGCGGCGATGCTCGTGCGGACCTGGTCGCTCGCCCAGGGACTGTCCGGGGTGTCCGCGCACGTCGTCTCGGGCCTGACCGAGATGTTCGCGACCACGTTCGTCCCGGCCGTGCCGCGCTACGGGTCCGTCGGTGCCAGCGGGGACCTGATACCGCTCGCCTACGCCGCCCAGGCGTTGCGCGGCCGCGGGCACGCCTACCTCGACGGCGTCCGGAGGCCCGCGGCCGAGGCGTTGACGGCGGCCGGGCTGACGCCGCTGGTGCTGGACGGCCGCGACGCCCTGGCCCTGGTGAACGGCACCTCGGTCACGACCGCGGCCCTGTCGCTCGCGCTGTCGTCCGTGCGGGCGTCGCACCGGGCGCTGGCCTCGTTGACGTGCCTGCTGGTGGACGTGGTCGGCGCCGATCCCGGGTTCGCCGACGCCCGGCTGATCTCGGCGTTCGGCCACTCCGGCGCGGTGACCGTGGCGTCGTGGATGCGCTCCACGCTGGACGGCACGACCCCGAGCGGCCTGCGGGCGTTGCAGGAGCCGTACAGCATCCGCTGCTCACCGCAGCTCCTCGGCGCCGCCGAGGACGCCCTGCGCTACGTCGACGGCGTGGTGGCCGCGGACCTCGGCGGCGTGAGCGACAACCCGTTGTTCTTCCCCGACGACGACCTGGTCGCGCACGGCGGCAACTTCTTCGGCCAGCCCGCCGCCTTCGCCGCCGACGTCCTCGCCATGGTCACGGCGTCGCTGGGCAACCTCGCCGAACGCCAGCTCGACCTGCTCGTCGACCCGGCCCGCAACACCGGCCTGCCGCCGATGCTCGCCGCCGGGCCGGGCCGGCAGCACGGCTTGCAGGGCGTCCAACTCGCGACGACGGCGTTCGTCGCGGAGATCCGGCGCGGCGTGCTGCCGGCGAGCACGCAGAGCCTGCCGACCAACCTGCACAACCAGGACGTGGTGCCGTTCGGGACGCAGGCCGCGTTGCGCGCCTACGACCTGGCGGAGCTGCTGCGGCTGCTGTGCGGGTCGCTCGCGCTGGGACTGCGGCAGGCCGTGCACGTCGGTGGCCGGCGGCCGACCGCGCCGAGGTGCGCGGCGCTGCTGGACGCGCTGGCGGCGGCGATCGAGCCGGTGGACCCGGACCGGCCGCTGGACGAGGACGTCCGGGTGGCGGCCGAGGTGGTGGTCTCAGCGGAATGGTGAGCGAACGGTGGTGACTCGCAAGCCGGCTCTGCCCGTGGGCGCGCTCTCACGGGCAGGCGCTGGAGATCCGTTCCCTCTCCGCCGCCCGCCTGCCCGCGACCGGGATCCGCAGCGTGAACCGCGCCCCACCACCGGGCCTGCCCGCGGCCGAGACCGTGCCGCCGTGCCCCGTCACGATCTCCCGCACCAGCGCGAGCCCCAGCCCGAACCGCCCCTCACCCGGCCCGTGCCGGAACCGCTCGAACAACCCCTCCGCGTCCGCCGCCGCGAAGCCCTCGCCGTTGTCCGCGACGACCAGCTCCACCTGGCCGTCGACCGACCGCACGCTCACCGCGATCCGGCCGCCCTCCGGGGTGTGGCGCACGGCGTTGGCCAGCAGTTCGTCCACCGCGCGGCGCAGGCCCGTCTCGATGCCGTCGACCACCAGCGGGTGCCCGGGGTGGTCCAGGGCGAGGGTGATGCGGCGTTCGGCGGCCCGTTCGGTCTCGCCGACCACGGCGGCCTCGGCGATGTCGGCCAGGTCGACGGGCTTGGCGTCGCGCGGGTCGAGCTGCGCGGACTGCAGCAGGTCGTCGACGACGTCGGCGAGGCCGCGGATCGAGCGGGCCAGCGCGTCGAGGTTGGAACGCTGCGAGTCCGGCAGGTCCGCCGCGGCGGCGAGGAGCTGGGCGCGCAGGTAGGCGCGGGCGATCGGGGTGCGCAGCTCGTGGCTCGCGTCGGTGAGGAACCGTCGCTGGCGGGCCAGCGCCTCCGCCCACGGCGCGACGGTGCGGCGGCCGACGCCGAAGCCGATCAGGGCGGCCACCAGCAGGCCTGCGGCGAGTGCGATGGCCAGTGCCCACAGCAGGTGCGCGCGGTCGGCGAGCTGGTAGCGCAGATCGAACACGGCCTGCACGGTCGTGCCGTCGGTGCCCGGTGAGGTGAGGACCATGTACTCGGTGCCGTTCGCGGTGACGTCACGCGGCACGGCGGTGCCCGTGGTGTGCACGGCGTCGATGTCGGGGCGCAGCGGGAACCCGCCGGGCACCTCGAACGGGCCGACGTCGAGCACGCCGTCCTCCAGCACGAACACCCACGCGCACTTCGGCGCGACGCCCGGTACGCCGTACGCGATGTTGTACCGGAGCTCGCGCGACACCTCGGTCTGCTGCGCCTGCACCATGACCGTGTACGCGATGGCGCCCACGAACGCGATCATCACGGTGATCGCGAGTCCCACCAGCACGCTCACCCGCAGCCGGGCCCGCCGGAACTCGGATCGCTCCCACGCCGTCACAGCGCCCCCAACCGGTAGCCGATGCCTTGGACCGTCTGCACGACCGACCGTCCCACCTTCGAGCGCAGGTAGTGCACGTAGGTGTCCACAATGGACTGCGAGGGGGCGTCGGAGAACACCGTGCGCCGCAACGCCGCCCGCGTGTGCACGGTCTCCGGATGCGTGGCGAGCACCCGCAGCAGCGCGAACTCCCGGGTGGTCAGCGGGACCTTCTCGCCGTCGGGCAGCACGACCTGGTGTTGTTCGAGCTCCAGGCTGCCGGCGCCGATGTGCAGCACCGCGGCCAGTTCCGCGGACCGGCGGCACAGCGCCCGCAGCCGCGCGGTCAGCTCGCGCAGGTCGAACGGCTTGGTCAGGTAGTCGTCCGCACCGGCGTCGAGACCGTCGATCCGGTCGAGCACCGACCCCATGGCGGTGAGCATCAACGCCTGCGTGCGCACGGACCGGGAACGCAACCGGGACACCAGGTCCAGCCCGTCGAGCACCGGCAGCGCGCGGTCGATCACCACCACGTCGTACGGATGGGTGAGCGCGAGGTGCAGCCCGCGTTGCCCGTCGAACGCGACGTCGACGTCGTACCCCTCGCCGCGCAGCACCGCGGCGAGCAGCTCCACCAGCTCCCGGTCGTCGTCCACGAGCAGCAGGCGGAAACGGTGAACCGACCGGAACTTCGAAGAGGCCCGCACGGCAATCACAATCGCACGCGCCCACCGCGCGAAACAGATCATGACGACCGGACAACAGGCAACGGACATGTTCACGGACGTGACCGCAAGGCCGGGTGCAGCGGAATTTCCCGTGCCGGACAGGGAACCCTGCCCGTTCACCCCTGCTGATCAAACTTAAACATGTGAACCGGGGCAGTGGCGTGACCTGCGTTCACGCCACTGCTGTGAACGACCTACCAGGCGGGTGCGACGGCCCTGGTGCTCTGCAGTTCGCCGACCCAGCCCGCCGTCGCGACCGCGCGCAGCCCGGCGTCGCCCTCGGCGAGCTTTCCGTGCGGGCCCAGCACGTCCGCGCCGCCCTCGTGCCAGCGCACCGGCAGTTTGCCGTGGCGTTCCAGCAAACCGGCGAACTTCGTCGTCAGCTTGGCCGTACCGATGTGCACCCACCTGCTCGGGAACAGCTCCAGCAGCTCGATCGTCGCCGGGCTCAGCTCCGGCACGACCGTGATGCCGTGGTCGCGGCCGTACTCGACGAGCTCGCGGATCGCCTCCGGGTCGCCCTCGGGGAACACGTGCAGCACGTTGAGCTTGTAGGCGGCCATCCGGTCGATCGCCTGACGCATCTCCGCCGGCGGCAGCAACGCGCTCGACACACCGCGCCACGCGAACCTGGGGGAGTCGCGCACGTCGGCCGCGCGGACCGTGGCGTCGCGGGTCATCAGCTGCTTGAACGACTGCACGCCGTGCCGCAGCCCGGCCTGCGTGCCCGCGCGCAGCATCACGGCGTCGTTGCTGACCAGCAGCGCGTACCCCTCGGGGCCGAGCCCGCGCATGGCCGGGTCGTGCGACACCATCAGCATCCCGTCCGGCGACTCCGCCAGCAGGTAGCCGGTCTCCCGGAAGACGTGCTCGCGCAGCAACGCGGCCGCGGTGCGCGCCTGCCCGGTCACCCGGACGGTCACGTCTTCGGTCAGGACGAACGAGCCCGTGCGACGGGGCGCGCTCGCAGGCATGGGAACAATCACCGGTTTCCTCTCCAGCGAACTAACGCTGGGTGTATCAGGTGAGTTCCGGCAATCGGACGCGGAACGTGGTTCCGATGCCTGTCGTGCTGGTCACATCGACCGTTCCGCCGTGCGCCTCGACGAGCTTGCGGACGATCGCGAGACCCAGCCCGCTGCCCCCGGTGCTGCGGCTGCGCGACTTGTCGGCACGCCAGAACCGGTCGAAGACGTGCGGCAGATCTTCCGCCGCGATACCCGCGCCGGTGTCGCTGATGGTGATCACACAGGCGCCGTCCTGCTGCGTCCCCTCCACGGTGACGGAGCCGCCGGACGGGACGTAGCGGACGGCGTTGGCGACGAGGTTGTCGAGGATCTGCCGCAGCCGCAGCGCGTCGGCCCGCACGAGCAGGGTGCGGTCGGCCGTCACCGCCAACGTGACCCCGGCCTGCGTCGCCCGCGCCTCGTGCGCTGCTTGGACCTGCTCCAAGATGGCCGCGACGTTCACCTGATCGAGCGTCAGACGGAGGGAGCCCGCCTCGGCCACGGCGAGGTCTTGGAGGTCGTCCACGACGTGCTGGAGCACCAGCGCCTCCTTGAGCAGCAGGGTGATCAGCGCCGGGTCCAGGTCGTGGACGCCGTCCTCGGCCGCCTCCAGCCAGCCCCGGATGTTGCTCAACGGCGTGCGCAGCTCGTGCGCGACGTCGCTGACCATGGCCTTGCGCGCCTGCTCCAGCTGCGCCCTGTTCGCGGCCATCGTGTTGAACGCCCTGGTCAGGCCCGCGATCTCGTCCTGCCCGCGCACCGGAACCGGCGGGATGTCCCCGCCCTGGGACATGTGCGTCGCCGCGGCCGTCAACGCGCGCAGCGGCCGGGTGATGCGCGCGCCCGCGAACGCGGCGATCCCGACCGCGACGAGCAGCACCGCGGCTGCGGCGCCCACGACCCGCCAGCCGTTGCCCGACAACGAGATGGCGGCGGTCGGCGTGCCGGTCGGGTTCGTCAGGTAGAGCAGCACCGGCTGTGCCACGTACGGCGTGAGCTGCTCCTTGCGGGACGCGGCGACGCAGGCGGCGACGGCGGGCTCGTCCGGCGGCGGCCTCCCGGAGGACTGCTTCTCGGCCGGGGTGAAGTCGGGGTCGAGGTCGACCGCGGGCAGCGACCTGCGCGCCAGGCAGGCGTTGACCAGGTCCTCCAGTTCGAGCAACGCGGTGAAGTCGGCACGGGTGTCGAACGGCAGGTCGCGTTCGCGGCAGTCGAGCCGCGCCTCGCCCTTCTTCACCAGGCGCAGGCAGAACAGCGTGCCGGTCGGGTCCTCCCGGTCGCGGAAGTCGATCGGCGTGCGGAACGGCCCGAGCACGCGCTTGTCGATCCGGTCCGCGGGCGCGCCCGGCACCAGCACCGGGTCGACCTCCAGCGGATCCACCACGGCCGCAGCCTTCGCGGGCAGCTGACCGCCGTCCCCGCCCCGGTCGGCCACGGTGCGGCCGTCCTTGGTGACGAGCACGATCCGCCGCCCGGGGTGCTCGCTGACGAGCGACCCGACCCAGCTGTCCACTTCGGACCAGTCGCGGTGCGTGGTCGCGTAGCCGAGCAGGGTGGCGTAGATCCTGTTGTCGGAGGCCAGTTCGCGGCCCTGCTCGCGGGCGATCGACGCCTGTGTCAACTGGGTCGCGAGCCACGCCGTCGCGGCGATCGAGCACACCGCGATCAGGACCACGACCACGAGCAGCCGGGTGAAGACGCTACGGCGCATCAGCGCGCCCGGCCGTGAGCTTGTAGCCGATCCCGTACACCGTCAGCAGGTGCGCGGGGGAGCGCGGATCGGTCTCGATCTTGCGGCGCAGGTTCTTCACGTGCGTGTCGACGGTGCGCGCGGTGAGGAAGCTGTCGATGCCGTGCATGCGTTCCAGGAGCTGCTCGCGGCTGAACACCCTGTCCACTTCGGACGCCAGCACCTCCAGCAGCCCGAACTCGCCCGGGGTGCACTCGACCAGCGCGCCGCGCACCGTCACCTCGTGCCGCAGCTGGTCCACCACGATCGGCCCGACCCGCAGCGCCGGCGCGGGGGCCCGGGCGGGGAGCCTGCGCAGCAACGTGCGCACGCGCGCCACCAGTTCACGCGGGCTGAACGGCTTGGTCATGTAGTCGTCCGCGCCGATGCCCAGGCCGTGCAGCAGATCGTCCTCAGTGGACCGTGCCGTCAGCATCAGCACCAGCACGTCCGAGTCCGCCCGCAGCGCCCGGCACACGTCCAGCCCGCCCAGCCCCGGCAACATCAGGTCCAGCACCACGAGCGCCGGTTCGTGCCTGCGGGCGGTGTCGAGCGCGTCCCGTCCGTCGTGGACGACCAGCACGCGGTGGTGGTCCTGCTCCAGGTAGCGGCGCACCAGCTCGGCCTGGTTCTCGTCGTCCTCCGCGACCAGGATGAGAGCGCTCACCGGGCCGACTATAGGGACGCCCTCGCCGCTCTCACCGGTTCGACACAGGATCCTCACAAGTGCCTCCGAAGATCCACGGCATGCGCAGGACAATCGTCGCGGCCACCGTCGTGGTCGTGGTCGTCATCGCCGTGGTGCTGGTGGTGCGGGGCAGGCCGGCCGAGCCTTCCGCGGCCCCGGTCGTGGCCGTGAAGACCACGACCGTGCAGCTGGGCGACCTCACGAACACCCGCACGCTGCAGGCCCAGCTGGGCTTCGGCGCGGCCCGCCTGGTCAAGGGCGCCGCGGGCACCGTCACCAAGCTCCCCGCCCCCGGCCAGACCACCGAACAGGGCAAGGAGCTCTACCGCGTCGACGACCAGCCGGTGGTCGTCTTCTTCGGCGCGACCCCGCTGTTTCGCGCCCTGGACGCGCCGGGGCTGAAGGGCTCCGACGTGGCCGTCGTGATGGACAACCTCGCCGCCCTCGGCTACTCGGTGGGCACCCGCCCGAAGGACACGACCAAGGCCGAGCTCACCCCGCGCGTCGTCGACGCGCTGAAGAAGTGGCAGAAGGCGTTGGGCGTCGAGCAGACCGGCACCCTCGCGCCCGGCCGCGTGCTCGTCCTGGACGGCCCGATGCGCGTGGGGGCTCTCAAGGCCCAGCTGGGCGCTCTGGCGACCGAGGACCTGTTCGAGCTGACCCCCACGACGCGCCTGGTGACGTTGCAGATCCCGGTGACCGAGGCGGGCACGCTGAAGGCGGGCATGGCGGCGACGATCGTGCGCCCCGACAACCGCCCCGTTCCCGCCAAGGTCACCTCCGTGACGCCCGTGGCCACCCCGCCCGAGAACGGCACCGCCCCGAAGACCGACGTCGTCGTGACCCCGGACAACCCGGCCGACGTCGAGGACCTCGACACCGCGCCGGTCCGCGTGACCGTGGTGTCGGAGAGCCGCACCGGCGTGCTGACCGTGCCGCTGGCCGCGCTGGTGGCCCTGAAGGAGGGCGGCTACGCGCTGCAGCTGCCCTCCGGCGCCTTGAAGGCCGTCCAAACAGGGCTGTACTCGCAGGACAAGGTCGAGGTGTCCGGCGACGGCCTGACCGCGGGCCTGGAAGTGGTGACGGCGTCGTGACCCCTGTCCTCGCCCTGCGGTCGGTGAGCAAGCACTACCCCGGTGGCGTCACGGCGCTGGACGACGTGTCCCTGTCGGTGTCGGCGGGCGAGCTGCTGGCGATCGTGGGCCCGTCCGGTTCGGGCAAGTCGACCCTGCTGCACCTGGTGGGCACGCTGGACCTGCCGTCGTCCGGCGTGGTCGAGCTGGACGGGCAGGACGTCTCGACGCTGTCCGACCGCCGGTTGTCCGCGCTGCGGGGGAGCCGGCTGGGGTTCGTGTTCCAGCAGTTCCACCTGTCCGACGGGCTCACCGCCGCCGAGAACGTGTCGACCGGTCTGCTGTACGCCGGCGTGAAGCGCAAGGACCGGCACGGGATGGCCGTGGAGGCGTTGCAACGGGTCGGGCTCGGGCACCGCATCGGGCACCGGCCACAGGAGCTGTCGGGTGGCGAACGGCAACGGGTCGCGATCGCGCGGGCCGTGGTGAACAACCCGGCGCTGGTGCTCGCCGACGAACCGACCGGGGCGCTCGACACCGCCAACGGACAGGCGGTGCTGGAGCTGCTCAGGGAGCTGCACGGACAGGGCACGACCATCGCCCTGATCACGCACGACCGGGACATCGCGGCGTCGCTGCCGCGCCGGGTGGAGCTGAGGGACGGCCGCATCGTCGCCGACACGGGCACGGACACCACCGTGCTGCCCGCCGTCGCCACGGGTGAGGACACCTCCGTCCTGCCCGCCATCCCCACGGGCGAAGACACCGTCGTTATGCCCGCCATCTCCCGTGGAGGCGTGCGATGACCCGCCTCTCCCCGCGCGACCTGCTGTCCGTCGGCTCCCAGGGCATGCGCACCCGCCGCCTGCGCGCCGCCCTCTCCGCCCTCGGCATCGCCCTGGGCACCGCCACCGTCGTGGTCGTCACCGGCATCCCCGCCTCCAGCCAGCAGGCGCTGCTCGACGAGCTCACGACCCTCGGCACCAATCTGCTCCGAGCCCAGCCCGCCCCGCGCCAGGAAGACCCGGTCAAGCTGCCCCCGGAGTCCGTCGCGATGGTCGAGCGCATCGGCCCGGTCACCGAGGCGGCGGCCGTCGCCAACACGCACACCCGCGTCCGCCGCAACGACCTGCTCGACCCCGGCCACAGCTCGGACATCACCGTCCTGGCCGCCACCCCGGCGTTGCTCGCCACCGTCAACGGCCGGCTCAGCAGCGGCGAGTTCCTGCCCAAGCCGGACTTCCCCGGCGTCGTCCTCGGCAACGTCGCGGCGCAGCGGCTCGGCATCCCGGACGTCGGCGCGCGGCCCGCGATCTTCGTGGGGGAGCGGTGGTTCACCGTGACGGGCGTGCTGGCGCCGCTGCCGCTCGCGCCCGACCTCGAACGGTCCGTGCTCGTCGGCTGGGACGCCGCCCGCACCCAGCTCGGCTTCGACGGCCACCCGACGGTCGTCTACGTGAAGGCGCGCGAGGAGTCCATCGAGGACGTCCGCGCCGTGCTGCCCGCCACCCTGCACAGCGAGATCCCCGGACTCGTGCAGGTCAGCCGCCCGTCGGACGCACTCGCCGCCAAACGCGCCACCCAGAACTCCTACAGCGCCCTGTTCCTCGGCCTCGCCGGGGTCGCGTTGCTGGTGGGCGGCGTCGGCGTGGCGAACACGATGGTGATCTCCGTGCTCGAACGCCGCAGCGAGATCGGCCTGCGCCGTGCTCTGGGCGCCACCCGTGGGCACATCCGCTCGCAGTTCCTGACCGAGGCGGTCCTGCTGTCCGGCCTCGGCGGCCTCGCCGGCACGGCACTGGGCGCGCTCGGCGTCGCCGGGTACGCGACCCTGCACCGGTGGCCGCTCGTCATCCCGCTCGAAGTCCTCGTCCTGGGGGTGCTCGCCGCGTTCGTCGTGGGCGCCGCCGCCGGGCTCTACCCCTCCCTGCGCGCCGCCCGGCTCACGCCGACGCAGGCGCTCGCCGCGTGAACGAGAGGAAACCGATGAAGAAGGCCACCCTGGCGCTCGTGTTGTTGTTCCTGACCGCCTGCTCGAAGCCGGACGCAGGCCCGGAGGTCGCCTCGCTCTCGACCCCGTCGAGCAGCGCCACCGCGACGTCCGCGAAGCAGGAGGAACGGCCCCGCGAACGCCTCGACATGACCCCGGAGGACCTCGAGGCCCTCCAGGCGCCGCACGACCAGTGCATGATCGACCAGGGCCTCGACCGCAAGGGCCGCGCTGCCGAGCCCGGCAGGCCGCAGCCCACCAAGGAGGAGCTCGACAAGGCGCTGAAGGCCTGCGAGCACAAGGACCCGCTGCCGCCGTGGGAGAAGGACGCCACGAACCCGGAGGCGCTGGACTTCGCCAACCGGGTCGTGCAGTGCCTGCGCGGCAAGGGCGTCCGCTACGTCGAGGTCCACAACGAACCCGGTTCGACCATCGTCAGCTACGCGTTCGGCGGCCCGAACAACGACGCGGCGTCCATCTCGCTCGGCCTGGAACACGCGAAGGAGTGCGAGATCGCCTCCTCCAAGAAGTGAGGCGGACGGCCGCTCAGACGATGTCCAGGCGAGGTGCCGTGGACGCCGACTGGGCGGCCTGCACGACCATCTGAGCGTCACCGAGGTTGGCGACGCGGACCGAGAACGCCGGAACCGCACGTTTCGTCGGCTTGGTGACGTAGACCGAGAACATGCGCGACGCGCGGTCGTAGACGACGGCCTTGGCCTGGTTCCAGCCGACGTGGAGGAACTGCTTCCTGATCAGGCCGACGAAGAGGAAGAGCAGGCGCTGGTTCGTGCACACGAGCACGCCCTGCCCTTCACCCGCGGCGCCCGTGAGCGCGAGCACCCGCTCCTCGGAGCTGAGGTGATCACCCAGGAGGTTGATCTCCTTCATCGAACCGACGAGCAGACCGCGCACCCGGTCCACAGCCGCCGCCACGTCCGGTCGCAGGGCAGGTTGTGGCGGTTGAACCGCCGGCGACGGCTGCGCGGCGACCGGCGCGATCTGGCGGACCGCGGTGTGGAAGGTCCAGCGCTGACCGTCCCAGTAACGCACGAGCGCGTCGTCGAGGGGATCGGGCAACCACGCGGCGAGTCGTGCCGGCGCTGGCACAGGTGGGTAGGTCATGCCGTCACTCACCATCGTCGGACAGGTCGCCGTCGGCGCCGACGGAGGACAGGACGAGCGAGCCCGGCGCACCCTGCCTGTTCGACTCGGACGCACGCCACTCCAACGCCTCGGCGACGTCGTCGTACTGCAGGACGGGACTGTTCTCCAGTCGCACGACCAGGTCCTTGACCTCGGAGGGGGTCGCGTAGAAGAACTCGCGCCGGTGGTTGACCAGGTTGACGCGCTTGTGGCTCAGCTTCTGGTGCAACGCGGTCTCCAGCCCGACCGCGTCCTCGGAGAAGATCAGCGCGTGGGTGTCGAACCGGAACGGCACCGAAGCGTCACCGAGCTCCCTGACCCGGTCCATGGGTTCCTGCCGGCGCGTCATGCCGATCTTCACGACACCGGGGCCGAACGCGCCGATGTTGGAGATCACGTAGACGTAGCCCAGCCGGACGTTGGCGGCGCGCTGCTCGACCCCGGCGATCGCGTCGTCGACCGAGGCGAGCTGTTGCTCGGCCTTCGCCAGCGCCTCGACGTCGCCGTTGGCCCGCAGCTTCGCGACCGCCGCGAGGTAGTGGGCCCGTTCCTTGGCCAGACGGGCGCGTTCGCGTTCGATCTCCTTCATGACCTTGGCCTCCTCGCGCAGCCGGTCACGCTCCGCCTTGGCCTGTTCCCGTTCTTCCTCCACCTTCACGAGGTGGTCGGCGGTCAGGTCGATCTCCCGCAACCGCAGCCGGTGGTAGTCCGGCGAGACGGCGATGCGCATGAGGACACCGAGCTTGCTGATCGTGTCCTTCGTGGTCGTGAGCCGCTTCTTCACCGACTCACGGGTGTGCGGCTTCACCGAGCGCACGGCCATGTCCGCTTCGGAGTTGTAGGCGCGAAGCATGAGCTTGGCCATGTCTCTGCCGAGTCGCTGGCCTTCCTTGACTGACCCGTTGACCGCCCAGTCGACGTGACACGACACGGCGTCGCCCTTGGCGAACTCCTTGATCCGCAGCTTCAGCTCGGCCAGCGCGTCCTTGTACGCCACCGCGTCGCTCAACGGATGCGCGTACTCGTAGACGCCGACCTCCTGCAGCAACGCGAGATCACGCGTCTCGACGAGCTGGGACCGCCAGGCGTCCACCTCGGCCTGGAGCTGACGCTGGGTCGTGCCGAGCGTCACGTACTCGCTCTTCTTGTGCTCCACGGCGGCACGCAGCTGCCGGAGCTCGCCTTCCAACGCCGGGGTGCCTGCGCCGCGGAGCTGACCGACCCAGCCGCGCAGCTCCGCGATGGTGCCGTGCGCCTCGGCCAGCTGCTGCCGAAGCGCGACGACCTCTGCGTTCTCCTTGTTGCCGAACAAGACCACTCCCCAGAACGTGCGGACGTGTCTGGAGCATCGCGTGGTCGCCGAACATCATTACTAGGCCAGCATGTCGCGCACCATGGGGACGACCTTCGTGCCGTAAAGCTCGATCGTGCGCATCAGCGACTCGTGCGAGAGCCCGCCGATGCCGTACTTCAGGTCGAACCGGCTGGCGTCGAGCTTCTTCATGGTGCGCGCCATCTTCTCGGCCACGGTGTCCGGCGAGCCGACGAACAGCGCGCCGTGCGGCCCCACCTCGTGCGCGTACGACTCCGGCGTGGGCGTGGCGAACCCGCGCGTCTTGCCGAGGCGCCCGATCACGTCCAGGTAGTGCGGCCAGAACTCCTCACGTGCCTGCTCGTCGGTCTCCGCCACGTGGCCGGGGGAGTGGATGCCGATCGGCAGCGGGTCGCGGCCGAACTTCTCCAGCGCGTGCTTGTAGAGCTCGGAGAACGGCGCGAACCGGCCGGGGTGGCCGCCGATGATCGCGAGCATCAGCGAGAACCCGTACGACGCGGCCCGCACCACGGACTGCGGGCTGCCGCCGACACCGATCCACGTCGGGAACGGCTCGGTGTACGGCACGACGTCCTGGTCGGTCAGCGCCGCGCGGGTCTTGCCCTGCCAGGTGATCGGGCCGCCCTTGAGCAGCTCGGCGAAGAGGTGGGTCTTCTCCTCGAACAGGTCCTCGTAGTCGGCGAGGTCGTAGCCGAACAACGGGAACGAGTCGACGCTCGACCCGCGGCCCAGGATGATCTCGGCGCGGCCGTCCGACACGGCGTTCAGCGTGGAGAAGCGCTGGAACACCCGCACCGGGTCGTCCGAGCTGAGCACCGTCACCGCCGACCCGAGGTGGATCGTGGACGTGCGCGCGGCGATCGCGGCCAGCACCACGTCGGCCGCCGAGAGCGGCATGTCCGGGGTGTGGTGCTCGCCGATGCCGAAGAAGTCGAGGCCGACCTGGTCGGCCAGCACGCCCTGCTCGACGACGTTGCGGATGGTCTGCCCGTGCGTGATCGGCGTGCCGGACGCGTCGTGCGTGACGTCGCCGAAGGTGTCGAGGCCGAACGTGGTCATGACTGCTCCTTCAAGAAGGTCTCGAACTCGTGCCGGTGGGCCGCGACGCCGAACAGCGGGCTGCCGGGTTCGAGCAGCCGTCCGGCGGCCAGCGGGCCCATCGGCACGGGGTCGAACCCGATGCGTTCCAGGAACTCCGCGACGGCTCTGAGCGCGTCGGGGTCGTTCCCGGCGAACCCGACGGCACGGCCGCCGGCGGGTTCCATGTCCTGGTAGGCCACGTGGTTGAGGGTCTTCACGACCTGCGCGCCGGTCAGCCGTTGCGCGACCTCTTCACTGGTGCCCAGCGGGTGCTCCGACGGTGGCCAGTGGTTCATCGCGTCGATGACGACCTTGCCGGCGAACGTTCCCGGAGACAGCGCCGGGAACCGGTGCCACGGGATGGCCAGCACGACCAGATCGGCGTCCTGCACGGCGTCGGCGGTGGTCTGCGCGACGGCGCCGGGCGCGAGGAAGTCGACGATCATCTCGATCCGCGCGGGATCTCCCGACCCCGCGATGCCCACCTCGTACCCCGCCGCCAGGGCGAGGCGCGCGAGGACGGGACCCACGTGGCCCGCCCCCAGAACAGCGATCTTCACAGCCCACCCGATCCAGTTGGTTGATGTGTCATCAAGCCTAACCGGACCAGCCCCCGGATAATTCCAGGGGGTCTAGAGGGTCGCGCCGAGGAACCTCTCCAGGTGCGGGTTCACGTCGCCGGAGTGGGTGAGGCTGAGGAAGTGCGCGCCGCCGTCCACCAGCACCAGCGGTTCGGCCTTCGGCAACGCCGCGACGAGTGCTTCCGCCTTCGCGACCGGGTAGGCGAGGTCCGCGGTGCCGTGCAGCACGAGCGCGGGCACTTCGATCGCACCGATCCGGTCCAGCACGCCCTCGCGGGAGACCAGTGCGCTCATGATCAGCCGCAGCCGGTCGGGCTCCACCGCGCTCCACTTCGGCGTCCAGCCCGACGGGTCGTAGTCGCCCAGGCAGATCTTCGCCACGGCCTCGATCACCGTCTCCGGCCCCTGCGCGATCCACACCTCGGCGAGCTGCTCGTACGCGGCGGCCACCTGCTCGTCCTCGGGCTCGCCGGACGTGCCCAGCAACGCCAGCGCGGTGATCCTCTCCGGCGCCAGCAACGCCATCCGCATCGCCACGAAGCCGCCCTGACTCGTGCCGATCACGGCCGCTCGGGAGACGTCCAAGGCGTCCATCACGGCGAGGGCGTCGCGCGCCACGTCCCAGTGGTCGAACGGCGCCGTGGCGGGGGTGTCGCCGTGGCCGCGCTCGTCGATCGCGATCAGCCGGTACCGGTCACCGAACGCCGCCACCTGCGGCGCCCACATCGTCACGTCCATCAGATAGCTGTGCAGCAGCACGACCGCCGGGCCGTCACCACCGTGGTCCACGTAGGACACCGACTGCCCGTCCGCCGTGGTCAGCGTAGCCATGCCGCACACCCCGTCCCGCATAGTGGATCTTCAGCGGCGCCCGCCCGGTTCGCTCTACCCTGCCCGGATGCGACAAGTGTTCAGGGGCGCGGTGCTGCTCCTGCTGCTGTTGATCGTCGTCCCCGCACCGGCGTACGCGCAACAAGAGCAACCACCGTTGGTCCGCGTCGGCACCGAGGGCACGTATCCGCCGTTCTCCTTCCACGACCCCTCGACCCAGGAACTGACCGGGTACGACATCGAGGTCATCAAGGCGATCGGAGCCAAGGCCGGGTGGCGGCTGGAGTTCGTCGAGACGCAGTGGGACGCGATCTTCCCCGCGCTCGACGCGTCCCGCATCGACCTCATCGCCAACCAGGTGTCGCGCAACCCCGAACGCGCCGCCAAGTACGGCCTGTCGAGCACCTACACCTACTCGCGCGGCGTGATCGTGCGGCGGACGGGCGACGACCGGATCAAGTCCATCGCGGACTTGCGCGGCAAGACCACCGCCCAGTCCAGCACCAGCAACTGGGCCAAGGTCGCCCGCGACGCCGGCGCGAACGTCGAGGCGGTGGAAGGGTTCGCGCAGGCCGCCGCGCTGCTGCAGCAAGGTCGCGTGGACGCGATCGTCAACGACAACATCGCCGTGCTCGACTACCTCGCCACCACCGGCTCGAAGGACGTCGAGATCGCGGGCGACGCCGGGCAGGCGGGCAGCGAACAGGTCCTCGCGTTCCGGCAGGCCGACGGCGCGTTGCTCACGCAGGCGAACACGGCGATCGACGCGTTGAAGGCCGACGGCACGTTGCGCGGCATCTCGCAGAAGTACTTCAAGGCCGACGTGTCCGTTGAGGACGGTGGCGCGGCGGACCTGTCCGAAGGCCGCGGTCCGCGCAGCACGTGGGACATCCTGGCCTCGACGGCGTGGCCGATGTTCGTGGGGCTGGTGAAGGTCACCATCCCGCTGACCGCGCTGTCGTTCGCGATCGGCCTGGTCCTGGCGTTGCTGGTGGCGCTGGCCCGGATCTCGCCCTACCGGGTGCTCTCCGGCCTCGCACGGGCGTTCATCTCGATCATCCGCGGCACGCCGTTGCTGCTGCAGCTGTTCATCGTCTTCTACGGCCTGCCGCAGATCGGCCTCAAGTTCCCGCCCTTCACCGCCGCCGTGGTCGCGTTCTCGCTGAACGTCGCCGGTTACGCGGCCGAGGTGATCCGCTCGGCGATCCTGTCCGTGCCGAAGGGACAGTTCGAGGCGGCCTCCACGATCGGCTTCGGCTACGCGCAGACGTTGCGCCGCATCGTGCTGCCCCAAGCCGCGCGCACCGCCGTGCCCCCGTTGTCCAACACGCTGCTGTCCCTGCTGAAGGACACCTCACTGGGCTCGGTCGTGCTGCTGACCGAACTCTTCCGCGAGTCGCAGCTCGCCGCGGCCGAGAGCAACGAGTTCCTCGCGCTCTACGCCTTCGCGGGCCTCTACTACTGGGTGATCTGCGTGGCGCTGTCCGCCGGGCAGAAACGACTGGAGACCAGGCTGAACAGGTACGTGATCGCATGACCGACATCCGCATCGAGGTCTCCGGCCTGCACAAGTCGTTCGGCTCGCTCGACGTCCTGCGCGGCATCGACTTCAGCACCCCGCGCGGCACCTCCACGGTGCTGCTGGGCCCGTCCGGCTCCGGCAAGACCACCCTGCTGCGCTCGCTCAACGTCCTCGACACCCCCGACAGCGGCGTGGTCCGCATCGACGACGTGTCGGTCGACTTCTCCGCGCTGCCGCCCGGCAAGGCGGGCCGAGCCGAGGGCGCCCGGCTGCGCGCGCAGAGCGGCATGGTGTTCCAGTCGCACAACCTCTTCCCGCACCGCACGGTCCTGCAGAACCTCACCGAGGGCCCGGTCGTCGCCCAGCGGCGACCCCTCGAAGAAGTCGTGGCCGAAGCGCGGGTCCTGCTGGACCAGGTGGGCCTCGCCGACAAAGCCGATTCGTACCCGTACCAGCTTTCCGGCGGACAACAACAACGCGTAGGTATTGCCCGTGCGCTCGCTTTGAAACCTCGCGTCGTGCTGTTCGACGAGCCCACTTCCGCACTTGATCCCGAACTGGTGGGGGAGGTGCTCGCCGTGATCAAGGACCTGGCCTCGGAAGGGTGGACCACGGTCATTGTCACGCACGAGATCCGGTTCGCCGAGAAGGTCGCCGACCAGGTGCTCTTCCTCGACGGCGGCGTGATCGTGGAACGCGGAACCCCAGGTCAGGTCATCGGTGATCCAGGCGAAGAACGCACCCGCAAGTTCCTGCGCCGCGTTCTGGA
This sequence comes from Lentzea sp. NPDC058450, assembly GCF_042721395.1. Classification (NCBI taxonomy): domain Bacteria; kingdom Bacillati; phylum Actinomycetota; class Actinomycetes; order Pseudonocardiales; family Pseudonocardiaceae; genus Lentzea; species Lentzea sp. NPDC058450. The sequence continues at coordinate 178,839 of NZ_JBHXLO010000001.1, forward strand.
CCACGAGTGAAATGATTCTTGGAGGATAGGCTCGCCTAATCCCTCTCGAATTGCGGGGCCCCTGCCGCGGTGGCATCGTCCGGATTACCGAACCTTTCCCACCACGGCAGGAGCGGACATGACCACCCTCGAGAACAGGCCGATGCCCGCAGTCCACGACTGCAGCGTGAGCGACTGCTCCTACAACCACGACGGCTGCCACGCGTTCGCGATCACCGTGCGCGGCGACAACGGCGCGGCCGACTGCGGCACGTTCATCCCGCTGGGCACGAAGGGCGGCCTGGACAAGGTCGTCGCGCAGGTCGGCGCCTGCTCCCGCACCGACTGCACGCACAACGCCTCGCTGGAGTGCACGGCGCAGAGCGTGCGGGTCGGGCAGGGCGAGGGCGACCACCACGCGAACTGCCTGACGTACCAGCCGCGTTAGTCGTCCTCCTTGCGGTCGACGGCCCTGCCGAGTTCGCGCAGGCCCACGTTGACCGCGATGATCGCGACCGTGCCGGCCGCCGCGACGACGTGCAGTCCGGCGCCCGCGAGCGAGCCCACCGCGGCCGCGCACCAGAGCGTGGCCGCGGTGTTGAGGCCGCGCACCGACAGGCCGTCGCGCAGGATCACGCCCGCGCCCAGGAAACCGATGCCGGAGACCACCTGCGCCGCGACGCGGGTGGGGTCGCCCTGGCCGTCGAAGCCCTGGGCGGACAGCAGGACGAACAACGCGGCGCCCACGGCCACCAACGCGTTGGTGCGCAGGCCCGCCATCCGAGCGCGGTACTGCCGCTCGAAACCGATCAGCGCGCCGAGGCCCATGCTCTCGGCGATGCGCAGGGTCATGTCGAAGACGTGCATCGTGTGACTCCCCTTGTGTGCAGGGGTGTGCGTCACACGCCAGAACTCAAGCGTGCGAGGTGCGGGCACCTGCGCGGGCTACTGTCGCCTGGCATGTGTCGCTCACCTCGCTTCCTTGTGTCGTGGTCGGTGAAACCGAGCAGTCACGTTAGCGGGCCGTGCGTGAGCCCGGAGTGAGAGTGGGACGCGCGTCTCATTCCGGCTAGAGCATCGCCAGCGGCGTGGGGCCGGCCGGGGGAGGGAAGGCGCGGTCCAGGTCGGCCAGGTCCTCGGGGGACAGGCGCAGATCGCGCGCCGCCGCGTTCTCCCGGACGTGCTCCGGCGTGCCCGCCTTGGGGATCGCGTTGACGTGCGGGTGACGCAGCACCCAGGCGAGGGCGACCTGCGCGGGCGTGGCGTCGTGCCGGGAGGCCACGGCGGCCAGGGCGGGGGAGCCGAGCAGGCGGCCCTGTTCGACGGGGGAGTAGGCCATGATCGGGATGCCCGCACCGGCGTGCCACGGCAGGAGGTCGTGCTCCGGGCCGCGGCGGGTGAGGTTGTAGAGGATCTGGTTGGTCTGGCAGAAGCCCGGCAACGCGGTGAGCTCGCGCATGTCGTCCAGGTCCAGGTTGCTGACGCCCCAGTGGCGGATCTTGCCCGCCTCGGTGAGGGCCGCGAAGCCGTCGACGGTCGCGGCGAACGGGACGTTTCCGCGCCAGTGCAGCAGGTAGAGGTCGAGGCGGTCGGTGCCGAGGCGGCGCAGCGAGGCCTCGCAGGCGCGGACGGTGCCCGCCGCCGACGCGTGGGACGGCAGCACCTTCGACACCAGGAACACCTCGTCGCGGCGACCCTCGACCGCCTCGCCGACGAGTTCCTCGGACACGCCGGAGCCGTACATCTCGGCCGTGTCGATCAGCGTCAGGCCCAGGTCGAGGCCTGTGCGCAGGGCGGTGACCTCCTGCGTGCGCCGGGACGGGTCGTCGCCCATCATCCAGGTGCCCATGCCGAGCGCGGGGACGGTCTCGCCGGAGGGGAGCAGCACGGTCATGGGCTCCAGCCTGCCGGGTACGTTGGGCTGATGCGACGTGTGGGCCTGATCGTGCTGGTGCTGCTCGTCGTGGCGCTGGCGGTGGCGGCCCAGTTCGTGGATCTGCCCGATGGTGCGCAGTTGCGTGCCCTCGTCGACCGCGCCGGCGGGTGGGCGCCCATCGCGTTCGTGGCGGTGTGCGCGGCGGGCACGGCGGTGTTCTTCCCCAAACCGGTGCTCGCGACGGCGGCGGGACTGCTGTTCGGCGTGGGGTGGGGGAGCGCTCTCGCGATCATCGGGTTCACGGCGGGCGCGATGATCGCGTTCGGGGTCGCGCGCGGGCTCGGCCGGGAGACGGTCAAGGGCTGGCTCGGGGCGCGCCTCGCCGTGCTGGAACGGGTCTTCGAACGGCGCGGGGTCGAGGCGACGCTCGTGATCAGGTTGTTGCCGGTCCTGCCGTTCACGCTGGCGAACTACGGCGCGGGCGTGACCTCGGTGCGCGGCCGGCACTTCGCGCTCGGTACGGCATTGGGGCTGGTGCCGTCGACGGTGCTCGCCGCCGTGCTGGGGGACGCGCTGAGCGATCTCGGCTCGCCGCGGTCGATCGTCGCGTTGGCGATCTGGGCCGTGCTGGCGGCCGTGGGCGTGTGGTGGGGCCGGAACTTGATCACAGGCGCTCTGCGGGCCTCCTAGGGGCCTTTGTGTGGCACGCAAAAAGCCGTCCCGGCGGGAGACCGGGACGGCTTGAAGCGTCTGCGACCTTGCGGGCCTGGATCAGGCCGTGCGGGTGCGGCGTCCGCGAAGCTCTTCGAGCCGCTCGTCGAGCAGCTCCTCGAGCTCGGGGATCGACCGGCGCTCCAGGAGCATGTCCCAGTGCGTGCGCGGCGGCTTGATCTTCTTCACCTCCGGCTCGACACCGTCGATGATCTTCGACTCGGTGCCGTGGAGGCGGCATTCCCAGGTCGGCGGCAACTCGGCGTCGTCGGAGAACGGGACCTCGAAGTCGTGTCCCTTGGGGCAGGCGTACCGCGCTGCCCGGCGCGGAGCGAGATCGTGGTTTCGGTCGGTCTCGTAGCTGACTGCTCCGAGCCGGCTTCCACGCAAAACGCGGTCGGCCATGGCGGTGTCCTTTCGCTCGGCTCAGGGCCGGGGCCCAGGCTTCTTGCTCACCGTGTGCAACGCCCGGATTGCTCCGTTTGTTTCCGGTTCGCTCTCATGGTCGCCCACAGTGACGTCGTTCACTCGTCAACGAAGGCTTCCTTCTAATGGATGCGATCGCCACAGGATCGTGACGCGTTATCAAGCTCCTGCGCTCATGCATCACTCTAATGGCCCAGTGGGGGCTGTGGGTAGTCGCCTATGCCAACCGAAGCTGACCACTTTGTGCGACGTCAGGGCCTAGGTCGCCCAACCGAAAGTGACGCCTACAGAGCACCTGATAACGGACAGTAGTTTCCGTGTTGTCCGTTACAGTGTTGCTCTCTGTACCCGATCGGTGCTGTTCCGTGTCCGAAACCGTGTCGGCAACCAGGACCGTGTCCCCGGCGCGAATCACCCGTCCGGCCCGCACCCGTGCGTTGAACCTCCCGGGAACCCCGCACCAGCACAGCACCTCGACCTGAATCGCCTTCAACTCGTCGGCGAGCTCGAACAGCCGCCGCGACCCCGGGAACATCTCCCCGCGGAAGTCCGTGGCGAGCCCGAAGCAGTAGACGTCGACCTGGACGTCGTCCGCGAGCTCCGCCAGCTGCTCCACCTGCTCGCCCGTGAGGAACTGCGCCTCGTCCACGATCAGGTAGTCCACCCGCCTGCCCTCGGCCCACTCCGAGCGCACCAGCAGGCGGAGATCGTCGTCGCGGATCTCCGCGGCCTCGCGGGTGATGCCGATGCGGCTGGAGATCTGCGGCCGCCCCGACCGGTCGTGCCGCACCAGCAGCAGACCCCGCCGGCCCTGGCGCGAGTTGTTGTGGTCGATCTGGAGCGCGAGCGTCGACTTGCCGCAGTCCATCGGACCGAAGAAGAACTTGAGGTGCCCGACCACCGGCGTCGAGCGCCGGGAACCAGCGACAGGTACAGCGGAAAGGGCGTCTGTCGGATCGGGAAGGGCGTCCACGGCGGGTCACCCTAGTGCCTCGATCCCGATCTTGAGGAATCCCCACGGTTCGTGCACCCCCTCGCCTGGGTTCGTTCGGCGCGACCTGCCCATTTCCGGTCGACATAGCCGCTGGGCCGGGACTTCAAACATCGTCTCGGCTCGGATCACTCGAAGGTTTCAGTGTGGACTGAGGACCGGGCACTCGCTGGGCGGTTCGCCGAGTGGGGCAGGGGAGGTGCAAGGCGCCGAGGGGGCGCGGGAGGCGAGTGGGTCGGGTGCGGCGGGGGAGGGGAGTGGTGCGGGTTGGCGGGCCGTCAAGGTCCGACGATCAGGCTCGTCGGCGCCGGCCGGGCGTCGCCGCGCGCTGTGCCTGGCGAGCGAGTCGGGTCCGGCTTGCGCGGCGTCCAATTTCTTGGGCGACTCGATAGTTTCAGTGTTGACCGAAGGCAAGCCTCCACCTGTAGTCCGCTTCCCGATATAGCTCGCGCCGCGATATATTCAACGACATGAGTGGTCGGGTCATGTCCGAGCAGACGTTCTTGGTGCTCACCGCGCTGGCGGAGGAGCCCCTGCACGGCTACGCCATCGTGCAGGCGGTGGAGCAGCTGTCGGAGGGGCGGATGGTGCTGCGGGTCGGCACGCTGTACGGGGTGCTGGACAGGTTGGTGGCGGACGGGTTCGCCGAACGCGACCGCGAGGAGGTGCACCAGGGGCGGCTGCGGCGCTACTACAAGCTGACCGACTCCGGGGTGCGGGCGTTGCAGGCCGAGGTGGCGCGGCTGAGCGCCAACGTGCGGGCGGCGAGTGCCGTGCTGAAGGGACGAGGTGTCCAGGCGTGGGCGGGGCGGGCATGAGGAACCTGGAGCGCCGGTATCGGGCGCTGCTGAAGGTGTTGCCCCGGTGGTACCGCGCGGACCGCGAGGAGGAGATGGTCGGGATCTTCCTGGCCGAGCGGGACGACGACCTCGACCTGGAGCACAGCTGGCCGGGGTGGGGGGAGACGTGGGCCGTGCTGGGGCTGGCGGTGCGGACCCACCTCGCGGCCGGCGCGAGCTTCACGAGCGTGCCGGCGAAGGTCGTGTGGCGCGGTGAGATCGTGCGGGCGCTGGGGATGCTCGGGTTGTTGCTGGGGGTGTACTACGCGACGGCGGCAATCGTGAACCTCGCCGCCGGGGTGCGGCAGGACCTGAGCTGGTGGCGGGTGCTGGAGCTGGCGCCGCTGGTGGCCTTCCCGGCGTTGCTCACCGGGCGGCGGACGCTCGCGAAGGTCGCGGCGGCGGCTCCGGCGCTGCTGTCGATTCCGGCGCTGACCCAGCCGGGGCCCGCGGCGGCGATGTGGGCGGTGTTCCAGTTGCCGTCGCTGGTGACGTTCGCGTGCCTGTGCCTCGGGTTCCACCGGGAGGCTCCGACGCCGCCGGCGAGCAGGATGCTCTGGTGGGGTGGGGGAGCGGTGGTGCTCGGTGTCGTCGGCGGGGTCGCGACGGGGACCGGACTGGCGTTGCTCGCCGTCGTGACGGTGGCGCTGCGGGTGTTCGCGTTCGTGCGCGGGGACGCGGTGTTCGGGCGGGCGTTGTCGTTGTTCGCCCTGGTCCAGTTGGTGCCGTTGGTGTTCCTGGTGCTGGCGTGGGACGAGGTCGTCACGTCCAGGACGGCGATCGTGGTGCTGCTGGCTCTGGCGGTGGTGCTGCCGGTGCGGCGCCGCTCGAAGGCGACGCCGCACGCGACGGCCTAGACGAGGGCGGGTTCCTCGTTGCCGACGGCCTTGATGGCGCGGCGGACGGGGACGAAGATCAGCAGGACGAAGCCCGCGACGAAGAAGATGATCAGGGCGAGGATGGCCGGGCGGAGGCTGCCGGTGGCCTGGCCGACGCCCGCGAACACCAGCGGGCCGAGCCAGCTGGTGGAGCGTTCGCCGACCTCGTAGAGCGAGAAGTACTGGGCTTCGCGTCCGGGCGGCACCATCTGGCTGAAGAGGCTGCGGGACAACGCGTTGGTGCCGCCGAGGACGATGCCGATGCCGGCGGCGACGAGGTAGAACGAGGTCTCGTCGCCGGCCTGGACGAAGAACGCCGCGGTGATCACGACGATCCAGACGACCAGGGAGCCGAGGATCGTCTTCTTGGCGCCGATGCGGCGGGCGACGAAGCCGTGCAGGACGCCGCCGACGAAGGCGACGAACTGGACGATCAAGATGACGGTGATGAGCGTCTGCTGTTCGAACTTGAGCTCGACGCTGCCGTACTGGGCGCTGACGTTGGCGACGGTGGCGATGCCGTCGGTGTAGATCAGGTAGGTGCCGAGGAACGCGAGGGTGAGCGGGAAGGCCTTGGCCTGCCGCAGGGTGGTGCCGAGTTCCTTGAAGCCGGCGGAGATGACGGACGCGCCGTGCTCGCCGCCGTGGGGGCGCTGGTGTTCGGTCAGGGCGCGCAGCGGGATGATCGTGAAGGCGGCCCACCAGACGCCGGAGATGACGAACGCGATGCGGGCGGCGTCTCCTGAGGTGATGCCGAGGGAGTCGGCGGAGAGCGTGATGCCGAGCTGGATGGCGAGGGCGACGCCGCCGCCGAGGTAGCCGAAGGCCCAGCCGCGGCTGGAGACGGCGTCGCGTTCGTCGGGGGTGGCGATCTCGGGGAGGAAGGCGTAGTAGACGACGACGCTGGAGCCGTAGCAGATGTTGGCGATGATGAAGAAGACGACGCCGAGCTTCCAGTTGGTGCCTTCGACGGCGGCGAGTGCGATGGTGGCGGCGGAGCCGGTGAAGGCGAAGGCGCCGAGCATCTTCTTCTTGTTCTGGGTGCGGTCGGCGATGGCGCCCATGACGGGCAGCACGATCACCTGGACCACGGTGGCGATGGAGAGCAGGTAGCCCCACAGGGAGCCGCTGGGGAACTGGAGTCCGAGGATCGTGACGTCGCAGTTGGCGAAGGCGTTGTCGTCCGCGCACGGGTTGGCCCCGTTGAGCGCGGTGTCGGCCTTGGCGGCGTTGGTCGCGATGCTCGTGAGGTAGAGCGAGAGGAAGACGGTGATCACCGAGGTGGGGAACACGGAGTTCGCCACGTCGTACCAGACCCAGCCGCGTTGTTCTTTCTTGCGGCGCCGCGCGGTGGTGGCGGTGTCGTCGCCCGTGCTCTTCATGTCGGCGGACTGTACTTGTCCGCCGACCGCGCTGATGATCTGTGTTCCAACCTGTTACCAGCTGTTGCGGGACTGGAGAACTTCGCGCAGAACATCTGGCCTGTCGGTGACGAGTCCGTCGACGCCGAGGTCGAGCAGGGCGCGCATGTCGGCTTCGTCGTCGATGGTCCAGACGTGGACTTCGAGTGCTCTGCGGTGGGCTGCCTGGACGAAGCGGCGGTCGACGATGTGCAGGCGTCCCTGGCTGACGGGGACCTGGGCGACCTGGCCGCGGACGGCGGCTCCGGCGAGGGGGATGCGGCGTGCGGCCCAGAGGGCTCCGGCGGAGCGGGGGCCCATGGAGGTGAGGAGTTCGGGGCCGGCGATCTTGCGCAGGCGGGCGAGGCGGTTGTCGCTGAAGCTGGCGAGGCAGACGCGGTGCAGGGCCTTGGTCCTGCGCAGGAGTGTGATGATCGGCTGGACGGCTTCTTCGGATTTGACGTCGATGTTGAAGAAGGTGCCGGGGAGTTCTTCGAGGACGTCGGCGAGGCGGGCGACGGGTTCGCGGCCGCCGATGCGGGCGCGGGCGACCTCGGTCCAGGGGAGGGTGGCGACGTGGCCCTGGGCGTCGGTGGTGCGGTCGAGGGTGTGGTCGTGGTGGACGACGACGTGTCCGTCGGCGGTGGCGTGGACGTCGGTCTCGATGTAGCGGTAGCCCTCCTGCACGGCCCTGCGGAACGAGCTGAGCGAGTTCTCCATGCCGGCGAGGTCTCCGACGTGCCAGCCGCGGTGGGCGAAGGCTCGGGGGCGTGGGCCTGCGAGGTAGGGATGTGTCACGGGTGGTGAGTCTGCCTTCCGGCGGTGGCTCCGGGGTGGACAGTGGGTGGCGACACACTTTCTGATTTACCTCTATTACTTCAGTGCAGACCAAAACCTTGCCTCTCGGCCAATCGGTCCCGGCGCACCCCCTGGTCCACAACCGTCAAAGACGAGAGAAAACCAACGGAAGTTGATCAAACCGGGGCCGAAAGCGACACGAACGGCCCTGCGGGTACTGTCCGGTTCCCTACGAAGGTCGGGCTTTCTGGCGCGTCGCTGGAGACCACCCACCGCCATTCGCTACCGTCGCGCGCCATGGAGCGCTCCATGGAGGCGGATGAGCCCAGGCACTGCGCGTGGTGCGGGAGGCGGTTGCCCGGGAGCGGGCGGATCGGCCGGCCGAGGCGGTACTGCGCGCAGCCGTGTCGTCAGCGCGCGTACGAGCGCAGGGCGGCGTTGCAGCGGGGTGGTCTGCCGGAGGACGCGGTGGTGCTGAGCACCGCGGAGCTGGCGGATCTGCAGGACAGGTTGTTCCAGCTGCGGTGCGCCGCGGAGGATGTGGTGACGGCGGCGCAGGACGGGGCGGAGAACGAGGAGCTGAGGAAGCTGGCCGCGGAGCTGGTGGAGTCGGCGAAGGGCCTGGAGCGGCTGCGATAGCCGTTCGCACAACAGCGAACTGACCGGCGTAGCGGGTTGCTTACGTCCGGTGATCGGACGATCATGACGCGCGTGACCTCCTACTGCCGCACGGTGCTGGACCGGGCGGGTGTCGGCTATGCCGTGACGGACTCGCGCGGGAACCTGCTGTGGTGCAACCGCGCGCTGGGTGTTGTGCTGGGGGTTCCGGTCGAGCAGGCGTACGGGCGGTCGTTGCCCGCGTTGCTGCCGGGAGTGCCCGAGGTTCCTGCTCCTGTGCGGGAAGTGCTGGTGCCGGGGCCGAAGTGGCTCGAGGTGCGGTGCTCGAAGCTGGGCGACGACCTGATGTACGAGGTCGTGGACGTGTCGGCGTGGCGTGATCGTGAGTTGACGGTGACGCAGGAGGCGGACGCGCTGCGGCGTGCTCAGGCGCTCGGTCGCATGGGGACGTGGGAGTGGTCGATCCGCGATGACCGGGTGACCTGGTCGGACAGCTTCCTGGAGATGTTCGGGTTCGCGCCGGGGACGGCGTTCGACTTCGGGCTGTACTCGCAGCTGGTGCATCCGGACGACCTGCCGATGATCGAGGAGACGCTCGACAACGCGCTCAAGACCGGTTCGGTGTTCACGTACACGCATCGGATGTTGCGGCCGGACGGCAAGGAGCGGGTGTTCGAGTGCTTCGGCGAGGTCGTGCTGGGTGATGACGGCACGCCGTTGCGGGCTCTGGGGACGGCGCACGACGTCACGCAGTCGTCGCGGGTGCACGACGAGCTGGTGCGCATGGCCGAGCAGGATCCGTTGACGGGTCTGCCGAACCGGCGTGCGTTGACGCGGGCGTTGGAGCAGGAGCTGGCGAACAACGGGTCGGGCGCGTTGCTGGTGCTGGATCTGGACAACTTCAAGGACGTCAACGATCTGCGCGGGCACGCCGTCGGTGACCGGGTGATGCGGATGCTGGCGTCGGCGTTGCAGTCCCGTTTGGGTGACAGGCTGATCGCTCGTCTGGGTGGTGATGAGTTCGCGGTCGTGTTGCCGGGGGCGTCGCCGAAGGACGCGTCGGAGGTCGCTGACGGGTTGCGGGACGCGGTCGCGGGGTTCCCGCTGGCGGGGATCGGGACGCCGGCGCGGATCACGGTGAGCACGGGGCTGGCGGAGTTCGGTCCGGGTGACTCGTGGGAGCTGGTGCTGGCGAACGCGGATCTGGCGTTGTACGCGTCGAAGGCGGCGGGCCGGGACCGGGTGACGGTGTACGAGCCGAACCACTACGCGGACACGGTGAAGCGGGTCAGCGTGCTGGACCGGCTGCGGGCGGCGCTCGCGGGTGGCGGTCTGGCGCTGTACGGGATGCCGATGGTGGAGCTGGCGACCGGTGAGGTGCTGGGTCACGAGTTGTTGCTGCGGCTGCAGGACGGTCAGGAGCCGTACCTGGGGCCGGCGGACTTCCTGCCGGTGGCGGAGCGGTCGAACCTGATCCTCGAGGTCGACCGGTGGGTGCTGACGACGGCGATCGAGGCGTTGGTGGCGCAGCCGGATCCGCGGTTGCGGTTCAACGTGAACGTGTCGGGCCGGACGCTGGAGGATCCGGACTTCGGTGGGTTCGTGCTGGACATGCTCGGGTCGGCGGGGGTGGCGCCGGGCCGGTTGGGGTTGGAGATCACGGAGACGGCGGCGGTGACGAACCTGGACGCGGCGGTGACGCTGGCGACGCAGCTGCGCGGGTTCGGGTGCCGGATCACGCTGGACGACTTCGGGTCGGGTTTCGGGTCGTTCGTGCACCTGAAGCACCTGCCGATCACCGGGATCAAGATCGACGGTGAGTTCGTGAAGGGCATCGAGACGTCGGACGCGGACGCGGTGCTGGTGTCGGGGATCGTGCAGATCGCCAACGGGCTGGGTCTGTCGGCGGTGGCGGAGTGGGTGGAGCGTCCGTCGCAGGTGGACGCGTTGAAGGGGCTCGGGGTGCGGGTGGGGCAGGGTTTCCACCTGGGCAAGCCGGTGCCGTTGAGTGACATCGTGAGCGCGGAGCGCATGCCGCCGAATGGCGCATTGTCGTCTCAGGTGGTCGGAGCAGAGGATGGTGCGCGCCGCCCCTGATCCCCGCCCGATGGGATGCCCGTGTCGTCTTGTGGTCTTCGTCGTCTTGAGTTGAGCGTTGCCGAGCCGGAGAAGTCGGTGGACTTCTTCGCCGGTGTTCTCGGGTGGGCGGTGATCGCGGAGCCGGGTGGGTCGTTCTCGGGGTGGGGCGGGGATCGGCTCGCGGCGCAGGTCGTTGCGGGGGAACAGGGTTGGTCCGTGTTCTTCGGCGGGGACGAGTCGCGGGAGCTGAAGGTCAACTCCTCTGTGGACGGTGGCAGGGTGTTGCACGGTCCGTGGGCGCCGCCGCCGCGGTCGGGTGAGCCGTGCTGGGTGGAGCTCTCGACCGCCTCGCCCGAAGACGGGTATTGGTGTACCGAGCTCGGCTGGGAGAGCCGGGAGGCGGCCGAGGACCTGGTGGTGTTCACGTCGTCGCGGCACGGTGACGCGCGTGCGGTGGCGGGGCGGCTGAGGACGTCGGACGGGGACGGCTGGCGGCCGTTCTTCGCGGTGGACGATCTGGACGGCGCGGTGGCGCGGGTGTCCGAGTTGGACGGTCGTGTGCTGCTGGAGCCGACGACCGTGCCAACCGGACGGATCGCGTCGATCGAGGGCCCGCACGGCGGTTCCTGTGTGCTGCTGGAGAAGCCTGCGGGCTGGGGCGGTGCGTGGGCTAGCTGAGGTCACTGCTCCAGTTCGGGTGGGAAGCCGCCGGTGGCGATGGGGCCCCAGGAGTCGATGGTGACGCGGATGAGGGACTTGCCCTGGCGGAGCATGGCCGCGCGGTACTCGTCCCAGTCGGGGTGTTCGCCGGCGATGCAGCGGTAGTACTCGACGAAGTCCTCCAACGCTTCGGGCAGGTCGAGGACCTCGGCGGTGCCGTCGATCTGGACGTAGGCGTCGTTCCAGTCCTCCGACAGCACGCACATCGTGACGCGGGGGTTGCGGCGGGCGTTGCGGACCTTGGCGCGCTGGGGGTAGGTCGCGATGACGATGCGGCCCTCGGTGTCGACGCCGCAGGAGACGGGAGAGACCTGCAGGCCGTCCGTGCTGCTGCGGTGGGTGATGAGGACACCGTGGTGGCGGGTTTTGAGGAACTCGAGCAGCTGCGGCCGGTCGACGAGGTCGGCCGTGGCGATCTTCGGCATGATGTGCAGCATGGCACGCTTCACCTCGTTCGACGGCACGGAACTCGCCTATCGGGAAGTGGGTGAGGGCGCCCCGCTGATCGTGCTCGCTGGTGGTCCCGGCAGGGCGTCGGAGTACCTGGGGACGCTGGGCGGGCTGGACGCGTCACGGCGGTTGGTGGTGCTGGACAACCGGGGTACGGGCGAGTCGGACGAGCCGGCGGATCCGTTCACGTACCGGCGGGACATGCTGGTGCGGGACGTGGAGATGCTGCGCCGGCACCTGGGGCTGGACGTGGTGGACGTGCTCGGGCACTCCGCGGGTGCGGGGATCGCGATGGGGTACGCGGCGGACTTCCCCGAGCGGGTCGGGAAGCTGGTGCTGCTCACGCCGGCGTTGCGCAGCGTGGGGTTGTCGCCGGAGCAGTCCGACTGGGACACCTTCCTCGCCGCTCGCACGGGTGAGCCGTGGTTCGAGGCGGCGACGACGGCGCTGGACCGCAACGCCGCGGGGGACGACTCGGTGGAGAACCGGGTGGCGGCGTCGCCGTTGCTGTACGCGCGGTGGGACGAGACGACGCGGGCGCACGCCGACGCGGAGCTCGGGCAGTGGAAGTACGAGGTCGCTGCCGGGTACAACGCCGAGGGCGCGTTCGTGCCGGGGGTGCTGCGGCGGGCGCTGGCCGAGTTCGGTCACCCGGTGCTGGTGTACGCGTGCTCGGAGGACCCGATCTCACCGGTGCGCCGGTGTGTGGAGCTGGCGGGGCTGTTCAGCGACGTCACGCTGCACGTGCACGAGGGTGTGGGGCACTACCCGTGGGTGGAGGAGCCTGACGCGGTGTCGTCGCGGCTCGCGGCGTTCCTCGGCTAGAAGACCTGGGCGGTGGCGACGCGGTCGCGGCCGTTGCTCTTGGCCTGGTAGAGGGCCTCGTCGGCGGCGAGCAGCAGTGGGCTGAGCTCGGTCGCGGTGTCGGGGCAGACCGCGGCGCCCACGGAGGCGGTGAGTCCGGCGACGACCTGGTCCTCGCCGAGGCGGTCGACCACGAGGATGTGCAGGCTCGCGATCTCGAACCGGATGCGTTCGGCGGTGGCCTTGACCTCGTCGGTGCTCACGCCGGGCAGCAGCACGGCGAACTCCTCGCCGCCGAAGCGGCCGACCAGGTCGTAGGAGCGCACCGAGTGCTTCAACGCATCGGCGACCGCGCGCAGGACGCGGTCGCCGGCGAGGTGGCCGTAGGTGTCGTTGATGAGCTTGAAGTGGTCGAGGTCGAGGATCAGCACGCCGACGGTGGAGGTCAGGCGGCGGGCGCGTTGCAGTTCGCGTTCGGCGACGTCGTGCCAGAACGTGGCGTCGACGAGGCCGGTCTTGGAGTCGGTGCGGGCGGCGACGCGGAACTGGGGCAGCAGCAGTCCCATGTGCAGCGCGAGCACGGTGAGCAGCAGCATCGGCGTGAGCCACGGCCGCCAGTTGAGGATGATCGCGACCCCGGAGCCCAGGCCCACGGAGGCGAGCACGATCAGCACGTCGGAGGCGTTGCCGAGGGCCGTGCGGATGGGGTTCTGGCGGTTGGTGAAGTAGATGGCCGTCACGACCATCGCATAGTTGATGAACCAATACAGGGCGCCGGCCGTAACCAGTGCCAACAGGCCGAGCGGGCCGTCAACGTCAACAGCACGGTCCGGAAAGAGACCTAGGACGAGTTGCGCCACGGCACTGCCCAGGACGACAGTGGCCGCGGAGAACACCTTGCGGAACAGGACCGCCCGCCGCTTGTAGACCCGGTACCACGAGTGCGTGTAGCTGATGACGATCAGCGCCACGAGCAGTGGCATCGGTAGTACGAGCACGCCCGCGAACAGCCACACCGACTGCATGTGGGCGTGCGGTGACCCTTCGGCGCCGATTTCGCGGATCCGTTCGATTCCCCGTGCCGCTTCCAGGTGCACCACGGCACCACCGGCGAGCAGCAGGAACCAGGGCCAGTTCAAGGCCTCGGCAGGGGTACGCCATGCGGTGGCGAGCGTGACGAGGGTCGCCAGAACAACCACCGTCACGACATAGGCCAGCACCACAGGAGGAAGCGACCATAACTTCCACCGGCGCGGGTCGAGCCAAGGCACGCTGCCACCCCCACACCACCGTCCAGGAACCAACCACTGTAGCTACCGGGTAACGCAAAGTCGTGGCTCCATGTGGGGGACCTCACTGTGAGTAGTCCTCACTGTTCGCACGCCAATCGCACGCCAAAAACCTTTGCATCAACCGCACAACGAACACCCATAGGAGCAGTCATGATCAACCGCGCTTCCGCCACCGGCCGTCCCGTCCGTCCGACCGACTGGCTGCGTCCGACTGACTGGGCCCGTCCGACCGACTGGCGTCGCTGAGCCTCCACAGGATCGCCGCACCGCCTGCCGCGAGCACCCCGAGTGCTCCGGCGGCGGCGACGACCCGGTGCACCGCGACGGTCTCGGCCGCCACACCCGCCAGCGCCACCCCCACGCCCTGGGACACGCGCAACGCGGTGACGGCCAGACCGAAGGCCTGACCTCGTGACTCGTCCGGCACGGCGCGCACGAACCGCGTGTTCGCGACCAGGTGATAGGCGCTGGCCGCCCCGGACAGGGCGAACATCCCCACACTGACGACCAGGCCCGGCCGCAGCGCGGCCGGGACGAGAACCGCGCACGCCGCGATGGCCAGCCACGGCATGCACCGCGACTGCACCTCTTCTTTGAGGTGGGCGACGACGAGCATGCCCGCGGCCGCGCCCGCCGCGTAGGCACCGAAGATCATGCCCACCCCGGCCGGCCCCGCGCCCAGCTGTGCCGCGTACGGCACGGCGAGCGCCTCGCCGACGATGTAGAACCCGGACACGCAGGCGAGCGCGACCAGTGCCCGCAGCCGCCGGTCACCCCACACCAGCCTCGTCCCGCCGACCAGGTCCGTCGGCCACGCCCTGCGGTGCGTCCGGACCGGCGCGGGCCGGTCCAGCAGGAACACGCCGAGCAGGAACGCCGACACCCCGAACGTCACCGCGTCCGCGACCAGCACCAGCGCCGGGCCGAACCACGCCACCAGCGCGCCGCCCGCGATGAACCCGGCGACCTGCGCCGCCTGCGTCACGGTGCCCATCACGGCCTGGCCGAGCGGATAGCGTTCGTCGGGCAGGACGTGCGGCAGCAGCGCCGCCCGTGCCGCGCCGTGCGGTGCCCCCGCGAACTGGACCAGCACCACCACGGCCGCGAGCGCCCACAACGGCAGCCCCGGCACGGCCATCAGCAGCAGGAGGGCCGCCCGGACGAGATCGGCGGCCACCATCACCTGCTTGCGTTCGAACCTGTCGGCGAGCCCCGACAGCAGGGGCCCGCCGATCAGATCCGGCAGGAACGTCAACGCGTAGGCGAGCGCGGTGAGGCCGGCGCTGGCGGTGCGGTCGTAGACGTGCACCGTGAGCGCGACCCTGGCGAACTGGTCCCCGGCCACCGACACCACGTGCGCCGTGAACAACGCACGGAACTCGCGATCACTCGCGAGGGCGCGGTAGCCGGGCATGCCTCACATGGTGGACCAGAACCCGCACTGATGATCCCTCGCGAAGTCGGCCGGGCCGACCCCGCTCGCCTGGAGCGACTGCACGTCCGCCCGCCAGCCGGGGTCACCGGTGCGCGCGAACCTGCCCCACGCCGCGATCATGTAGTCCGACAGTTCCCTCTGCTTCGCGGTGAGCGTCACGCCGGGGAACTCGAACAGCAGCGGGATCTCCGAGGCGTGGAACGCGCCGTAGCCGCCGGGGAACTCCGGCAGGCCGGGGAAGAACATCGGGACGTCCTTCTCCGCGAACTCGTAGCCCGACACCCGGCCGCGCAATTCGTCGCGGGTGGTGCGGGCGGTGCACGACCACAGCTTGTCGGTCAGCAGCCGGGCGATCTCGTCGCGGGCGTCCCCGTTGCCGTTGACGGGGTAGCGCGCGGCGACTTTCTCAGCGTTCGTGGTGAACAGCCCGGCCAACGCCTGCCCGTAGGCCGCCTCCGGAATGGGCTGCGGGAAGACCTGCGGCATGAACAGCGTCATCTCGTCGTGTGTGGTGCCCACCAACGACGGCACCCGGTGCATGCGGCCCGTCCGTTGCGCCACCACCGGGTCGATCGGCAGCAACGCGGTGTCGAAGGCCGGGGTGGAGAACCGCTCGTGCACCGTGAGCAGCCGGTCGACCGGCAACGCGCGCAGGCACGCCAGGTCGGCGCACCCCGCAGCGCCCACGCCGCTCTGCTCGACCTCGGTGCGCGGCTTCCACAGGTGCGTGAACGTCCCCGGCTCGTCCGGCGCCTGCACCCCGCACGGCCCGGACTGCATGATCGCCTTCGCGAACAACCCCGCCGCCCTCGGCGACGCCAGTTGGGCGCAGATGCTCAACGCGCCGGCCGACTCTCCGAACACCGTGACGTTCCGCGTGTCCCCGCCGAACGCCCGCGCGTTGCGGTGCACCCACGTGAGTGCGGCCTGCTGGTCGGCGAGCCCGAACGTGCCCGAGCCGGGCAGGCCGGGGTAGCCGAAGAACCCGAACACGCCGAGCCGGTAGTTCACCGTCACGACCACGGCGTCGTTCTTCGTCGCCAGCCACCGCGCGTCGTACATCGACGCGCCGCCGGAGACGAACGACCCGCCGTGGATCCACACCAGCACCGGCCGCGGCGTGCGGCTGGGCGCGGCCGGGGTCGTGACGTTCAGGTACAGGCAGTCCTCGGCCTGCGACGGCTGGCCGCCCAGTTCCGCGGTCTGCGCGCACATCGGCGCGGGCGTCGTCGCGTCCCGCACCCCCTGCCACGGCGTGACCGGCCGCGGGTCACGCCACCGGTTCTCACCGATCGGGGGAGCGGCGAACGGGATCGAGCCGAACACACGCGCTCGGTGCTCGTGACCGTCCCCCGGACCGCGCCCTTGTCGGTCAGCACGACCGACCGGTCCGTCGCGCCCGCCGGACTCACCACCGCCGCGCACAGCACCACCGCGAGCACAGCCGTCAGCGTCTTCCTCACAGCGACCCCCAGAATCCGCACTTGTGGTCCTTCACGAAGTCGGCCGGGCCGACCCCGCCCGCCTTGAGCGACTGCACGCCCCTCCATCCCGGATCGCCGGTGCGGGCGAACCTGCCCCACGCCGTGACCACGTAGTCCGACAGTTCTCTTTGTTCCGCCGTGAGCGGCAGGCCCGGGAACTCGAACAGCAACGGCAGCTCCGAGGCGTGGTAGGCCCGGTAGCCGCCGGGGAACTCCGGCAGGCCGTCGAAGATCATCGGCATGTCCGGCTGGGCGAAGTCGTAGCCGGTCACCGGCATCCGGCGACCCAGCTGCTGCCGTGTCTCGTGCGCCGGGCACGCCCACGACCGGTCCGTCATCGCCGCCGCGAGCTCGTCGCGGACGTCGCCGTTGCCGTTGAGCGGGTACCGGGCCACCACCTGGGCGCCGAGGTCCTCGCCGAACACCGACCCGGCCTTCGTGACGTACTCGCCGTCGAGGATGGGTGCGGGGTAGATCAGGCCCGCGTAGAGCGTCATCTCGTCGTGCGTCGTGCCCACCAGCGTCGGCACCCGATGCGTGCGGCCGGTGTTCTGGGCGACGTGCGGGCTGATCGGCAGCACCGCCGTGCCGAACGCCGGTCGCGCGAACGCCGTGTGTGCCGCGAGCAGCCGGTCCGGCGACAACTCCCGCAGGCACGCCAGGTCCGAACACCCCGGCGACAGCGCGGCGCCGTCCTTCTCGACGTCCGCACGCGGTCGCCAGAACGTCTCCAGGCCGCCCTGCACGGCGGGGTCCGGCACGCTCAGCCCGCACGGCCCCGACTGGATCACGGCCCTCGCGAACAACCCCGCCGCGGCGGGGGAGGCGAGCTGCGCGCACACGCTCAGACCGCCCGCCGACTCCCCGGCCAGCGTCACGTTCCGCGGATCGCCCCCGAACGCCCGCGCGTTGCGCCGCACCCACCGCAGCGCCGCCTGCTGGTCGGCTATCCCGAACGCCCCCGACCCGGGCAGGCCGGGATAGCCGAAGAACCCGAACACCCCCAGCCGGTAGTTCACCGTCACCACGACCGCGTCGTTCTTCGTCGCCAGCCACCGCGCGTCGTAGCCCGCCGCGCTGCCGTTGATGAACCCGCCGCCGTGGATCCACACCAGCACCGGCCGCGGCGTGCGCGCGGTGCCGGCCGGTGTCGTGACGTTCAGGTACAGACAGTCCTCGACCGTCGACTCCGTCTCGCCCAGCCCCGCTGCCTGCGCACACCTCGGCGACACCCCGGTCGCGTCGCGCACCCCCTGCCACGGCGTCACCGGCTGCGGGTCACGCCACCGGTTCTCACCCACTGGGGCAGCGGCGAACGGGATGTTCCCGAACGTCCGCGCCTGCTGCGTGACCGTGCCGCGCACGGCCCCCTTGTCCGTGCGGACGACCGAACCGTCCCCGGCGGAAGCCGCCGGTACCCCCAGGACGGCGAACGCCATCGCGGCGGCCGTGGCCACCGTCGCAATCCTTGCCATGAAGACCCCCTTCGGCCTCGAACGTAGCGAGGACCAGCGGGGTCGGAAACCGCACAAAGACCACTTGTTCCATCCGCCGAAAGTCGCGGCTCGCCGTCCCCGGTTGCCGACATACCGACCGGTCGGTACCCTCCGACGCGTGGGTGACACAACGCTTCCTCAGCAGCCGCTGGTCGACGCCCTGATCTTCGACTGGGGCGGCGTCCTGACCGTCTCCGTGCCCGAGTTCGTCGGAGCCTGGCTGCACGCCGAGTCCATCGACCGCGAGGTCTACCGCCGGATCATGCGCGACTGGCTCAGCCGCGACGCGCTGCCGGGCAACCCGGTGTTCCGGCTGGAGACCGGCGAGCTGACCGTGCCCGAGTTCGAACGCCTGCTCGCCGCCGAGCTGATCACCGTCGAGGGCACGCGGGTCCAGGAGAACGGGCTGCTCAAGCGCATGTTCGGCGGTGCCACGCCCGACCCGGCGATGGTCGAGCTCGTGCGCAAGGCCCGTGCCGCCGGCCTGCACACCGCGCTGCTGTCCAACAGCTGGGGCGAGGGCTATCCGAAGGACCTGCTGCTCGAACTGTTCGACACGATCGTGATCAGCGGCCGCATCGGCCTGCGCAAGCCCGACGAGCGGATCTACCTCCACACCCTCGAGCAGGTCGGCATCACGCCCGGCAGGTGCGTGTTCTTCGACGACGCACCCGTCAACGTCGAAGCCGCCCAGGCCGTCGGCATGCACGCCTTCCGCCACACCGACGCCGAGAGCACCCGCGCCCACCTCGCGACCCTGGGAGTGACCCTGTGACCGACCTTCCCGGCCTCGACCTCGGCGCGCTCGCCACCCACCTGGGCACCGGCCCGCTGACCGGCGAGCTGTTCCGCGGCGGCCGCTCCAACCTCACCTACCGCGTCAGCGACGGCACCCAGACGTGGGTGCTGCGGCGCCCGCCGCTGGGCCACGTGCTCGCCACCGCGCACGACATGGCCCGCGAGTTCCGCGTCATCTCCGCCCTGGCCGGCACGTCCGTGCCCGTGCCGGGGGCGCGGCAGCTCGTCGAGGACACCTCGGTCATCGGCGCGCCGTTCTACCTCATGGAGGAGATGCCCGGCGCCGCCCTGCGCGAACGGTCGCAGTGCCCGTGGCTCACCCCCGAGCAGGCCCGCACCCTGTCCGAACGGCTCGTGGACGTGCTCGCCGACCTGCACTCCGTCGACCCCGACTCGGTGGGCCTCGGCGACTTCGGCCGTCCGGAGGGCTTCCTCGCCCGCCAGGTCAAGCGGTGGAGCAAGCAGCTCGACGCCTCCCGCAGCCGCGACCTGCCCGGCATCGAGGAACTGCGCGACAAGCTCGCCGACACCGTCCCCGCCTCCCCGCGCGCCACGATCATCCACGGCGACTACCGCCTCGACAACGCGCTGGTCACGCAGGAACCCCTCGCCATCAGCGCCGTCCTGGACTGGGAGATGGCCACCCTCGGCGACCCGCTCGCCGACCTCGGCCTGCTCTACGTCTACTGGGCGGGCCTGGGCGCCGACAACGACCCCATCACCGGCGGCGTCACCTCGCTTCCCGGGTTCCTCACCGCCGACGAGCTCGTCGCCCGCTACACCGCCCGCACCGGCACCGACACCTCCGGGCTCGGCTGGTACATCGCCTTCGGCTACTTCAAGCTCGCCGTCATCGTCGAAGGCATCCACTTCCGCTTCGCCAGCGGCAAGACCGTCGGCGCCGGCTTCGAAAAGCTCGGCGCGTTCACCGTTCCCCTCGTGCGGCAGGGACTCGCCGCCGCCCACAAGGAGCTCTAATGGACTTCGCCTACGACGACAAGACCGAGGAACTGCGCGCCAAGCTCCTCACGTTCATGGACGAGTTCGTCTACCCGGCCGAAGCGGTCCTCGAACAGCAGTTGCACGACGCCGCCGACCCGTGGGAACGGCAGCCGATCCTCGAGGACCTCAAGGCCGAGGCCCGCCGCCAGGGCCTGTGGAACCTCTTCCTGCCGGACGCCGAGCACGGTGGCGGCCTGACGAACCTGCAGTACGCGCCGCTCGCCGAGATCACCGGCCGCAGCCCGCACCTCGCCCCCGAGGCGTTGAACTGCGCCGCCCCGGACACCGGCAACATGGAGGTGCTGACGATGTTCGGCACCGACGAGCAGAAGAAGCAGTGGCTGCAGCCGTTGCTCGACGGCGAGATCCGCTCCGCGTTCTGCATGACCGAACCCGAGGTCGCGAGCTCCGACGCCACCAACATCGCCACCCGCATCGACCGCGACGGCGACGACTACGTCATCAACGGCCGCAAGTGGTGGTCCTCGGGCGCGATGAACCCCAACTGCGCCATCTTCATCGTCATGGGCAAGACCGACCCCGACGCCGAACGCCACCGCCAGCAGGCCATGATCCTCGTGCCCCGCGACACCCCCGGCGTCACCGTCAAGCGCGCAATGCACGTCTTCGGCTACGGCGACCACGCCCACGGCGGCCACGCCGAGATCGTGTTCGACAACGTCCGCGTGCCCGCCTCGAACCTCATCGCCGGCGAGGGCGAGGGCTTCGCGATCGCCCAGGCCCGCCTCGGCCCCGGCCGCATCCACCACTGCATGCGCCTGATCGGCATGGCCGAACGCGCCCTCGAACTGCTGTGCAAGCGCGCCCTGTCGCGGGTCGCGTTCGGCAAGCCCATCGCCGCCCAGGGCGTCGTGCACGAGTGGATCGCCGAGTCCCGCGTCCGCATCGAACAGGCCCGCCTGCTCGTGCTCAAGACCGCGTGGCTGATGGACACCGTCGGCAACAAGGGCGCCCACACCGAGATCCAGGCCATCAAGATCGGCGTCCCGGCCATGACCGAATGGGTCCTCGACAAGGCCATCCAGGCCCACGGTGGCGCCGGCGTCAGCCAGGACTTCCCCCTGGCCGAACTGTGGGCCGCCACCCGCACCCTGCGCCTCGCCGACGGCCCCGACGAGGTCCACCGCATGTCCCTCGCGAAGCGCGAGCTCAAGAAGTACGCGTAAGTCCCCAGGCGTGACCGTTCTGTCTGTTCGCCTACCCGGTGAACAGACAGAACGGGTGCCCGTCGGGGTCGATGAGCACCCGCACGTTCTCCTGCGGCTGCGCTACCGCCATCACCGCCCCGCACGCCACCGCGTGCCCGGCGGCCGCGTCCAGGTCGTCCACCTCGACGTCCAGGTGCTGCGACGCTATCTGCTCACCGGCTACCGCGGGCCACACAGGCCTGCGGAAACACCCCTCGTGCTCGAAGTTCAGCGTCAGCCCGCCCGGCACCCGCACCTGCGCCCAGTCCGGTTCCTCGCGGGCCACCTCTCCGCCCAGCAGGCGCGCGTAGAACGCGGCCAGCTCCAACGGCCGTGACGTGCCCACCGTGACCGACGTGAGGCGCATGCCCGGACACGCTAGTTGTTCAGCGCCTCCCGGGCCGCCAGCGCCGCCCGGCACGCGTGCACGAAGTCCCAGAACACCTCGGTCGTCGTGTGCCGCCGGTCCGACCGCGAGTTCTCCTCGAACATCGCCGACCGCAACGGCGTCGTCAGCTCCAGCTGCCCGCCCTGCCGCGACTTCGTCCGGTTCGCGATGTTCGCCCGGTCGAACCCGCCCAGGATCGGGTGGTCCACCGCGTCGATCGTGTGGAACCCGGCCCGGCGCAGCCGCGTCAGCAGCTCCACCCGCAGCAACGCGTCCCGCCCGCCGACCAGCACCGCCCGGTCGTGGTCCTCCAGCCCGGCCGCCGCCGCGGTGCACCCGTGCAGCCCCAGCGCGTGCGAGGCCCCGGTCACGAGCGTCCGCGCCACCCGGTCGTCGCAGTTCGACGACGTCACGTGCAGCTCGTCGTTCGCCGCGGTGCGCAGGCCCTCGAACATCCAGTAGTCGTGGGTCTGCCCGATCGGCACCCGCGTGCCGGGGTGGAAGCCCGCGATCGCGAGGCACAACTCGGACGTCCCGACCTCGATGCCGCCGCCGTGCGGGGCGAGGACGACGGAAGGCGTGCGGGGGCGGTGCCGCTTGAAGCGACGCCGGTAGTCCACCCGTTCCACCAGTCGGGGATCGGCGTAGAGGTCGGAGTTCGACGCGTAGACGTCTAACGCCGCCCACTGAGGCTGGGGTCTCATGGCGGCCGGAAGCCTACCTGTCGTCACCCGGTCGGCCGCGGCCCACCGGGTGACGACACTCACACGAGCGTCAGAGTTCGTGCCGCCACGTCCAGCGCCGCGGCCACACCCAGCGGCAACGACCACGACCCCGCGCAGTGCCCGAAACCGAAGTCGCCCAGGATCGGCACTCCCAGACCCGACAGGCGGTCCGCGAGGACGTCAGTGACGTCCCCGCAGTCCGTCCACGAGCCCAGCACGATCCCCGACACCGGCTCGAACCAGCCCGCCCGCAGCAGCTGCGTCAGGATCCGGTCCAGCCGGTAGGCCTCCTCGCCGACGTCCTCCAGCAACGCGATCGCGCCGTCCGCGGGCCGTTCCCAGCGCGGACCGCCCACCGAGGCCGCCAGCAACGCCGCGTTCCCGCCCACCAGCACCCCCTCGGCCTGGCCGGGGACCACGGGCGTGCCGGCCGTCCACGACGACACCCCGTCGAACAACACCGACCGCAGCCGCTGCTGCGCCAGCGGGTCGTCCACGAAGTCCGCCGTGCCCGGCATCGGGCCGAACACCGTCGGCTGCCCCACCGCGTTGAGCTCCGCGTGCAGCACCGTCACGTCCGACGAGCCCACGAACACCCGCGACGGCAGCGACTTCCACGGCACCAGGTCCGTCATCCGCAGACACCCGTAGCCGCCGCGCACGCAGAACACCGCCGCCACGTCCGAGCGCCAGGCGTCGACGAACTCCCGCGCCCGCACCTCGTCCGGCCCGGCCAGGTACGGCAACGCCCACGGCCGCACCACAGGTGTGGTGACCTGAAGGCCCCACGAGCGCAGCACCTCGGCACCCGCCGCCACCCTGGACGGAAGGGCCGGGCCGGCCGGTGACACCAGCGCGACCCGATCCCCGGGAACCAGCAGCGTCACTCCGACAGTTCCAGCACCGGCACACCCACAGGCGTGAACCCGAACGCCTGCCCGTAGAACGACAGCTCCGCCTCCAGCGCCGTCTTGATGTTCTGCGCCATCCGGAACCCGTGCTGCTCGCCCTCGAACGTCAGGTACGCGTGCGGGATCCCCGACCCGGCCAGGTCGGCGGCGAACCGGTCCGCCTGCTCCGGCGGGCAGATCTCGTCCTCCAGGCCCTGCAACAGCAGCACCGGCCCCGACGCCGAGCGCGCCTTCGTCGACGGCGACCGGTCCCGGTAGCGGTCCGCGGCCTCCGGCAGCGTGCCGACCAGGCCCTCCACGTACCGCGACTCGAAGTCGTGCGTCTCGCCCCCCTCGCCGGTCCAGCCCGCGAGGTCCAGGATCGGGAACGCGACCATGCCGCAGCGGTAGACGTCGGTCGAGGTCAGCGACGCCGCCGACGTCCAGCCGCCCGCCGAGCCGCCCCGGATGCCCAGCCTCTGCGGATCCGCCGTGCCCTCCTTCGCGAGCTCCTGGGCCACGAACGCGCAGTCCGCTACGTCCACGACACCCCACTGCTCGCGCAGCCGCTCCCGGAACGCCCTGCCGTAGCCGGTCGAACCGCCGTAGTTGACCGCCACCACGCCGATGCCGCGGCTGGTGAAGTAGGCGATGTCACTGTCGAGCTTGGGCAGCGACCGCCCCGTCGGGCCGCCGTGCACGTGCACCACGTACGGCGGCAGCTCGTCCTCCGGGCCCGCGAAGTCGGGGTTGGACGGCGGGTAGACGTAGGCCGGGATCTCGCCGAACATCCGCTCGACCGGTTCCGGCAGGTACGCCGCGTCGGGGGAGGCCTCGCCGCCGGTCAGGTAGGTGAGCTCGCCGTTGGACAGGTCCAGGCGCACCACCGCGTAGTCCGACGTCGGGCCCGCCGCGCCGCAGATCACCACGCCGTCGCGCACCGACAGGTCCGGCACCCAGGTCGGCAGGTCGGTCTGCACGTCGGTGACCGTGGCGCTGCGTTCGTCCAGGACCGCGAGGTGCCCGGAGCGCACGACCAGGTACCGGCCGGGCGAGACGGTGGCGAACCAGCGGTTGCCCAGCCGCCACATCGGGCCGCCCAGCTCCTCCTCGCACGGCGCGAGGTTCTTGCGGGTGCCGTCGGGGGAGACGCGAAACAGGTTCCACCAGCCGTCCGGGTCGGTCAGCGCCAGCAGCGCGTCACCTTCCCACTCGAACTGGCACACCGCCTCGGTCTGCGACCCCGCGACGACGCGGTGCTCGGTCGAGCCGACGTCGGCGACGCACAGCTCGGCGCCGTCCCACGGCATCTGCGGGTGGTTCCAGCCGATCCACGCGAACCGCGTGCCGTCCGGGCTGATCCGCGGGCCCGTCATGAAGTGGTGGGACGCCCCCAGCACCCTGATTTCACCGGAACGTGTGATCGCCACCAGGTCCCGCGCGATGTCCGTGCGCGCGTCACCCGTGACGGTCTCCCGCACGCACCACACCTCGCCGTCCGGGCCCGCCGACAGGTCCGAGTAGCGCACCCCGTGATGACGCTCCGGCGCGGGCGTCAGCGGCGCCGGTGCGGGCGAGTCCGGGTCGAACACGTAGATCCGCTGGTCGTCCCAGTGCGTGAACGCCACCAGGTCGTCCGCGAGCACCACGAACGGCCGCCCGCCGTACTCGTGCACCCGGTTGCGGGCGTTCCACGGCGCGGGCAGCACCTCCACGCCGTCGCGCACCAACGCCACCCTGCCGGCCTGTGCGGGCCGGCTCTCCGCCCACCACACGCGGTCGGCGTGCAGGTCGGCCCACTGGAATCCACCACCGGGTTTCGAGGTGTCTCCCGCCGTGATCGGCGAGGTCCAGGTCCCGTACGAAGCGATCTTCACCACAACCCGACCCTATACGCGGAGTGTTTGGTGGGGGAGGACCTGCCGACGATCTCCGCGTGGCCTAGGGTCGTATCTGCCATGGCTCGCGTCATTCACGTATTCCGCGCACCCGACCGGTTCATCGCAGGAACCGTCGGGCAGCCCGGCGACCGCACCTTCTACCTGCAGGCCTCAGAGCAGAGCAGGTTGATCAGCGTCGCCTTGGAGAAGCAGCAGGTCCAGGTCCTCGCCGAGCGCATCGGCTCGCTTCTGGAGGAGGTGCACCGCCGCTTCGGCACCGACGTGCCCGACGACTCCCCTCCGGACGACCTCGACACGCAGCCCCTCGACGTCCCCGTCGAGGAGGAGTTCCGCGTCGGCACCATGGGCCTCGGCTGGGACGCCGAGTCCAAGGCGGTCGTCATCGAGCTCCTCGCGATCTCCGAGGAGGAGGTCGACGAGGCCGTCGTGCTCGACGACACCGAGGAGGGCCCCGACGCCGTGCGGGTCTTCCTGTCCCCGTCCGCCGCCCGCGCGTTCGCCGAACGAGCCGACCGCGTGGTCAACGCCGGCCGCAAACCCTGCCCCCTGTGCGCCGAACCGCTCGACACCGACGGCCACATCTGCCCGCGGCAGAACGGCTACCGCCGCACCGAAGAAGACTGACGTGGACACCTCCGCGGCCCTGCACCTGCTCGAACACGGCCGCATCGAGGTCGAGGGACGCCTCGTCGACGCCTCCAACGCCACCTTGTTCTGCAAGATCTCGTTGGACGGCGTCGACGCCCAGTGCGTCTACAAACCCGTGCGCGGCGAACGCCCGTTGTGGGACTTCCCCGACGGCACCCTCGCCGGCCGCGAGGTGGCCACCTACCTGATCTCCGCGGCCTCCTTCGACGTGGTCCCACCCACCCTGCTGCGACCGGGCCCGTTCGGCACCGGCATGGTCCAGCTCTGGGTGGACACCCGCGAAGAGGACGAACTCGTCGACATAGTCGGCGTCGACGACGTCAAACCGGGCTGGATCCCCGTCTTCCACGCCCACGACCGCTTCGGCGACCCCGCCGTCCTCGTCCACGCCGACCACCCCCGCATCGCCGACATGTCCGCCTTCGACGTGGTCGTCAACAACGCCGACCGCAAGGGCGGCCACGTCCTGCACGCCCTGGACGGCTCCGTCTACGGCGTCGACCACGGCATCTGCCTGCACACCGAACCCAAACTCCGCACCGTCCTGTGGGGCTGGGCCACCCAACCCCTCCCGGACCACGTCCTGGAAACCCTGCGCCGCCTGAGATCCTCTCTGGACGGCGGCCCGCTGGACGAGGCCCTGCACGACCACCTGACCCGAGCCGAAGTCCGCGCCGTGGGCGAACGCGTCGACAAACTCCTCGCCGCAGGCGTCTACCCCGAACCCTCCGGCGACTGGCCCGCCATCCCCTGGCCGGCCTTCTAGGTCAGCATCTCGGCCAACTTGGCGATCTGTTGGCCGTCGTACTCACTCAGGATCTTCAACACCCCTGTGCGAAACGCCTTGTGCCGATCGCCGGTGAGTTCGTACTTCGCGACCTCGACTTCCCACAGCACGTTGTCCCCGGCAGCGCCCGCGAGCGCCCTCAGTCCGTGCACGCCGTCGACCCGCCGATGCAGATTCCGCTGCGACGCGGGCCACCGCGCCACGATCTCCGCCAGCAGCACCAGGTCCTGAGCCCTGCGTGCGGCGGCGGGGCCTTCCGCGGGACTGATCCGGTCCAGCACGCGGATGTAGAACATCCACACGGTGACAATCCGCTTCGCCTCTCGCACTGACAGGTCCGGCTGTGCCTTCAGCCGCTCCGCGAACCGTTCCTGCACCCGCACGTCGTGTTCCAGCGCCTCGATCACCGGCTCCCGGGCCACGACCTCGGCCGCTGCCGACACGTCGACCTGCGCCGTCATCGTCACGACCGGCCGCAGTCCCGCCACTTCCTCCTCGGTGATCACCGGTTGCGGCGGCGCCGTCCCGAGCAGCCCCTTGAGCAACGGCTCGACCTGCGTGCGCGCCACCCGAGGCAACGGCAGCGGTAGCTGGATCAGCTTGCGCAGGAACGTCCACCCCGGACTCGGATCTGCCGCGTCCTTCCCGGCGCCCGTCGCCACCAGCGCCGAGTAGACGGCGTCGAGGTGCGCGGCCGTCGCCGCCGCGTCGATCCCCAGCACGAACCGGATCGCCGGGAACGACTCGCTCAGGAACCCGTTGATCGCCTCGAACACGTCCGCCGTCGTGCGCGGCGAACACCGGTCCAGGTCGTCGATGAACACCACCAGCTGAGTCTTGTTCGCCCCCAGTTGCCGGATGAGCCGATGCACGTCCTCCTGCGCGCTGAGCAACTGCCCCTTGCGGAGCCGCCGCTGCGGGTCGCGCAACGGGTCATCTGTGCCCACCGCCGTGGAGTACGCCCTCATCGCCCCGGAAGGCCCGAACAGCTCCGCGGGCAACACCGTGTCCGCGGCCCGGAACAGGTACCTGCCGGCGGTGTGCGCCAGACCGGCGACCAGCAGTGCGACCACCACCCAGAACACCAGATGGTGCGGTGCGAGGTCGAACCCGAACACGCGGTACGACGTGGTCGCCCGCAGCAGCTGGATCAGCACGGGCACCGGCAACGCGAACACCGCCAGCTTCAGCACCGGCGACACGAGCCGCTTGCGCAGCGTGCGCTGCACGTGGCTGCGGTCGAGCTGCTCGGTGTTGTGCTGGAACCAGAACCGCTGCAACGACGAGCTCGACTCCCGCGCGATCACCGGCGCACCCGTCGCCACGATGCAGTCGTTGAGGCCCGCCCACACCTGCTCACCGGTCTGCGCGGACCACGGGTTGTAGACCGCCGTCAGCACTCGAGGCGCCGTCACCCGCGTCTTCCGCCACGGCCGCCAGAACCAGCCGCGCAACATCAGGTCGGCGTCCCACGCCCGCACCCGGCGCTGCCGCCAGTCCGCCACCTCCTCCGGCCACGCGCCGGCGGCGTCGAGGCGGTCCCTGGTCATGTCCATCAGCGTGCTCTTGCCCGACCCCCACGCACCCTCGATGGCGATCACCGTCGGCCCCGCCAGATCCGGATCCAGGTCGGAATGGGCCAGCAGCTCCGCCAGTGACTCCACATACGCCTGCCGGGCCAGCAGATCGGTGTGCGCGACCCGATCTCCGTGACCCATCGTCCTGAGTCGAAACGCCACCGCGGAGTTCTGGCTGAGGGCAACGGCCAAGGCCATCGCGAACCGGGCGGCGACGTCCACACCGGAAGGCCTGTCGGCGCTCGAGTCCGCAGAGCTCCCGACGAAGGTTCCGTGGAGCACCAGAGTCGGTGCCCCGAACCTGTGCCTCGCCGCGACGGCCTCGGAGACGTCGTCCACTCCGAACACGAGACTGATGCCCGGCGTCGCATAGGGGGAGTCGGGCAGGAGTTGCCACCACGGGGAGTGCGCCAGGCGGTTCGCATCCCACTCCAGCACGTTCGTGGCGTTGTCCTGAAGATCTGCCGCCACGACGACTTCGCTTTCCGCGCTTCCTGGCGGCTTGGCCTCGGTCACGACGAAGACGGCCGGCGGCTGGAGCTGGGCGAGTGTCTCGGGGTGGGGTGCGTCGCCCGAGGTGCCGGCGAAGATCGCGACACGGGTGGACGTGCCTCCGATGGTTCCGATCTCGACCTGTCGACGACCGTTGAGCACCACCCGCCGAGAATCGACGAGAAGAGACTGCCAAGCGTTGTAGGCGAAAGCTGACGAGGTCGACAGCAGCGCATGGACTTGCTGACTGGACGCGGGGACGTGGGATCCCGCTGGTTCTCCACCCGGGACTGTCATGTGTGATCCCCAGGACGTTCGGCTACCGGCAACACCAAAGGTCGTGCCGCCACTCGCAGGCGTTACTACGCTCGGCACCCATGTCGTTGATCAACCCGCCCAAACCCCAGCCCGGCGACCGCGTCGCGATCGTCTCCCCGGCCGCCGGCATCGCGGGCCTGTACCCGTTGCCCCACGAGCTGGGCCTGGAGCGCCTCAAGACCGAGTTCGGCCTGGTCCCGGTCGAGTACCCGACGACCCGCAAGATGGGCGCCACCCCGCAGGAACGCGCCGACGACCTGCACGCGGCGTTCGCGGACCCGGACATCAAGGCCGTGATCGCGACCATCGGCGGCGACGACCAGATCACCGTGCTGCCGCACCTGGACGCCGAGCTGATCAAGGCCAATCCCAAGCCGTACTTCGGGCACAGCGACAACACCAACATCCTCATGTGGCTGCACAACCGGGGGATCCAGGGCTTCTACGGCGGCAGCGTCATGGTGCAGTTCGGCCGGCCCGGCGCCATGCACCCCGCCACCAAGGACTCGCTCAAGGCGGCGCTGTTCACGCAGGGCGAGTACGAACTCACCCAGTCCACCGCGTACGGCGACAAGGACAGCCCCTGGGAGGACCCCGAGACGTTCACGAAGGAACCGGTGCTCGAACCCGCGGGAGGGTGGATCTGGCACCAGCCGACGAAAACGGTCAGGGCGAGGTCGTGGGGCGGGAACCTGGAGATCCTGTCGTGGCTGATGATGGCCGGCAAGGAGATCGACGAACCGGACCACTACGACGGCAAGGTGCTGTTCTTCGAGACCTCGGAGGAGATGCCGAGCGCCACCGAGGTGTACCGGATCCTGCGCAACATGGGGGAGCGCGGTCTGCTCGACAAGTTCCCCGCCGTGCTCGTGGGCAGGGCGAAGGCGTGGTTCTTCACCAACCAGGACACCGACCGTGCGACTCACACGCGAGAGCAGCGCGAAGCGGTGCTGCGAGCGTTCGGCGAGTACGCGCCCGAAACCATGATCGTGTTCGACGTCGACCTCGGGCACACCGACCCGCAGGTGATCATCCCCGTCGGCGGCACGATCGAGGTCGACGGGCCGCGGCGGCGCATCACCGTGACGTACTGAGTCATCGGAGAACTATTCCTTGCCCATTGATATACCCCAATTGAGACCCGGCAAAGGTTTGACGGGCGATCAGCGTGGCCCCTAATCTTTCTCGTTGGCGTTCTGACCTGCGGAAACATTCTGATTGTGAATGCGGGACACATGAGCTATCTGGAACGGATCGTCGTGGTGGGCGCGGCCGGGCTCGGCGCGTGGGCGGCGGCGTGCCTGGCGCGCAGGTTCGGGCCCGTGGACCTGATCGGGCCGGGTAAGGCGACGCTCGCGGACATCGGGGTGCGGCACCTGCCCGGGGCGACGGTCCGCGACTTCGACCTCGACACGCCCGCGGTCATCGTCGAGAACGACGGCGGGCGGCTGCAACGGCTCGTGTGCGACCGGCTGCTGGTGGCGGGGTGGCCCGTGCCGTTGCTGCCCACCAACCGGTGGATCATCGACGGCAAGGTCGTCGTCGCACGCGACGGTGCGGACCTCAAGTTGTTGTCGACGTGTTTCGACGCCAACGGGTTGTGGCGGCCGGCGCTCGCGGACTACCAGTTCCGCCGACAGTCCGGAGCGAACTCGCTAATCTGAATCGGGTGATCGATGAGGACGCGAGAGCGCGATTAGTCCGCCGTTTCGGCCAAGACGTCACCGCATGGATCGACGCGCTGCCCGACCTGGTCGCCACCCTCACCGCCCGCTGGGGCCTCACCCTGGTGAAACACCTGCCCGGCGGCACCAGCGCCACGTTCCTGTGCACCAACGCCGTCCTCAAGGTCACGCCGGAGCACGACATCGCCGTGCACGAGGCCCGCGCGCTCGCCGCCTGGGCCGACACCACCGCGATGGTCGACCTGCTCGACACCGACATCGCCCGCGGCGCGCTGCTGCTCGAACGCCTCGACCCCGGCACCCAGGCCACCGATCCCGCGAAGGTCGTCCCCGCCCTGCACGAGGCGAACACCAAGGGGTTCCCGCCGCTCAAGGCCCGCGTCGACTACCTGTTCGAGACCGTGCTGACCCGCCGCACCGGCACCTACTACGCCACCGAACACCACCGTGCGCGCAAACTCGCCGACGACAACGTCAAACCCGTCCTGCTGCACGGCGACATGCACCCCGGCAACGTCCTGAACACCCGGCGCGGACCGGTCGCGATCGACCCGCGCGCCTGCGTCGGCGACCCGGCGGTCGACTGGCTCGACTTCGTGCACGGCGGCCACGACCTGCACGGCGCCGACGTCGACCTCGACCGCGTCCACGAGTGGCTCGCCGCCTTCAAACCCTTCTACGGATAGGGTCGGCCCCGTGCGTTCCCACGACTACGGCCGCGACGTCCTCAACACCCCGAAGCGCAAGAAGGTGCCCGAGGTCGCGGCCGAACCCGGTCTCGTCGTCGAGGACCCCGCCAGCGGCTTCTGCGGCGCGGTCGTCAAGTTCGAGTACGGCCAGGTCGTGCTGGAGGACCGCCACGGCCGGCACCGGCTGTTCCCGCTCAACCCGGCCGGGTTCCTGCTCGACGGCAAGCCCGTCACGCTCGTGAAGCCCGCGCCCGGGCCGCAGAAACCCAGGATCAGCGCGTCCGGCTCGGTGAAGGTCGAGGGGCTGCGCGCCCAGACGGCGAAGGCCAGCCGCATCTGGGTGGAGGGCAAGCACGACGCCGAGCTCGTCGAACGCGTCTGGGGCCACGACCTGCGCGTCGAGGGCATCGTCGTCGAACCCCTCAACGGCGTCGACGAGCTCCCGCAGCGCATCAGCGAGTTCGGCACCGCACCCCACCGGCGCCTCGGCGTGCTGGTCGACCACCTCGTCGCGCACTCCAAGGAACAGCAGATCGTCGACCGGATCACCGACCAGAACGTGCTGGTGACCGGCCACCCGTACGTCGACATCTGGCAGGCGGTCAAACCGCAGGCCGTGAGGATCAAGGCCTGGCCGGTGATCCCGCGCGGAACGGACTGGAAGACCGGTGTGTGCGAGCAGCTCGGCTGGGGCGAGACCTGGGAGGGCTGGCAGCGCGTCCTGAACTCGGTCAGCAGCTACCGCGACATCGAGTCCGACCTGCTCGGCGCCGTCGAGCGCCTGATCGACTTCGTCACGGTGCCTCAGGACTAGCCTGCTCAGGGGTGGGTCGGGCGGGCGACCACACGACCAGGTTCATCACGACCGAGCCGAGGATCACCACGCCCAGCATCACGCCCATCACCCAGAATCCCTGGTCGTTGTCGGCCAGCGCGGCGTCGACGACCTTCCCGTCCTCCAGGTCGTAGCGCACCTCGACGCGCGTGCCCGTCTCGTGGATCGAGCCGTTCTCCGACAGCGTCGTCACGTGCGTGCCGCCGCCGGGCAGCGGGAACTCGACGCGGACCTTCGCGTTCTTGCCCGACTTGATGCGCTCCTGCACCACGGCCTCGGTGCTCGACCACGAGTGCTGCTCGTTCGCCGTCTGGAGCAGGATCACCAGCCCGACGACCGCGCTCACCAGCACGAGCCCGGCCACGATCCGGCCCTTGCGCGATTTCACCGACTTCGCCACGACCAGAACATCTCCCGTTGATCGATTTCGTTACGGTCCGGGGCCCAGCACGGTGAATCTCCCGGTCAGGCACTCCCCGTTGGTGTATGTATGGGCTCATGGCCGCGCTGATCTGGCTGATCGTCGGGATACTGCTCGTCGTCGCCGAGGTTCTCTCCGGTGACTTCGTGCTGGTCATGCTCGGCGCCGCCGCGCTGGCCGCGGCAGGCGTGTCCGCACTGGGTGCCGCCGACCTGGTGAGCGTGCTCGTCTTCGCGGCGTCGTCGCTGGGCCTGATCGTCACGGCCCGGCCGTTGCTCAAGAAGCGGTTGCAGCTCGGCTCGAACGTCAGGATGCACCACGAGGCGCTGCTGGGCAGCAGGGCCGTCGCGGTCACGCGGGTGGACGAGCACGGCGGGCAGGTGAAGATCGGCGGCGACACCTGGAGCGCGCGCACCCTCGACGGGTCCGTGATCGAAGAAGGCGAAGCCGTCACCGTTGTCGAGATCTCGGGAGCCACCGCCGTCGTCATCGCCGCCGTGTGACCCCCTGGGTGCGAACCCAAGAAGGAAGTGAACCGAGTTGGACCCGATCACCCTCGTGATCATCGCGGTCGTCGCGATCTTCGTGCTGACCATCGCCGTCAAGTCCGTGCTGGTCATCCCGCAGGCACAGGCCGCCGTCATCGAACGCCTCGGCCGTTTCCGCAACACCGCGGCGCCCGGCCTGAACATCATGGTCCCGTTCATCGACAAGGTGCGCGCCCGCATCGACCTGCGCGAGCAGGTCGTGTCGTTCCCGCCGCAGCCGGTGATCACCCAGGACAACCTCACGGTGTCCATCGACACGGTCGTGTACTTCCAGGTCACCGACCCGCGCTCGGCGGTCTACGAGATCTCCAACTACATCGTCGGTGTCGAGCAGCTCACCATCACGACGCTGCGCAACCTCGTCGGTGGCATGAGCCTCGAGGAGACCCTGACCTCGCGTGACCACATCAACGGCCAGCTGCGCGGCGTCCTGGACGAGGCCACCGGCCGCTGGGGCCTGCGCGTGGCCCGCGTCGAGCTCAAGTCGATCGACCCGCCGCCCTCCATCCAGGACTCGATGGAGAAGCAGATGCGCGCCGACCGCGAGAAGCGCGCCATGATCCTCACCGCCGAGGGCCAGCGCGAGTCGTCGATCAAGACCGCCGAGGGGCAGAAGCAGTCGCAGATCCTCGCCGCCGAGGGCGCCAAGCAGGCCGCGATCCTGGGCGCGGAGGCCGAGCGGCAGTCGCAGATCCTGCGCGCGCAGGGTGAACGCGCCGCCCGCTACCTGCAGGCCCAGGGTCAGGCCAAGGCCATCGAGAAGGTCTTCGGCGCGATCAAGGACGGCAAGCCCACCCCGGAGGTGCTGGCGTACCAGTACCTGCAGACGCTGCCGCAGATGGCGCAGGGCGACGCGAACAAGGTCTGGATGATCCCGACCGACTACGGCAAGGCCCTCGAAGGGTTCGCCCGCATGCTCGGCGCGCCCGGCGACGACGGCGTGTTCCGCTACGAGCCGCCGGCCGACACCGCGCAGCGCCCCAAGCCCGAGGACGACGACGAGTCGATCGCCGACTGGTTCGACACCGCCCCGGACCCGAAGGTCGCCGAGGCCGTCGCCGCGGCGGAGGCCGTGGCCCGCAAGGAGGTCCCCGGACCGCTCTCGACGCCGCCGCGTTCGGTCGCCGCGCCGTCGCCGGTGCCGGAGCTCGAGGCCGAGCAGCCCCGGTCGCTGCACCAGCCCGAAGACCAGTTCTGAGCAGATAACAGCAGGTGAGCGGCCCGTTCCCGATCTTCGGGGGCGGGCCGCTCAACTTTTTCCGGGACTCGTGTCGATCGAACGGCCTGCCCGTTCGACCTGAGCGTGAAAGGGTCCACAACGGACCCACACGAACCACCTGGGAGAGACCGACATGAAGTTCATGCTGATCTGGCGCGCCACCTCCGACGAGGCCTGGGCCAACCTCGGCGAGATCGACTTCGACGCCATGCTGGAGACCGTCGGCCGGTTCAACGAGGAGCTGATCGAGGCCGGCGTGCTGATCGCCGCCGAAGGTCTCGCGCCCGCCGAGGAGGGCGTGGTCGTCGACTTCTCCAGCGAACCGCCCGTGGTCACCGACGGCCCGTACGGGGAGACCAAGGAGCTGTTCAACGGCTTCTACCTGATCAACGTCCCCACCATCGAGGACGCCGTCGAGTGGGCCAAGCGCACGCCGATGACCGCGGCCGGGTTCAAGACCGAGATCCGTCGCGTCCCCACGATCGACGAGTTCCCGCAGGACAACGAGTGGATCAAGAAGGAACGGGCGTGGCGCGAGTCCACCGGTCAGCTCTGAGCAGGTGCGCTCAGGCCCGTTCGGCTGACCCGCCCGGGCCGCTTGATCTAGTTTGGGCGCCATGAGCGACCCGACCGGCCGCAAGGCCGTGGCGGCGGTGTGGCGCATCGACTCCGCGAGGATCATCGGTGCGCTCACCCGCTACACCGGCGACTTCGCCCTCGCCGAGGACCTCGCCCAGGAGGCACTGGCCGAGGCGCTGGTGACGTGGCCGCGTGAAGGCGTGCCGAACAACCCCGCCGGCTGGCTGCTCACCGTCGGCAGGCGGCGTGCGATCGACGCGTTCCGCCGCCGCAGCGCCCGCGACGAGAAGTACGCGGCCATGGCCCACCACCTGCCCGAGGGAGGCGCGTTGACCGGCGCGGACCCCGGGCCCGCACCCGACGAGGTGCTGTGGGACCCCGACCAGATCGACGACGACACCCTCGCGCTGATCTTCACCTCGTGTCACCCGGTGCTGTCGCGGGAGGCCGGGGTGGCGCTGACGTTGCGCGTCATCGGCGGTCTGACCAGCGACGAGATCGCGCGGGCGTTCCTGGTGCCCACCGCGACCGTGCAGGCCCGCATCACCCGCGCGAAGAAGACCCTCGGCGCGGCCGGGGTGCCGTTCGAGGTGCCGCCGGTCAACGAACGCCCGGCCCGCCTCGCGCAGGTGCTCAGCGTGCTCTACCTGATCTTCACCGAAGGCTCCTCCGCGAGCTCCGGCGACGAGGTGATCCGCCTCGACCTGGCGGGTGAGGCCCAGCGGCTGGCGCGCATCCTGTCGCGGCTGATGCCCGAGGAACCCGAGGTGCACAGCCTGCTCGCGCTGCTGGAGCTGACCGCGGCGCGCTTCCCGGCCCGGCGTGGTCCCGACGGCGAGACCGTGCTGCTGGAGGACCAGGACCGGCGCCGCTGGGACCGGTCCGCCGTGGCGCGCGGCCGGGCTGCGCTGGCGAAGGCCGCCGACGCCGGCCGCGGGTACGGCTACTACGGGCTGCAGGCCGCGATCGCCGAGTGCCACGCCGTCGCCGCGTCGGTCGAGGACACCAACTGGGGACGCATCGTCGCGCTCTACGACGGGCTCGGCAGCCTCGCCCCCTCACCGGTGGTCGATCTCAACCGCGCGGTCGCCGTGTCGATGGCGCAGGGGCCCGGCGCGGCGTTGCCGATCGTGGACGCGCTTGCCGGTAGCGAGGCGTTCAAGGGCTCGCATCAGCTACCGGGCGTGCGCGGAGAGTTACTGCGGCGTCTCGGCAGGGTCGACGAGGCCCGCACCGAGCTGGAGCAGGCCATACGTCTGTGCGGCAATGAACGGGAGCGCGTCGTGCTGGCCCGCAAGCTGGCGGAGCTGTAGGCGTTCGAACACCGAGGGTGAACCTTAAATCCGTCTGGGCGACATGAGTGGCACTCGACCAGGTGACGGCGAGATGATGTTGTGATGGACTCGCTGCCCACCACCGTCGCCTCCGCGCTCGCCGAGGCCGACCGCGAGACCACCGACTGGCCCGCGCAGTGGCAGGCGCTCACCGCGGTGTCCGTCGAGCTGCAGTCGTTGCTGGTCACCGACCCCGGGCCACGGCTGGTGGCGTTGATCGAGCAGATCGTCACGCAGCTGGCCGACGGGGTCGCCACCACCCGCCGCCACCGCGTCGAGCTCGCCGAGCTGGCCCATCGCGTGCTCGGCACGCACGCCCGCGCGTGCGCCGAGACCGCACCCGACCCGGTGCGGCTCGCGGACTGGCTGCTGGACCTGCAGCTGGAGCACCCCGACGCGCCGGACGTGAGTCTCGCGGCCTACGGCGACGCGCTCGACGACGAGGGCCTGGCCCACTACCGGCGCCGCGCGGTGGAGCTGTTCGAGCCGCTGCCGGTGATCGGGTTCGGCGAGACCGGCCGCTACGACCGCGCCCGGTGGGCGTTGCTGCGCGTCATGGAGGAGCTCGCCGAGTACACCGAGGACGTCGACCTGCAGCTGCTCGTGCTGTCGAAGGACCTGTCCTCGGGGTGGCACTACCTGCAGGTCGCGACCGTGCTGCGGGACAACGGCCGCTCGGACGAGGCGCTGGAGTGGGTGGAACGCGGGCTGCGCGCCGTGGGCGGTCGGGGCGCGGCGTTGCGGCTGATCGACCTCGCGGTGGAGGAGCACCTGCGGCGGGGCTCGCCGCAGCGGGCGGTCGCGGTGTGCCGGGAGGCGTTCCTCGCGCGGCCCAACCTCGACGTCTACCTCAAGCTGCGGGCGCTGGTCGTGCACACCGACGAGTGGCCGCCGTTGCGCGCGGAGCTCGTCAACCACCTCGTGCAGGACGCCAGCCGGCTCGCCGTCGAGGTGTACCGGCGGATCGTGGAGGTGGAGCTCGCCCGGCGCGGCATCGAGGAGCAGGAGCTCGTCGTCGAATGGCTCCAGCAACTACGCGGTCTGCAGCCCGACGCGTTCGCCGACTACCTGGACCACATCAAGTCGCGGCACGTGGCGGACCGCGAACTGCTCGACGAGTTGTCCCGCCGCGGATTCTGACCGATTCGACCTCGGATAGTCCGTACTCGTAATATCCTAGTTCGCATGATCGAGGCCGGAGGGGGTCCGGTCCGCCCACGGCCGGGCACGTTCCAGCTGGGCGGACACCGACAGCAGCGTGCACTCGTCGTGCTGGCGGCCCACGAGCTGCACCGCGAGCGGCAGGCCGGTGGCCGAACGCCCGGCGGGCACCGCGGCGGCGGGGTTGCCGACGATGTTCCACAACGGCAGGAACGTCGTGTAGTGCGAGGCGGCGAGCAGCGCGGTGAAGGCGCTGCGGGAGTCCCACTCGCCCACGCGGATCGGCGGGCGGGTCAGCGCCGGGGTGAGCAGCACGTCGATCGAGGTGAACACGCGGTTGGCGTAGGCGGTGAGTGCCGCGTCGTCCTTGGCCGCCCAGCGCGCCACCGCCGCCGGCACCCGACGACCGAGTTCGCTGACCGCACGCGTGCGCGCCTCGACGAGGTCCGGGAACTCCATGCCCGTGTGCGCCAGGTGGGCGTTGTGCAGGTAACGGGCGGCGAACTGGGTGGACGCGCTCAGGTCGCGCATCGGCGGGTCGAGGCGCACGACGTCGTGGCCGAGGTCGGTGAGCAGCGCGGCGGTGTCCTGCACGGCGTCGCGGACCTCGTCGGCGAGCGCGATGCCCGGACCCCACGGCCGCAGCGACACCCCGATCCGCAGCCGGCCCGGATCGGTGCGCGCGGCCTCGGTGAAGGTGGTGCGCGGCGGATGGGCGACGTGCGCGTCACCGGGGGCGGCGCCGTGGATCTGGTCGGCGATCAACGCCCAGTCCTCGACCGTGCGGGTGAGCGGTCCCGCCACGACCATGCCGCCCCACATCTGCGGTTCCGGTGCGAGGGAGACGCGGCCGCGCTGGGGCTTGAGCCCGAACAGGCCGGTCATGGCGGCGGGGATGCGGATGGAGCCGGCGCCGTCGGTGCCGATCGCGGCCGCCGCCAGTCCCGCCGCCACGGCCGCGGCCGACCCTCCGCTGGAGCCGCCGGGGGAGTGCGTGAGCGACCACGGGTTGCGCGTCGGCCCGGCCCACGCGCTCTCGGTGAACGGCCACAGGCCGAGCTCGGGCATGCGGGTGCGGCCGATGATCACCGCTCCGGCCGCGCGCAGCCGGGCCACGATCGCCGAGTCCTGCGGTTGCGGGGTGCGGGCGGCGTTCGTGCCCTTCGTCGTGGGCAGACC
This sequence comes from Lentzea sp. NPDC058450, assembly GCF_042721395.1. Lineage (NCBI taxonomy): Bacteria > Bacillati > Actinomycetota > Actinomycetes > Pseudonocardiales > Pseudonocardiaceae > Lentzea > Lentzea sp. NPDC058450. The sequence continues at coordinate 217,499 of NZ_JBHXLO010000001.1, forward strand.
GGCGATCGCGATGTCCTCCTTGACCGCGATCGGGACGCCCAGCAGCGGCAGATCCTCGCCCCGGCGGGCGTCGGCCCGTTCGGCCTCGGCCAGTGCCTGCTCGGCGAAGACCAGCCGGAACGCGTTGAGCCTCGGGTCGAGCCGCTCGATGCGCGCCAGGTGTGCGGCGACCAGGCCGGCCGCGCTCACCTCGCCGTCGCGCACGGCCCGCGCCTGCCTGGCGGCCCCGGCGAAACACAGCTCCGTCAGCTCCATGAACCGACCCTAAGCGCCCACAGGTGATCTACGGAATGGGAGTAGTCCGCATGAGAGTTCTCGCGATGGCCGCCGTCGTCCTGCTCGCCCTGAGCACGCTGGTGTCGCCGGCGCAGGCCGCGCAGGTGTCCCGGCAGGAGATGATCACCCGCGCGAAGTCGTGGCTGACCGCGAACAACGGGCGGCCCGTCCCGTACTCGCAGACCTCGTTCTGGGGTGCGGAGCGCTACCGGCAGGACTGCTCGGGGTTCGTGTCGATGGCCGCGAAGCTCGGCGCGCCCGGTCAGCGGACCGTGGAGCTCGCGCAGGCGCCGTTCTCGACCTCGATCGCGATGAGCGACCTGCGGTGGGGCGACATCGTGGTCGACTCGATCGGCACCGGCGACACCCGCCACGTCGTGATCTTCGAGAAGTGGGCCGACCCGTACAAGACCGCCTACCACGCCTACGAGCAGCGTGACGTGCACGGCACGACCTACCGGGTGCTGCGCTACGGCCTGGGCGGCGACCAGTACGTGGCGCGCAGGCTCACCAACGTGACCGGCTGAGGATCGGCGGGTGGGTCCCGCGTTGAAAACCACCACTGTCTGCAGGGATGACCCACGTCACATCATCGAGGTATGTCCCTCCTCTCTCGTTGGTTCGCAGCGACCTCTGATGTCCTGACCTCGGTGGCGGTGTTCGGCCGGCGTCGCGTGGTGACGGCCCGGCCCCCGGTGACGCGGTCGGCGCCGTCGTCCCCGTTGCAGGACATCGGCGCGCGGATGCGGTCCGCCGAGTCGGACGTGCGGCTGGACGGGCTGCGGGACTGGGTCGCCTACGGGGAGAGCCTGGTCGATCACCGCCAGCCCGCGCTGGACGAGCTGTGCGCGGTGCTGCGGGACCTGCCCTCGCCCGGCACGGAGGTCGAGCAGCGGTGGCGGAGGGTGCTGCAGGCGACGCTGGCCGCCCGGTTGCGCCCCGGTCCGGGGTTCTGGCTGGGCTGCGACGTCGACCTGCGGCACACGACGCTGGTGGACTTCGACCTGTCGGACTGCCGGCTGCGCACGGCCCGGTTCGACGGCACCCGGTTCCTCGGCGACACCCGCTTCGACCACACGAGCTTCCTGGGCGGGTTCATGGCCCCCGGCGCGCACTTCGAGCGGCACGTGCTGTTCACGAGGTCGGTGTTCGCGCGGGGGTTCGGCCTGCGGGGCGCGACGGTGTGCGGCAACGGCGAGCTGTCGCACATCCAGGTCGCCGGTCCGGTGGCGCTGGGCCGTGCGCGGTTCTCCGGCCGCGCGGACTTCACGTGCTCGCGGTTCGGCTCCGACGTCGACTGCTCGTTCGTGCGCTTCGGCGGGCGGGCGGTGTTCCGGCGGGCCTGGTTCGCGGGTGCCTCGACGTTCGAGGGCACGTGGTTCCGCGGCCGGGAGGACTTCGTGGAGTCGTCGTTCGGCGGAGAGTCGTCGTTCGAGAAGACCCGCTTCGGCCACCGCGTGCACGCCGACTGAGCCCTATGCCGTCTGGCGGCTGCGGTGGGCGGCCACGGCGACCCGGTTCGCGCACTTCGTGGAGCAGAACCGGCGCTTGCCGTTGCGGCTGGTGTCGACGAACACCGTGTCGCAGCCTTCCCGGTCGCACCAGCCGATGCGCCCGGCGTCCTCGCAGAACAACGCCGCCATCCCCGCCGCCGTGTAGGCCTTGAGCCGCACGTCCGTGGGCGCGTCCTCGCGCGCGTAGTGCAGGTGCGGCGCCCGTCCGTCGTGGGTGGAGATGTAGTGCGTGGTCGAGGACTGCGCGAGCAGGTCGTTGAGCAGGTCCACCGCGGGCTGCCGGAACACCTGCCGGAGCCGTTCGATCCAGTCTCGTACGTCACGTTCCTGGCGTGCGTCGAGCGAGCCGAGCGGCTTGTAGTCCGACGCTTTCAGCACGTCCAGCAGGTCGCGGCCCGGATCGGCGTTGACCAGCGCGGCGGCGAGCTCGGCGGCCGCCCCGCCGTAAGGGTTGAAATGCACTAGACCATGACAGCACGCTGGTGGGCATGATCGCCACCTGCCCCGCCTGCCACTGGCCCAGCGCCGCTGCGCTGTCCTCGCACGGCGCCGTGTCCTACGTCCGCTGCGTCTGCGGCCTGTTCCTCGTGGTGGAGCGCGGCACGGTCACCGCGACGGCCGGGACCAGCACGTTCGCCCCGGCTCCGCAGAGAGGTGGTGATCTTGCTAGTGTCCGGACCCGTGAGCCGTCGTGATCTTCTGTGCGACACCGCGATCCAGATCCTCGCGGTGGAGGGCGGCCGGGGCCTGACCCACCGCGCGATCGACCGCGAGGCAGGCGTCCCCATCGGCACCACCAAGAACTACTTCCCGACCCGCGAGTCGATCCTGACCGCCTGCGCCGCCCGGATGACCGCCCTGCACCAGGCCGCCGTGGAGCGCCTGCGCGAGACGACGCCGCCCGCGATCAACGCCACCGACGTGGCCGAGCTCTACCCGGCGCTGCTGCGCCGCGCCGTCGCCGACGACCCGACCCAGATGCTCGCGATGGTCGAGCTCTACCTGGAGGCCGTGCGCCGGCCGGGCGTGCGGGAGGCGTTGTCGGGCATGGTGCTCGCGAACGCGGAGGCGGGCGCGGCGTTGCAGCAGGCGGCGGGGCTGCCGTCGACGGTGCGCGACACGGGCCTGCTGGACGCCTACTTCCTCGGCGTGGCGATCTCGCTGCTGGCGTTGCCGGTGGAGACGCTGCGCACGGTAGGCCTGGACGACCCGTACGCGCTGGGCATCGGCGTGTTCTCCGCGACCGTGCCGAGCACGGAGCCGGGTTCGGGCGAGCGGTCAGCGGGGTCGCGCTGACCGGTTCATGGCCGTCAGCAGGTCCGCGTATGTCTGTTCCGCCCCGCCTGATGCCTCGATGACTTCAGTGCCGGCCGTGAGATAAGCCTCGATCCGTCCGTGGCTCTCGTGGATGACCCGCTCTCCACCCAAAGCCTCCACGACGTGGTCGATGTGGTGTGTGCGTTCTCGGTACCGCTCGACCGCCACCTCGACGGGTGCGCGCAGCACGAACTCGACGTAGTCCGCGCCCGCCGAGGTCGCCGCGGCGGCGAACCTGTCCCGTTCGGAGTGCCGCATGATCAACTGCGGCATGACCACGTCGTGGCCTGCTGCCAGGTGGGTCGCGGCCATGCTCAGCGCCAGGGGCCGCACGAGGTCGACCGCGCCGTAGAAGTCCGCCTGCCAGCCGCCGACGAGCCGGACGATCTCGTCGGCGTCGAGGTTGAGCGTGAGGGGGTGGTCTGCGGCGTACCGCGCGGCGAGGGTGGACTTGCCGACGCCGGTGGGGCCGTTGAGGTGGATCAGCCGGGGCACTGGATCAAGGCTAGCGGCAGACGTGGACCAGTTCGTCGATCGCGGTGGCGACCAGCGCGATCGCGATGTCCGGCGACTTCCCGCAGCTCGCCGGCCGCGGCGGCACCGGCTGCTCGGTCAGCGTCACGCGCCACTCGCGTCCGTCGGCGTGCCGCACGGTCGCCGAGTCCGGCGTCTCCGCCACCACGGTCAGCACGTCGCGGTGCTCGCCGATCTGCGAGCGCACCGCGACCTCGGCGACCTGACCCCGCGGGGTGAAGCAGGACCGGCCTCGGCACCGGTCGGCGACGATGCCCTCCGTGACGACGCGCTGGGCCAACTGGTGATCCAGGCGTCCGTACAGGTGACCTGTGGGCAAAAGGACCCCGGTGGGCGCGAACCTGTGCCCTCCGGTGTGGGTGCACTCCCACAGGTTCAGCGCGGTGGCGATCGGACGGCCGTACAGGGCGCAGCAGACGTCGCGTTTGCTGTTCGTGCAGACCAGCAGCAGCGGATCGGCGACGGGGGTGCCGAACGCGGTCGACCGGCCCGCGCCGAGGGCCTCGAAGTCGAGTTCGAGCGCCTCCTCGGGCGAGGCGAGATCGGCCTGTTCCAGCCATGACGCGCCGGGCTTCGTCGAGGCCAGGTACAGGCGGCGGCGTGCGGGGACGTGGTCGTCGAAGTGCTTGCCGGGGCGGCGGATCAGCAGGATGCGCACGCCGGTGCCGGCGGCCCGGCGCGACAGTTCGGCGCCGAGTTCGGGGTCGAGGTGGCTCTCCAGCAGGGCGTCGCGGCCCCAGGGGCCCGGCTGTTCCAGGCACAGCCACGCCGTCGCGGTCGCGGCCGTGCCGGCCAGCGGTTCGCCCGCGAAGTCGGAGAGTATCGAGCACCTCATCTGCACACTCTATACGGCCGTTCGGGTGATGACTAAGGCCACCCTTACCTTGATCGAAGTGGTGTCGGTCACCTGTGGTCTCCTCGCTCGGCACAGGGCTAGGTTCGGTGGTCATGAACGTCGTGGTGTGGATCGTGTCGGGCGTGCTGGCGGCGCTGTACCTCATGGCGGGCTTCACCAAGCTGGCGAAGCCGAAACAGGACCTGCTGGCCGAGCCGCGGATGGCGTGGGTCGGTGACTTCACGTCCGGGCAGGTCAAGAGCATCGGCGCGGTCGAGGTGGCGGGCGCGCTCGGGCTGGTGCTGCCGTGGCTGACCGGCGTGGCGCCGATCCTCACGCCGATCGCGGCGCTGGGGCTCGCGCTGGTGCAGGTGGGCGCGGCGATCACGCACATCCGGCGTGGTGAGGGCGCGACGGTGCCGGTCAACCTCGTGCTGTGCGCGCTGGCGGTGTTCGTCGCCGTGGCGCGGTTCGGTCAGCTCTGAGTCTCCAGCTCGCGCACGCGCTCCCGCATCGAGGCCTCCAGCCGGGCGCGGTAGCCGATGAACAGCTTGTTGGCCAGGTACGGCGCCCAGTTGCCCTGGCGCGCGATGTTGTAGACGCGGTGACGCACGAGCGTGCCCTCGGGGTGGGGGTGCAGGGAGTCCTCGCCGCGGTACCACCAGTCGCCCCAGTAGGCGATGACGCCCTGCTCGCGGTCCACGAGCCGCTTGGGCCCGGACTCGCCGGCGTCGGCGAACATCCGGTCCCGCACGTCCTCCAGCGGCCTGTGCACGACGCCGGTCACTTCGAACAGCAGTCTCATCGGTGGCGCTCCTCCCAGGTGTCGTAGCCGCCGACCGTGCCTTCACGGGTGGCGGTGGTGAACCACAGCAGCCATTCGCGTTCGGCGCGCAGCACGGCCATGCGGTAGTCGAGTTCGATCCACGCGATCTGCGGCAGCCCCATGCCGGCGAGCCGTTCCAGCAGCACGGCCAGGGCGGTGAGCTGCTCGCCCACGGCCTCTGATCTCCGTTGCACGACCTCCAGTGCCTCGGCGGGCGGCAGCAGGCCGACCATCGAGATCCCGGCCTCGAACTGCCGGTACTCGCGCGCGGGTTCGGCGATCAGTGCGCGCAGCCACGAGTGCAGCTCGGCCGTGCCCGGCTCGGTGATGGCGTAGACGGTGCGTTCGGGCCGGTTGCCCGCCTTCTGCACGGCGGAGGCGGTGATCAGCTCGTGGCGGTGCAGCGACTCCACGACGGTGTAGAGGGAGCCGTAGTTGAGCTTGATGACCTCCTCCTGGTGGCGTTCGCGCATGGTCTGCGCCATCTCGTAGGGGTGCATGGGCCGCTCGGCGAGCAGGGCCAGCACCGCCAGGGCCAGGGGGTTCGTGCGCTTGAACGTCATATCCGCTCCCGTATATCCGGCGCCGAGTATACGGGTTAGGGTGGGTGGCATGACAACGGTGATCACCGGGGGAAGCCGGGGTATCGGCGCCGCGACCGCGCGCAGGCTCGTCCGCGACGGCCACGAGGTCGTGATCAGCTACCGCCAGGCGCACGACGAGGCGCGGGCGTTGGAGAAGGAGCTCGGCGTCACCGCGATCCAGGCGGACACGGCGAGCGAGGACGACGTGGCGCGCCTGTTCGACGCCGCGGGCGAGATCACCGGCGTGGTCAGCAACGCGGGCATCACCTCCCCGGTCGGCCCGCTCGCCGACCTGCGCACCTCCGACCTGCGCCGCGTGGTGGACGTCAACGTCGTGGGCGCGTTGTTCGTCGCCAGGGAGGCGGCGCGGCGGATGAGCGGCGGCGCGATCGTGAACGTGTCGTCGGGCGCGGCGACGCTGGGCAGCCCGGGGGAGTACGTGCACTACGCCGCCACCAAGGCCGCCGTGGACGCGCTGACGATCGGCTTGGCGAAGGAGCTCGCTCCGCGCGGCATCCGCGTCAACTGCGTGCAGCCCGGCACCGTGCGCACCGACATCCACGCGCTGTCCGGCGTGCCCGACCGCCCGGACCGGGTCGCCTCTCGGATCCCGCTCGGGCGTCCCGGCGAGGCCGACGAGATCGCGAACGCCATCGCGTGGCTGCTCTCGGACGAGGCGAGCTACACCACCGGCGCGATCCTGCGGGTGGCGGGCGGGATGTGAGGCTTTCGCCTCTGCGGGCGCACTCCGCGCTGCCCCTAAGCTTCTCCGTCATGTCCGCGCCCACGCTCACCGACTTCGTGCTCGCCAACACGACGCTGGCCCCCGTGCCGCTGGTGCCCGAGGTGCTGCTGCACAGCGCGGCCGAGGCGATGGACCTGTGGGAGCTCACCCACCACGACCAGCCGCCGTTCTGGGCGTTCCCGTGGGCGGGCGGCCAGGCCCTCGCCCGGCACCTGCTCGACAACGCGGGCCTGGTGCGCGACAAGAAGGTGTTCGACCTGGCGTCCGGCTCGGGCCTGGTGGCGATCGCCGCCGCGCTGGCCGGGGCGGACTCGGTCACCGCGAACGACATCGACCCGCTGGCGCTGGCCGCGGTCGACCTCAACGCGGCGGCCAACGGCGTCACGATCCGCACGGTGGGCGGTGACCAGCTCGACAGCGATGCCCTCGGCGCTGACGTGGTGCTCGCCGGGGACGTCTTCTACGACGCCGAGATCACGGCCCTGGTGCTGCCGTTCCTGGTCCGCGCGGCCGCCCGCGGCGCGCTGGTGCTGCTGGGTGACCCGGACCGGGCGCACCTGCCGCCCGGCCGCTTCGCCGCGCAGGCCCGCTACGAGGTCCCGGTGCCGATGACGCTGGAGAGCACCGAGACCCGCCGCGCCACGGTCTGGCGCGCCTAGCCCCGCGTCTTCGCGAAGAACACCCGGATGTCGCCCGCCAGCAGTTCCGGCGAGTCGTGCCCGGAGTAGTGCCCGCCGGTCTCGAACTCCGACCAGTGCACGAGGGTGTGGTGGTCGCGTTCGGCGAAGCGGCGGATGGTCTGGAAGTCGTCGGGGAAGATCGCCACGCCCATCGGCACGGTCGTCGGGCCCGGCTGGTCCTCGCGGTGGGCGTCCTCGAAGTAGAGCCGCGCGCTGGACCCGGCCGTGGTGGTGAACCAGTAGATCGCCACGTTGGCCAGCAGGAAGTCCTTGGTGACGGCCGGTTCGCCCATCAGCTGCATGGTCCAGGCGAGCTGGCCGGCGGGGGAGTCGGCGAGCCCGAACGCCACGTTCTGCGGCCGCGCCTGCTGCAGCTTCGCGTACCCGGACATGGTCTCCCAGAAGTTCTGCAGCACGCCCAGGCGCCGGTGGTCGTCCTCGGTCAGCCCCTCCATCTCGGCCGGGTCGCCGGAGGGGAACGAGAAGATCTGTGTGACGTGCACGCCGACGACGTGCTCCGGGTCGGCCTGCCCGACCTGAGGGGCGATGATCGCGCCCGCGTCGTTGCCGTGCACCCCGTACCGCTCATAACCGAGCCGCGCCATCAGTTCGGCGAACGCGGCCGCGATGCGCCCGGAGTGCCAGCCGGTGTCCTTCGTCGGCCCGGAGAACCCGAACCCGGGGATCGAGGGGATCACCAGGTGGTGGTCCTCGCGCAGGTGCTCGATGACGTCCACGAACTCCATCACCGACCCCGGCCAGCCGTGGATCAGCAGCACCGGCAACGCGTCCGGGTTCGGGCTGGTGACGTGCAGGAAGTGAACGTTCGTGCCGTCGATCTCGGTGACGAACTGCGGGGAGGAGTTGAGCCGCGCCTCGACCGCCCGCCAGTCGAAGTCCTCCGCCCAGTACCGCGCCATCTCCCGGACGTCCTCGACGGCGTCCCCGTAGAGCGACCCGGCCCCGTCGACCTGATCAGTCCATCGCGTCCTGCCGAGCCGGAAACGCAGCTCGTCGAGGTCGGCGTCGTCGATCGCGATGTGGAATTCCCTGATCTCCGTCATAACCCGAGGCTAACGAGCCTTGCGGCCAGGCTCTGTCCTAAAGTGTCCGTCCATGTTGGAAACCTCGGCCCGCCTGCTGCGCCTGCTCGCCCTGCTGCAGTCCCGCCGCGACTGGCAGGGCAGCGAACTGGCCGACGAACTCCAGATCAGCCCCCGCACCGTCCGCCGCGACGTGGACCGCCTGCGCGAACTCGGCTACCCGGTCAACGCCACCACCGGCTCGTTCGGCGGCTACCGCCTGGGCGCCGGCGCCGAACTCCCACCCCTGCTCCTCGACGACAACGAGGCCGTAGCCGTAGCCGCCGCCCTGCGCACCAACGCCGTCACCGGCCTGGAAGAGGTCTCCCTGCGAGCCCTGCTGAAGCTGGAACAGGTCCTCCCGTCCCGCCTGCGCCACCGCGTCTCAGCGCTGGAACAGATCGAGTCCGTCCCTCGCGACCACCCGGCCCCCGCCCTGGACCCCGAACTCCTGTCCGTGCTCGCAGCGGCCTGCCGAGACAGCGACACCCTCCGCTTCGACTACCAGGCCCACGACGGCACCCCCACCCGCCGCCGGGTGGAACCCCACCGCCTCGTCAACTGGGGCCGCCGCTGGTACCTGGTCGCCTGGGACGCCGACAAGTCCGACTGGCGCAGCTTCCGCGTCGACCGCATCACCCCACCCCAACCGCCTTTTGGTCCCCGCTTCACCCCACGCGACTTCGACGCCACCACCTACGTCGCCGCCCGCGTCAACCAAGCCGCCTGGCGCTTCCAAGCCCGAGTCCTCATCCACGCCCCGGCTTCCACGGTGGCTGATCGCATCAACGCCATGATCGGCACCGTGGAAGCCGTGGACGACGCGTCGTGCGTCCTCGTGACGGGCTCCGACTCCCTCGAAACCCTCGCCGTCTGGATCGGCATGCTCGACCTCGACTTCGAGATCACCTCACCACCGGAACTCGTGGCACACGTTCGCACCCTTGCGGCCCGCTACGCCCGAGCCGTACAAGACTGAGCATGGCCATCACCGGACGTGACATCGAGCGCCTGCTCTACACCGACACGCCCGACCCGATCCTCGTCCTGCACAACGGCGAGACCGAAATCGTCGCCGCAACGGAGTTGGGCCGCCGCCCCGGCGCCGTCGTCGTCTGCTCCCGCACCGAGCTGCTGCGGCGGGTGGGGGAGCGCGACCTGTCCGAGGCTGAACTGGCAGCCCTGGCCGCCGAACTCACCAACTCAACTGGGCACCCAACTCCTCCGCCGCCCGCTTGGCCCGCCTGAGCAGAACAGGCCGAAAATCACGCGCCAGATCTGGAGGAATGAACTCCAGCAGGCTCCGAAGCCCGAACTTGCCCGGTTCGATGGTGCTTCCATCAACACCCAGATCGTGCAGCCTCAGCAGTCCTTCCAGTTGAGGCTCGATCTCATGGATGCCGTCGAAGTTGAAATCGCTGAACGCCCTCATCAACGCCACGTCATCTCCGCCCACACCGAGCCTCGTGAAGAACTCCCGCCAAAACGTCGGACCGGCATCATCGGCGCGACAGAGTTGGAGCAAGGCCGGTTCCCAACTGTCGGCAGGCGCGATCATCAGCTTGACCAGTGCCGTTGCCACCAGGACCCCGTGCAGGTCAATGAGCGGCTTCGAGACCTTGGCCAGCGTTCCGCTGACGCTGTCCAAGGTCATGTACGGCTCCGTCGTCGGCAGATACTTGTTCTCACGCTCGCCGAGCGTCACCTCGAAACCGCTGTCTGTTGGCCTAACGGACAGTCGCATGACAACACTGGCCCATTCACCGCTGGACAACCGCGATTTCCAGAACAACGTCAACCGCTGCCAATCCGGAACCGTCAACTCCAGCGCGTCCCCGGAAAACTCGGCGTTCACCGTCAAGGCCAGCAGCACCAGGTTCAGCGAGTACTTCGCGTCCCTGACTGAGTCAGGGAGGGACACAGGTACGTACTCGCCCCGTGATGCGCGGGTGTCGTCGCGCTGGACGAACAACCTGGACACCAGGTCGAACAGCCCTGCCCGGTCCGACGTCGCGGCTCGCTCCTCAAGGAACTCCAGCACCGGTTTGCTCGTGGTCAAAGCCATGTACGCCAAAGCCGAGTACAGCTCTGTGTCGTCCACGGTGGTCTTGCGTCGCGACCGAGCCACGTCCTCCCGGCGCAGCTCGGTCAACCTGTCCCACACGAAACGTGCCACCAAATACTCGCCGAACGTCGCGTGCAGGAACTCGTACGTGCGAAGCCTGGTCCGGTCCTCGCGCACCGCCTCCGACTTCTGCACGAAGAAGAACCGCCCCAGCACGGTCTCGCCGGCCGTGAGTGGCGTGCGCACACCCGTCAGACGTTCCGGCGACTCAACGCCGAGCAACTGCCGCAGATCGGCCGTCACGTCGTGCTCGGCCACCCACTGCGTGCCCCGGTTGAACATCGCGAGCGCGACGACCGACAACCGTTCCAGCTCGACCTCGACATCTCGCGCCAGATCGGCCTCGGACAGCTCCGGATCGCCCTTGGTGACCTCACGCTGGGCGAACAGGATCAGCAGGCGTTCGTACAACTGACCGCGGCTCATGCTGAGGTGGTCCCGCTGGAACGAACCGTCTACCGCGTCGTAAAGCGCCAGCATCAGCAACAGCAGCGGCTGGGAGGCGAGTTCCGGGTAGTCCAGCACGGTCGCCGCGGGCAGCGGTCGGTTAACCGCGTTCCACACCTCCAGCCAGGCGCGGACCTGGCCCTCGTCGAACGGCATCAACCGCACCACCCGTGACCCCGAAGGCAGCTCCAGCCCGGCACACACGCTCAACCTGCTCGTCACCACGAACACGGCAGCGCGGTCCATGTCCTCGAGCCGCTGCTGGAACTCGGCGATCACCGTCAGGTAGCGGGTCTGGCTCACCCCGGTGGCCTGCAACAGCTCGTCGAACCCGTCCAGGATCACCAACGGCAGCGCCCCACCGGCCTTGCGGCAGAACTCCGCCCAGCTCACCTGCTCCTGCAGCAGAGTGCGCAACCCGTACTCGATCTGCTGCTCCAGACCGGCGTCGGCGGGCGTGTTGCGCAGTTCCACCCGCACGACCGCGAAGTCCGACGCCGGCAACCGCGCTGCCATCATCTCGGTCAGCACCGACTTGCCCGACCCCGGATCACCCAGGACCAGCAGCGGAGCGGACAACGCCTGCGGCGAGGTCAGATGGCCGACCAGATAGGCGTAGAGGTCCTCGCGGACCGGCGCCGTGCTCCACCAGGAGAGTAGTGAGGGAGCCTTGTTGCGCGCCCCGTCGGCGACCACCTGGAACCGCGGGTCCACGTAAGCCTCGGCGAGGCTGGGGATCCGCACGCCTTCGGGGACCTCGGTCGCCTTCACCAGAGTCCGCCGCAACGCACCCCGGTACGCGCCGGCGAGCTCCGCCATCCTGATCTCGGGCGTCCGATCGGTCACGCTCTCGAGCAGCACGTCCTCCAGCCGCCCCAAGGCTTTGCGAGTAGCCCTGCCGTCCGCGACCGCACACCAGAACCTGACCTCGGGGAACTCTGCGGCCAACTGCGTGAGCAACTCCTCGTAACGCTGCAACGCCCGCTTGGGCACGGCGTGCCTGAGAAGTTCGCGGATGCGCTCCTGTTCTGTCTCGTTGAGGCCGTCCCACGCCGCGAGTGACTTGAGGATCACGAACAGCGAGCCGCTGAGGTCTTCGTAGAAGCTGGAGAACAAAAGGAGGTTCTGTTCATACGGGCGTTCCGCTGAGGGGAGCGCCAACTCCAGTGACCACGGGTTCGCGCCGACGACGAGATCCTCGTTCTTCCCGTGCAGTTTCAGTTTGACCGGTTGTTCGGCGTAGGCCTCGAAGAACGCCGTCATCACCACGACGGCGTGGGCGGCGTGCAGCTGCTGGGTGCGGGAGTAGCGGCTCGCTTCGCGACGGGCGGGGGAGATCTTGGTGATCAGGTCGTTGCTGAGCTTGAGGAAGTCCGGCTTGGCGTCGAAGAGGCTCAGCACCTCCCACAAGCCCAACGAGCCTGCCAGCAGCGCGCCGCCCAGGAGCTTGTCCATGGCTTCGACCACCGGGTGGTTCTTGCCGCCGAGGATCTTGACGGCCTCGTTGTAGCTGTAGGTCCTTCGCACCCGAACTGTCTACCTGACGGCAAGCCCGCCGACGTCGAGAACAACACCAATAGACCAACTGGACCCCTCGCGAAGCGGATAGCCCATCCGTATCTGTGCTAGCGTCGCCGACATAAGCGGATTCGCTATCCGGATTGAGGAGTGGGCATGGTGCGCAAGGCAGTTGTCACTGCTGGGACCGGTGGGATTGGGCTGGAGACGGCGTTGGGGCTGGCGGAGGCCGGGTTTGCCGTCACCGTGGTCGGGCGCAACGCCGAGCGTGGGGCTCGGGCCGTCGAGAGGATCAACGCCAGGGGAGGGGAGGCCGCTCGGTTCCTGCGCGCTGACCTCTCGTCGCTCGACGAGGTCCGCGAACTGGCCGCGGTGATCGCCGGTGAAGGGGAGCTGGATGTCCTCGTCAACAACGTCGGGGCCATGTTCGCCGACCGGGTTGAGCTGGGTGGGGTGGAAGGGTCGTTCGTCGTCAACCACCTCTCGCCGTATCTGCTCACCGAGTTGCTGTTGCCCGTGCTGAAGGACCGGGTTGTCAACGTGACGTCCGGGGCCGTGGTGGTGGCCAAGAAGGTGTTCGACGCTGTTGAGCCTCCTGGTGGGTACTACGGGTTTCACTGGTACGGGCGCGCCAAGCTCGCGAACCTCGCCTACACGCTCGACCTCGCGCACCGGCTCCAAGGGAGCGGGGTGAAGGTGTTCGCCGCCGATCCCGGGGGAGCGGCCACCGACATGACCGACGGGACCATGCGCACGCCCAAGATCGTGTCGCCTGGGTTGCGGGTGTTGTGGCCGTTGGTCCGGCGCACGTTCGAGAAGTCCACCTCCGGGCCCGCGGACGTCGCCGCTCGGTCGTCGATCATCGCCGCCACCGGGGAGCACCCGAGCGGCACTGTGGTCGGGCGGCACGCGGTGCCGGTCAAGCCCTCCAAGGTCGCCGCAGACCCGAAGGTGCAGGCGGCCGTGAGGAGGCTCAGCGAGAGGCACGCGCCACTGGGACGCGTTCCGGATGGCGTATCCAATTAGTCTTGGAGCATGACGCCGCAGCGGAAGGACGCCGCCCGCAACTGGGAACACATCGTCGGTGTTGCCCGAGAGCTGGTGGACGAAGGCACGCCGTTGCAGCTCAACGACGTCGCACGGCGGGCCGGGCTCGGCGTCGGCACCGTCTACCGGCACTTCCCGACCACCGAGGCACTGCTCGAGACCGTCGCCACGCCCTGCCTTGAAGCACTCGCCGGCCAGGGCGAGCAAGGGCTCAGCCACGACGACGCCTGGGAGGCCTTCGCCGGGTTCCTCACCAAGGTCGTCGAAGGTCAGGTCACGGACGCCGCACTCGTCAAGGTCGCCGCCGCCCAGCAGGACGTGCTGCCGCGCACCACCGAGCTCAAGAAGCAGATCTTGGCCACGGGGTCCCAGCTGCTCGCTCGTGCTCGTGACGCTGGGGCCGTGCGGAACGACCTCGACGACGCCGACATCGTTCCGCTGATGTGCGGCATCGCGTACGCCACCTACGTGCACAGCAGCGGCCCGGACGACCGGTTGCCCACGGCTCGCCGGTACCTGGAGACCCTGCTGCGCGGGCTACGCGCCTGACGGAGGACCCGCCGCGATGAACGCGCGGAGGTCGTCGAGACTCCCGTGGCCGCCGTCCGTGAGCATCCACGTCACGCCGGCAGCCTCGTACTCGACGACCTCCGCGGGTAAGGCGGCGCCACCCCAGATCACCACATCGCCGTTCGCCGGACCGCCCGACGACACGAAGTCCGCCTTCAAGCGCGCGGCGTCAGCAGGGGAGAGGACGACGAGGCCGTCCGGGCCGAACGTCGCCGGCACCACGCCCGCCGCATGCTCCGCCGAACGGAACGGCGCCTCGCGCGGCCACACACCACCCACCCAGATCGGCACCTCCACCGGCGCGAACCGCACCCCGGACACCTCGAACACCTCACCGCGATGCTCGACCTCGGCACCCGACAGCAGCGCGCGCACCAACTCGACACCTTCGGACAACGCCCGAGCGCGCGACGCCCGCTCGCCGAACGGCTCGAAGTCCTGAGGCACGCCCGCACCCACACCCAGCACTAACCGACCGCCGGACAGACGCTGCAGAGTCGACGCCTCCAACGCCACCTTCCACGGACGACGACGCCCCAGCGACGTCACCAGCGGACCCAGCCGGATCGACGACGTCCGCGCCGCCACCGCCCCCAGCGTCACCCAGACATCCGCCACCAGAGGCTCACCAGGCACCACCACGTGATCCCACAGGAAGAAGCCGTCCCAGCCCGCCTCCTCGGCCGCCACGCCCAACGACACCAGCACCGACGGATCACCCAGCGACGCACCGAACGAAGGAACATAGATCGCGTATCGCATGGACCCAGTGTCGCAACCGACCCCGACAAGATCATTTATGAGCGCTGGGCCTGCGGAAACACCCTCAACGGCCCTCGCCGGTCGCCCCGTCCAGCTGCTCGCGCAGGATGTCCGCGTGACCCGCGTGCCGCGCCGTCTCCGACACCACGTGCACCAGCACGTTGAACAACATCACGTCCGGACGCGGCCACCACGGCACATGGCCGGGGGAGTCGACCGCCAACGCCTCGATCGTCCCGTCCGAGTGCGCACACGCCCGCCGGTAGCGCGCGACGATCTCCTCACGCGACTCCGTCTCATCGGCCCGCATGTCCAACCCACGCGCCGCCAGGTCGTCCCACCGCGGCACCGGCTCCGGGAACGGCCGCCCGAACACCTCACCGAAGTACCGCGCCTCGGTCAGCGTCAGGTGCTTCACCAGACCCAGCAGGTTCGTCCCGGACGCCACCAGCGGGCGCCGCACGTCGGCCTCCGGCAGACCGTCCAGCTTCCACACCAGCACCTCGCGCAACTCACGCAGATCGCCGTGCAGATACGCCTTCGCGAAGTCATCGATCATGAGCCGACAGCCTGCCACGGACACACCTAACGCCACGGTGACGAAAGCAGGCGGGCGAGCGCGCACGAGAGTGGCGACGGCGCTCAGGAACCTCGCGGCCGGGTCCGGTGACGGAAAACCAGCGAACCGGCACGACGCCGCGCAGGCAAAAGTCAGCAGAAGCCGTCTGAGCGAACCAACGCGCGCACACGGCCGGCAACGAGCCTCGGGAGGCTGTCAGGACGGCCCGCGGGGCAGGCCCAGATCTCCGTTACTTGACATAATGTAGATTATCGGCGAAACGGCGACCTGCGAAGATCGTCTCGAAAGGGGCCGGAACGCCCGTGTTGGCGCGTCTGCAAGTCACAGCCAACGGGCAGGCCGACTGTGCTTGCAGACGCCACAACATCAGATCCACGGCGATGTCGGAGCGCGGTCGACACCGACGTGTCGTCAGTGAGACGTACGCAGCGGGGCGCCATTACGCTCACGATCCCCGCCAAGTGACGCCAGCTGGTCCAGCGCCCCTGTGAGCCGTTTCCGAATCCGGCGAACCCGGATGAAACGGACATTTCATGCATAATCGCCATTATCCAGCACGGAACAAGTGCGGAACCAGACCGCGCGCGCCGCACCGTCCGAACACGTCCGGACGAACGCCTGCTCAGGACGGGTGACGCTACCCCGCCGTCTTCCCGCGGTGATCAAGAACGAACCGGACGAAACCACAGTTTGCGCAGGTCAGGGCAATAGCAGCCGGACCGCTCCCCTCCCCCTGCGACGAGGATTGTCGGTGCCGTGCGGTACAAGATCCATATGCACGTGTTCGCCGCCCAGGACGCCTTCTTCCTCGCCCGCCGGACTCGCAAGGACTCGCCGCACACCACGGCCGCCTACCAGCGAGATCTCGCCGGCGTGAACGCCCTGCTGGCCGAGACGCTCCTGACCCCGGCCGAGGATCTGACGATCGGGCATCTGACGGGCGG
Source organism: Lentzea sp. NPDC058450 (assembly GCF_042721395.1). Classification (NCBI taxonomy): domain Bacteria; kingdom Bacillati; phylum Actinomycetota; class Actinomycetes; order Pseudonocardiales; family Pseudonocardiaceae; genus Lentzea; species Lentzea sp. NPDC058450. The sequence goes on from NZ_JBHXLO010000001.1 coordinate 233,885, forward strand.
CAACCTGCGTCAGGCGTTCGGGTTGTTCGCGGACACGCACGCCAAGAGCTCGGTGTTGCGGGCGTGGTCGACGTGGAACCAGTTCCTGACGTTCTGCGTGGCGGAGGACCTGATCGCGGGCAACCCGATGGGTGCGGTGGCGCGGCCGAAGACGCCTCCCCTGGTCCCCAAGCCGTTGAGGGGTGAGGACACGCCGGAGCAGTTGCTGACGGCCGCGGCGGAGGGTGCGAGGAAGGGGCGGGATCCGTGGCCGGAGCGGGACGTGCTGGTGATCGCGCTGGGTCTGGTGGCGGGTCTGCGGAGTGCGGAGATGCGGACGCTGTCGCTGGCGTCGATCGTGGGTCGTGAGGGTGACAAGAGGTTGCACGTGAAGGGCAAGGGGAACCGGGATCGGAGTGTGCCGATCGAGCCGCCGATGGAGCGGATCGTCGATGCGTATCTGAAGAGCTGCAAGCAGCGGTTTCCGCAGGGCAGGTTCGATCGGGAGAGCGCGTTGCTGCGGGATCGGCATGGTGAGCCGATCGGTCGTGGTGGGTTGGAGTACCTGGTGAAGCAGTGCTTCCGGTGGGCGGGTCTGAACGACCGGGTGCCGACGGGGGCGAATCTGCACGCGTTGAGGCACACGTTCGCGACGCGGCTGGCGGAGGACGGGGCGAGCGCGAGCGAGATCATGGCGTTGCTGGGGCATGCGAGTCTGGCGACGAGTCAGAACTACATCGAGGCGACGGCGCGGGAGCGGCGGGCGGCGGTGGCGAGCAACAGGACGTATCGGGCGCTCAAGGACATCTAGCGGTGTTCTACCGGGATGGGGCACTCTCGGCGAGGAGACGTGTGGGCCGGGGGTCGCCTAGTTGCCGGATCGTTAGGCCAAGTGGGTGACCTGATAGTGCGAAAACCGCATTTCAGGGGTACCCAATGAGAATGAGATCCGTGTGGCGTGGGGCCATCTCCTTCGGGTTGGTGACGATCGCCGTGCGCCTTTACTCGGCTGTCGAGGAGCACGACTTCCGTTTCAACCAGGTGCATCGGGCGGACGGTGGGCGCATCAAGTACAAGCGCGTCTGTTCGGTGTGTGGTGAAGAGGTGGAGTACGGCGACATCACCAAGGGCTACGAGTTGGATGACGGCCGGATGGTGATCATGGAGAACGAGGACTTCGACAAGTTGCCGGTGAAGACCGACAAGTCGATCGACGTCCTGGAGTTCGTGCCGGCGGAGGAGATCGATCCGATCTACTTCCAGAAGACGTACTACCTGGAGCCGGACAAGGCGGCGGCACGACCGTACGTGCTGCTGCGGGACGCACTGGTGAAGACGGGTCAGCTGGCGGTCGTGAAGATCACGATCCGGCAGAAGGAGACGCTGGCGACGATCCGGGCGCGCGATGACGTGCTGGTGATGCACACGATGTTGTGGCCGGACGAGATCCGCAAGGCGGAGTTCGACTTCCTGGACCAGGACGTCGAGGTGCGGCCGCAGGAGTTGAAGATGGCGACGTCGCTGGTGGAGTCGATGGCGGGCGACTTCGATCCGGACACGTTCACCGACGACTACCGCGACGCGTTGGAGAAGGTCATCGCGGCGAAGGCGGAGGGTGCGGAGTTGCCCGAGCAGCCGGAGGCCGAGGACAAGGGCGATGTGATCGACCTGATGACGGCTCTGGAACGCAGTGTGGAGAAGGCGAAGGCGGGGCGGAAGGGCGCGGAGAAGAAGTCGGCGCCGAAGAAGAAGGCCTCGTCGGCGTAGATGGCCGGGCTCGACGAGTACCGGCGCAAGCGGGATCCGGCGAGGACGCCGGAGCCTGTGCCTGCTGCTGATGAGCTGCCGAAGGGCAACAACGACACGTTTGTGATTCAGGAGCATCACGCGTCCAGCCTGCATTGGGATGTGCGGTTGGAGCGTGACGGTGTTCTGGTGTCGTGGGCGGTGCCGAAGGGGTTGCCGTCGACGACTGATGTGGTGCGTCTGGCCGTGCACACCGAGGACCACCCCCTGGAGTACGCCCAGTTCTCGGGTGAGATCCCGAAGGGTGAGTACGGCGGCGGCGAGATGTTCATCTGGGATCGCGGCCGGTACGAGACGGTGAAGTGGTCGGACCGCGAGGTCGACGTCGTGTTGCACGGGTATCGGACGCAGGGTCAGTTCGTGTTCTTCCGGTCCGGCAAGGACGAGAAGAACTGGATGATGAAGCGCCGGCACGCGGCGGTGCGGCCGGACTGGAAGCCGGCTCCCGAACAGCTGAAGCCGATGCTGGCGGTGCCGGGGCCGCTCCCCCAGGACGATGATGATCAGTGGGCGTACGAGTTCAAGTGGGATGGCGTCCGGGCGCTGCTGCGGGTCGAGGGTGGCCGGGTGCAGGCGTGGTCGCGGCTGGGCAACGACATCACGGTGGCGTACCCGGAGCTGCAGGGCGTCGGCGAGCAGTTGGGGTCCACGGAGGCGCTTCTCGACGGGGAGATCGTCGCGCTCCAGAACGGTGTCCCCAGTTTCAGCGCTCTGCAGAACCGGATGCACGTCACGAAGTCGGAGGCGGCGCGGCGGGCGGCCCGTCAGTTCCCCATCACCCTCCTGTTGTTCGACCTGCTGCACCTGGACGGCAGCTCGACTCTCCAGCTGCCGTTCCGGCAACGCCGTGAGCTGCTCAGAGGACTCGAGCTGAGGGGTGTGCACTGGCTGACTCCCCCGTCGTACGACGAGGACGGTGCGGCGGTGCTGGCGGCGAGCCGGGAGCAGGGTCTGGAGGGCGTGGTCGCGAAGCGCCTCGACTCGGCGTATCAGCCGGGGTCGCGGAGCCCGGTGTGGCGCAAGATCACCGATCTGCTGGCGCAGGAGGTGGTGATCGGCGGCTGGCGGATGGGTGAGGGCAAGCGGGCGGGTGTGGTGGGGGCGCTGTTGCTGGGTATTCCGCAGGACGGTGGGCTGGCGTTCGCGGGGTCGGTGGGCACGGGGTTCAACGACGCGGAGCTGGCGGTGCTGACGCCGCGGTTGAAGGCGCTCGCGCGGAAGGGGTCGCCGTTCGTGACGGAGATGCCGCGGGAGCGGGCGAAGGGTGCGAAGTGGGTGGAGCCGGAGCTGGTGGCGGAGGTGGTGTTCCGGCAGTGGACGCCGGACGGGCGGATGCGGTTTCCGGCGTGGCGCGGGTTGCGGCCGGACAAGACTCCTGGGGAGGTGCGTCGGGTTGTCGAGTGACGCGACCGTGAAGGTCGAGGGCCGGGTGTTGAAGCTGACGAACCTGGACAAGGTGTTGTATCCGGGGTTCGGGTTCACCAAGGGTGAGGTGATCGATTACTACACCCGGATCGCGCCGGTGCTGCTCCCCCATCTGAAGGACCGTCCGGTGACGTTGAAGCGCTATCCGAACGGGGTGGACGGGAAGTGGTTCTTCGAGAAGAACGCGCCGGAGCACCGTCCGGAGTGGGTGCGGACGATGCGGCTGGACTCGCCCGGTAGCTCGAAGGGCAACGAGACGGTCAACTACGTGATGGTGGACGAGTTGGCGACGTTGGTGTGGCTGGCGAACCTGGCGGCGTTGGAGTTGCACGTGCCGCAGTGGACGGTGGGGCCGCGGGGTGGGAAGCGGGATCCTGATCTGCTGGTGTTCGATCTGGATCCGGGGGCGCCGGCGACGGTCGTGGAGTGTGCGCGGGTCGCGGAGGCGGTGCGGCTGGTGCTGGACGACGACGGTGTGGACTCGTGGGCGAAGACGTCGGGCAACAAGGGGATGCAGGTGTACGCGTACGCGCCGGCGAAGGACACGGCGGAGTACGCGAAGGCGGTGGCGCAGCGGTTGGCGCAGGAGCAGCCGAAGCTGATCGTGTCGACGATGGCGAAGGCGCAGCGGACCGGGAAGGTGTTCATCGACTGGTCGCAGAACAATCCGGCGAAGACGACGGTGGCGCCGTACTCGTTGCGGGCTCGGGAGCGTCCGGCGGCGTCGACGCCGGTGACGTGGGGTGAGGTGGAGGACTGCGAGGCCGTGGAGGATCTCGTGTTCCTGGCGGATGAGGTGCTTGAGCGAGTGGATGAGGCTGGGGATCTGTTCGGTGTCTGAGGTCGAGTACGTGACGGAGGAGCCGGCGCACAACGCGCCGGTGGTGCTGGAGGAGTACAACGCCGCGTGGCCTGCGTGGTTCGCGGTGGAGGAGGCGAAGATCCGGGGCGCTCTGGGTGAGCGGGTGGTGCTGGTGGAGCACTGCGGGTCGACGTCGGTGCCGGGGCTGGCGGCGAAGCCGTTGATCGACGTGCTGCTGGTGGTGCCGGATTCGCGTGATGAGGACGCGTACGTGCCGGCGTTGGTGGAGATGGGGTACTACCTGCGGTTGCGGGAGCCGGGCTGGTACGAGCACCGGCTGGTGAAGGGCACGACGCCGAACGTGAACATGCACGTCTTCTCCCCCGGCTGTGTCGAGGTGGAGCGGATGCTGGCGTTCCGGGACCGGTTGCGCGCGCATGACGAGGATCGTGCGGAGTACGAGCGCGTGAAGCGGGAGCTGGCGGTGCGCACGTGGGAGCGGGTGCAGGACTACGCGGACGCGAAGACGCAGGTCGTGGAACGGATCATCGCGCGGGCGCTGGGCTGAACCGCCGTCGGTACTGGGTGGGGGTGAGGCCGGTGTCGCGGCGCATCAGGGCGCGGAGGTTGGCGGCGGTGCCCAGGCCGGTGCGGCGGGCGATGACGTCGAGGCGCTGCTCCCCCAGTTCGAGCAGGCGGCAGGCGAGGGTGACGCGTTCGCCGGTGAGCCACGCGAGTGGTGTGGTGCCGAGCTGGGCTTGGAAGCGGCGGTGCAGGGTGGCGGGGCTGACGGCGGCTTTGGTGGCGAGGTCGGTCACGGTGAGGGGCGTGTCGAGGTGCTGCTGAGCCCACTGCAGGACAGGGGCGAGTGACTCGTCGGGGATCTGGGGCACGGGGCGTTCGACGAACTGGCGCTGGCCGCCGTCGCGGTGGGCGGCGAAGACGAGGCGGCGGCTGACGGAGGTGGCGACCTGGGCGCCGTGGTCGCGGCGGACGAGGTGCAGGCCGAGGTCGAGGGCGGCGGCGCTGCCGGCGGAGGTGAGGATGTCGCCGTCGTCGACGAAGAGCACGTCGGGTTCGAGGGTGACCTTCGGGAAGCGGGTGCGGAACTCGTCGGCCCACTGCCAGTGGGCGGTGGCGCGGCGGCCGTCGAGGACTCCGGCTTCGGCGAGGGTGAACGCGCCGGAGCAGAAGCCGACGAGGCGGGCTCCGCGGGTGTGGGCGCGGCGGATGGCGTCGAGGACGTCGGGTCGGCGTGGGGTGTCGATGTTGGGGCGGTTGGGCACGATCAGGGTGTCGGCGTGGTCGGTGGCGGCGAGGGTGTCGACTCCGGTGAGGGTGAAGAAGCCGTCGCGCATGGTCGTGCCGGGTGTGGGTGAGCAGAGGCGGAAGTCGTAGAGGTGGCCGCCGAGTTCGGGGCGGTGCAGGCCGAAGATCTCGGTGGCGCAGCCGAGTTCGAACGGGTTGGAGTTCTCGTCGACGATGACGACGACCCGGTGCGAGGATTCTTGCGGCATGTGCGATTCCTAGCACTCACGGCCGGGGCGTGCGAGCGGCGAGGCTGTGGGCATGACTGAGCCTGTGGTTCTGGACGAGGCGCTGGCCTCGTTCGACGCTCTGTGGAGTCCCCGGATCGTCGGCCGCGTGAACGACTACGACGTGCGGGTGGCGAAGGTCGAGGGTGAGCACGTGTGGCACGTGCACGACGACACCGACGAGTTCTTCCTGGTGCTGGACGGGGAGCTGCGGATCGATCTGCGGGGGCCGGACCGGTCGGTGGTGCTGGTGAAGGGCGCTGTGTTCACCGTGCCACGCGGGACGTTCCACAAGCCGTCGTCGCCCGGTGGTGCGCGGATCCTGATGTTCGAGCCGTCCGGGACGTCGACCGTGGGTGATCGGCACGACGAGGTGCCGGCGCACGTGGACGCGACGACCGGGCACGTGCTGGGGAGCTAGCGCGGTGCTCCCCAGCACGTGATCAGCTCAGATCAGCCGAGTCGGCAGGCCGACAGGATGATCTCCTGGCCGAGCAGGGTGCGGACGCGGACGGCGTTCTGGATCAGCTGGCCGTTCGGTCCGGTGGCGGTCTCGTTGAGGTGCACGGTGGCGACGCCGGGGATGCCGATGGTGGCGGGGCCGGTGCCGATGGGCTGGCCGTTGAGCGTGCCGACCTTCGACGAGCCCACGACCCCGTTCGCGTCGCTCTCGCACTTGGCTTCGATGGCGTTGAGCTTGATCGCGCCACCGAGGAGGGTGGCTCCTTCCACTCGTGCGGAGGCCACGGTGCGGCCGGTGTCAGGGTTGAGCGTGCAGTCGGCGTGCAGGGCGTTGATCGAGCCGAGGCCCAGCACGTTGACGCTCGCGACGGTCTTGTCCTCGTTGGGGGGACATTGCGCGTGCGGGGTCTTGGCGACGGTGATCAGGCCGGTGGCGTTGAGGGCCCACGCCTCGCCGCGCAGGTAGACGACGACCTTGAGGACCGCGGTGGCGGAGTCGCCGTCGTCGTCGGTGACCTTGACCAGGACGTTGTGGGCGCCCAGGGCGGTGAAGGTGCGCGAGCCGGTGCAGGTGCCCTGGTTGACGGTGCCGTTGACGATGGGTGAGCCGTCGTCGAAGTCGAACGTGCAGGTGTGGGTGTCGTTGGCGCCGATGTCGGTGAACGGCGCGGTGAAGTTGACCGTGGTGCCGCGCGTGACCAGCGTCTTGTCGGCGTTGAGGCCGGTCTGCGGGGCGACGTTGGTCAGGGTGAGGGTGGTGGTGGCGACGACGGCCGCGTTGACGCCGTCATTGGCGGTGAGCTTGAGCTCCCACACCCCGTCATCGGTGCACTTGACGGTGGTGGTCTGCGCCGCCGGGTCACCGAACGCGCAGGTGGCGCCCGCGTCGACGTTCGACTGCGGGGTCGCGGTCCAGGCGGTGGTCAGCGACGGTCCGTCCGGGTCGGTCACGGTGCCGGCGAGGCCGACGTCGGTGCCTTCCTGGCCGGAGTACGGGCCACCGGGCTTGACCACGGGCGGGGCGTTGATCTTGACCGTGACGCACTCGGTCACACCGCCCGTGCCCCCACCGTCGGTGCCAGCGGCCGTGACGCACAGCTGGTGGTCGCCGGGGGCCAGGGCCGGGGTGGTGACGGTGTAGTCGACGGTCGCGGGGCCGTCCTGCGGCAGGCCCGGGGTGATCGAGGTGATCGGCAGGTCCGCGCCGCCGTCGACCTTCAGCGTGAGGCCGGTGAGCTTGGAGGCGATGACGCCCGGCACGACGTCGGGCAGCTGCGAGACGTCCGGGACCTCGGTGCAGGTGCCGCCGGTGGTCTCGGCGATCTTGCGCAACGAGTTGGTGCCCGCGATGTCGCAGCCGACGCTGGTGGACACGGCGAAGGTGAAGATCTTGATGCCGGCGGCGATCGCCTGCTGCAGCGCGGGGTCGACGTTGCCCGCGCCGGCGCCGTCGGACAGGAACACCATCAGCTTGCGCGACTCGGGCGCGGCGGTGGCGGCGGACAGACCGGCGGCCAGGGCCTCGGTGTAGCTCGTGCCGCCGCCGGAACTGCGGTTGGTGAACAGGCCGACGCCGCTGAAGCCCACGCTGCCCAGCACCTCGGAGATGTCGTTGACGCCGTTGGCGTTGGCGTCAGCGGCAGGCGTGGTGGTCTTCTGGTCGCCGGCGGCCGGCCCGACGTCGGCGGTCGTGCCGGTGGAGCCGAACACGGCGGCGCCGACGCTGCCGACGACGGTGTTCGGGACGGCGGCCTTGGCGTTGAGCGCCCTGGCCGCGGCGATCTCGCAGTCCAGGATCGAGGCGGGCAGGCCGTCACCGTTCTGGTCGCCGCCGCAGCCCGCCGCCACCGGGGTCTGGGTCGAGCCGGACACGTCGAGAACGTAGGTCAGGGCCGTGTCGACGACGGCGACACCGGTGCCGATGGTGGCCTTGCCGGTGACGGTCACCGGGCCCGGCGGGTGCACGGAGTTGTTCGCGGGGCTGGTGATGGTGACGCCGATGCTGGTGCCGCCGGGCAGGTTGCCGGTGGCCGCGTGCGCGGGTATCGCGAGGGCCACGGTGGTCACCAGCGCGGTGCCGACCGTGATCATGGGTCTCATGGCTGTGCGTTCTCCGCTCGTGAGTTCGTCCCCGACCGAACGGAAGGAGACCGCACGTGGTGGCGCGGATACGGCGGGTCACCGGAATGCATAGATAGTCGACCTAAGTGGAGCAGTGCCGGTTCCGGCCTCGTGGATCTTGAGACTCGGGGAGAATCGTGTCCTGTGAGGTTCGGGGTGCTCGGTCCGGTGCAGGTCGACGGTGTGGAGGTCGCGGCGCCGCGGCAACGCGCGTTGCTGGCGATGCTCGTGCTCGACGCTGGTCGGATCGTGGGGCACGACCAGCTGATCGGCGGCTTGTACTCCTCGCCTCCGGCCGGGGCGGCGAACGCGGTCCAGTCGCAGGTGTCGCGGTTGCGCCGCGCGGTGCCGGGGCTGGTGATCGAGCACCACCCCGCTGGGTACCGGCTGGTCGCCGACCCTGCCGAGGTGGATCACCTGGTGTGCGCGTCGCTGCTGGACGAGGGACGGGGCGCGGAGGCGCTGGCGTTGTGGCGCGGGCCCGCGCTGGCCGACGTCGAGGCACCCTTTGTGCAGGTGGCGCGGCAGAACCTGACAGAAGTGCTCATCAACTGCGCACTTTCCGGCGGAAGCGAAAAACACCACCGCGACCTTCTTTCCGAGCACCCGTTGCGGGAGGACCTGAGGGCGGCGCTGATGCTGTCGCTGCACCGGTCCGGACGGCAGACCGAGGCCCTGGAGGTGTTCGCGCGCGGCCGGGAGCTGCTGGCCTCTGAGCTCGGGGTCGACCCCTCCCCCGTGCTGGCGGCCGCGCATCTGGAGGTGCTGCGGGCCGCCTCGCCGCATCGAGGTGTGCCGGCGCAGCTGACCAGCTTCGTCGGACGCGACGAGGACCTGCGGCGGGTCGCGAAGTGGCTGCGGGAGAGCCGGCTGGTCACGTTGATCGGGCCCGGTGGCACCGGCAAGACCCGGCTGGCGGTGGAGGTCGCGCACCGCGAGGCCGGCGAGGTGGCGTTCGTCGACCTGAGCGCGACCTCGGACGTGGTGCGGGCGTTGCTCGACGGCGTCGGGGTGCGCGAGGCCGGGCTGCTCACGGGTGGGCCGGGTGCGGAGGAACGGCTGCGGGCGGCGCTGGCGGTGCGCGACGTGGTGCTGGTGGTGGACAACTGCGAGCACGTCGTCGACGAGGCCGCGCGGGTGCTGGGCGCGATCCTGGCGGCGTGCCCGGACGTGCGGGTGCTCGCGACCAGCCGGGAACCACTCGGGATCACCGGGGAGACGCTCAGCCCCGTCGGCGCGCTCGACTCCGAGGCGGCGGTGCGGTTGTTCCTGGACCGGGCGCAGGCGGTGAAGCCCGGTTTCCACGCCGACCCGGAGGTGATCGCGGAGGTGTGCCGGCGGCTCGACGGGATCGCCCTCGCGGTCGAGCTGGCCGCAGCTCGGGTGCGGTCGTTGCCGCTGGCGGAGATCGCGGGCCGGTTGGACGACCGGTTCCGGCTGCTGTCGAAGGGCAGCCGCACCGCCGCGCCCCGGCACCGCACGCTGCACGCCGTCGTGGAGTGGAGCTGGGACCTGCTCGACGACGCCGAACGCGACCTCGCCGCCCGGTTCACCGTGTTCTCCGGCGGGGCGAGCCTGGAGGCGGTGACGGCGGTGTGCGAGTCCGCTGTGGACACGCTGGAGTCGTTGGCGGACAAGTCACTCGTGGAGGTCGCCGACGACCGGTACCGGATGCTCGACACCATCCGGGCGTTCTGCGCCGAGCACGCGCCGGATCTGGCGCAGCGGCACGCCCGGTGGTTCCTGCGGGTGGCCCAGGAGGCGGAACCGCACCTGCGGGCGCACGAGCAGATCACGTGGCTGGACCGGTTGTCGGCCGATCACGACAACCTCGTCGCCGCGGTCGGCTGGGCCACCCGTCACGACCACGCGCTGGCGCTGGAGCTCGTGGCGGCGCTGGCGACCTACTACTGGTGCCGGGGGCTGCGCACCGAGGCCGCGTCGCTCGCCGACGCCGTGCTGCACGCGTGCGGCGAGACCCCGCCCGCCGGCCGCGAGCAGGAGTACGCGCTGTGCCTGCTGATCGCGTGGCCCGTGGCGGCCGGGGACCAGAGCGCCCGCATCCGGCAGGCCGACGCGCTGCTCGCGGAGCTGGAGGCGCCGCCGCGGTACCCGATCATGACGATGATGTGGGGCATGGCGCTCGGGGCGCCCGAGAACGACTCGCAGGTCTGGCACCGGCGCAACCGGCTGCTCAACGACGACCCGTGGAGTGCCGCGCTCGCCCTCGTCGGCGACGGCCTGGTCGCGCGGATGGGCGGGGACCCGGAGACCGGCAAGGCGATGCTGCGCGAGGGCGCGGAGGCGTTCACGCGGGTCGGTGACCGGTGGGGCGCGGCGCTGGCGTTCAACCAGCTCGGCGAGATCGCGCTGGCCGACGGAGACCACACCAGCGCCTTGGAGCACATCGAACGGGCCCGCGTGCTGCTCGCGGAGCTCGGGGCCACCGAGGACACCGCCGAGGCCGTCACCGGGCGCGCGCAGGCGAAGGTCGCGGCCGGAGACCTCGCCGGGGCGCGGGAGGACTTCGGGCTCGCGCTGACGCTGGCCCGCCGGTCGGGTGCGCTGGTCGTGCAGGCCGGGGCGCATCTGGGGCTCGCGGAACTGGAACGGGTGAGCGGCGATCACCCGCTGGCGGCGGCGGAGTGCGACCAGGCGTGGGAGCTCACGCCCGGCGGCTGGTACGGGCCAGACGAGATGCGCTGCCACATCGCCAGGGAACGCGGGCGGATCGCGGCGGCCGCAGGGGATCCCGACGCGGCGCGGGGCCACTTCGAGGACGCGCTGCGCCGGGCGGTCGGGCAGCGCAACCGCGTAACCGAGATCGCGGTCCGCGCGGAACTCGCCGCCCTGGGCGGGTCAGGCGGCGCCACCACAGCCACGGAGGGAGCCTGCGGTGGGCGATGAACGTCCACAGGTCGTCCTCGGCGGTGTCGTTCGGGTGGCGGCGCAGCACCTCCAGGCACTCGCGCGACACCACGCCGTGCAGGCGTGCCACGTGGGCCAGCGCGGTGGCGCCCTGCCCGCGGACCTCGATGCGGTTGTGGTCGAGGGCGCGGGCGACGAGGGGTAAGACGATCAGCGGGTCCGGGCACGACATCGCCAGGCCGATGACCGCGACGCCGACCATGTCCTCGCCGCGGTCGAACGCCGCGTCGACCTCCTCGGGCCGGGCGATGCCCATCAGCGCCGCGTAGTCGTGCCAGTCGACGCCCTCGCCGCGCATCGCCCGGTCCAGCAGGAACCGCTGCCGTCCGTCCGAGCGCTCGCCGGTGCGTTCCCAGTCCGCGGCCAGATACCGCCACACCGCGGCGGTGTCGGCGCGGGAGGTCGAGGCCAGGATCCGGCACAGCTCCCGCACGTGTTCCGGATCGGCCGCCTGGGCGAGCTCGGCCAGCACCCCGGGCGGGCGGCCCAGGTCGTGCCACGCCAGCCTCGCCAGCGTCGGCACCTCGCGCACGTCCACCCAGCCGTCCGCGCCGCCCCGCCCGATCTCGGCAGGCGTCAGCGAGGCCCGGCACCGGGCGTGTTCGATCGGGATCACCCTCAGACCTGGGGCACCGCACGCACCAGGGCGCGCGTGTAGTCGTGAGAGGGGGTGAGGAGGACTTGGTCCACGGAGCCTTGTTCCACGATTTTCCCCTGATGCATCACCGCGACCCGGTCGGCGATCTGCCACGCCAGCCCTAGATCGTGCGTGATGATCAATGAAGCAAGGCCCAGTTCCGCCCGCAACCGGAGCAACAGCGCCACGATCTCCCCGCGCACCGAGGCGTCCAGCGACGCGACGGGCTCGTCGGCCACCAGCAACCGGGGCCCCAGCACCAGCGCGCCGGCGATCACCACCCGCTGCTGCTGACCCCCTGACAGCTCGTGCGGCAGGGCGTCGAGGTACAGGCTCGCGGGACGCAGCTCCGCGCGTTCCACAGCGGCCGTGACCTGCGATTCCTCGCCTTCGGTGAGGCCGTGGACCCGCAGTGCCTCGGCGACCGCGTCGTACACCCGGTGCCGCGGGTTCAGTGCACTGGAAGGATCTTGGAGCACCAGCTGCACCTGACGCCGGAACGCCTTGAGCGCCCTGCCCCCGCGCGGCACCTCCGCCCCGTCGAAGATCACCCGACCGGAGGACGGCGCCCGCAACCCCATTATGGTACGGGCCAGTGTCGTTTTTCCGGATCCGGACTGGCCGACCAGGGCCACGATCTCGCCCTTGCCGACCGTCAGGTCCACCCCGTCGACCGCACGGGTGCGGCCGTAGTCCACGGTCAGGTCCCGCACCTCCAGCAGGGGTTCGGGAGTGGGCTCGGCCGAGGTCCAGCGGTGCGCCGGGTCGCCGATCACCGGGAACGCCGCCGTCAGCGCCGCGGTGTGCGGATGGCGGGGGTTCGCGATCACCTCACGGGTGCGGCCGCGTTCCACCAGCTCCCCCGCCTGCATCACCGCGAGGTCGTCGCAGGTCTCGGCGAGCACCGACAGGTCGTGGCTGATCATCAGCAGCCCGAGGTCCTGCTCCGCGACCAGGCGCTTGAGCACCGCCAGCACCTGCGCCTGCACCACGACGTCGAGCGCGGTCGTGGGTTCGTCGGCGATCACCAGCCGCGGCCCGCACGCCAGGGCCATCGCGATCATGACCCGCTGCTTCTGCCCGCCCGACAGCTCGTGCGGATACGCCCGTGCCTTGTCCTTCGGCAGCTCGACCTGCTCGAGGAGGTCGGCGACGCTGCCGTGCGTGCCGTGCAGGCGCATCGGCTCGGCGATCTGGTCGCCGACGCGGTGCACGGGGTTGAGCGAGTGCATCGCGCCCTGGAACACCACCGACGCCGACGCCCACCGCACCGCCCGCAGCCGGCCCCACGCCATCGTCCGCACGTCCTCGCCGTCGAGCAGGATCTCCCCGTCGACCCGTGCCGTCCTGGGCAGCAGCCGCAGCACCGACATCGCCAGCGTCGACTTGCCCGACCCCGACTCGCCCGCCAGCCCCAGCGTCTGACCCGCTGCGAGGGTGAGGCTCACGTCGTGCACCACGCGCTTGTGCCCGTAGTGCACGGTGAGGTCGTTCAGCTCCAGCACGGGTTCACCTCTTCGGCGTCACAACGGCTTCGAGCGCCCGCCCGACGAGCGTGAACGCCAGCACCACGGCCACGATCGCCACCCCCGGCGGCAACAGGTACCACCAGGCCCGCTGCGGCACCGCGCCGTGCAGCTGCGCCTGGTGCAGCATCGCGCCCCACGAGATCCGCGTCGGATCACCCAGGCCGAGGAACGCCAGCGTCGACTCCGCCACGATCGCCGAGGCGACCGAGAGGGTCGCGTTCACCAGCACCAGCGGCACCACCGACGGCAGCACGTGCCGGCCGATCACGTGCGCGTGCCCGCCACCCAGCGCCCGCGCGCGTTCCACGAACGGGCGGGCCTCGATCGTCAGCGTCTGCGCCCGCACCATCCGCGCGGTGGAAGGCCAGCTGGTCAGGCCGATCGCCAGCACGATCGTGCCCAGGCCGCGGGGCAGGACCGTCGACAACGCGATCGCCAGCACCAGCGCCGGCAGCACCAGGAAGAAGTCCGTGACCCGAAGCAACGCCCCGGCCACCAGCCCACCGAAGTGCCCGCTCGCGATCCCGACCAGCGTGCCGATGCCGACCGACAGCACCGCCGCCGTCAGCCCGACGAACAACGACGTCCCGGCCCCCTGCGCCATCAGCACCGCCACCGACCGTCCCGTGTGGTCGGTCCCCAGCCAGTGCCAGGCACCCGGACCCTGCCACGCCGCCGCGCTCACCCGCGTGACGTCCAGCGCCTCGGCCGGGATGAACAACGGCGCCAGCACCGCCACGACCGCGGCCGCCACCAGCACCCCGGCACCCGCCACCCCCGCCCGGTGCTCCAGGAACCGGGCCACCCCCGGCCTGTGCGCGATCCTCATACGACCCTCACCCGTGGATCCAGCACCCCGTGCAGCAGGTCGGCCAGCAGGTTCATCACCACGACCGCGCCCGCCGTCACCACCAGCAACCCCTGCAACAGGAAGTAGTCCGGCCCGGTCAGCGCGTCGTAGAACAGCAACCCCAGCCCCGGCCAGGAGAACACCGTCTCGGTCGTGATCGCCCCCGCCACCACCAGCCCGAACCGCAGGAACACCAGCGTGATCGCCGGCAGCACCGCGTTGGGCACCGCGTGGCGGCGGCGCACCAGGTCGTCGCGCAGGCCCTTCGCGCGCGCCGTCGTCAGGTAGGGGGCGTGCATCTCCTCCAGCAGCGACGACCGCATCACCAGCATGTACTCCGCGCACACCACCGCCACCAGCGTCACCGACGGCAGCACCAGGTGATGGCCGACGTCGAGCGCCTGCGAGAGGAAGTCCGGCGCGGTGTCGGTGTCGCGCATGCCCCGCGACGGGAACAGGTCTCCGGTCACCATCATCAGCAGCATGCCGAGCCAGAACGTCGGCACCGCCCACAACGTCAGCGACACCCCCGTCGTCACCCGGTCGAACGCCGAGTCGCGCCGCCACGCCGCCCGCACCCCGAGCCACAGCCCCAGCAGCACCGCGATCAGCGTCGAGGTGCCCACCAGCAGCAGCGTCGGGCCCAGCCGCTCCAGGATCACGTCCGCGACGGGCCTGCGGAACGTGAACGACGTCCCCAGATCACCCTGCAGCAGCGAGGTGAAGTAGCCCCAGAACTGCTCGTGCAGCGGACGGTCCAGGCCGAACTGCGCGCGCAGCTCGGCCTGCAGCGCCTCGGTGGTCGGGCGGCCCCGCGTCATCGAGACCACGGGGTCGCCCGGCACCACCCGGAACAGGAAGAAACCCAGCACCGCCACCATCAGCAGGCTGAGCGCGGCACCACCGAACCGACCGGCCAGACGCACTTACTCGCGCTCCCCCGCCGTGGCCTTGCGGCGCCGTGCCAGCACCACGAGCAGCACCGCCACGGCCGCGACCGCGGTCCCGGCCAGCGCGAACCCGGTCCAGCCCGTGGCGGAGACGGCGACCCGCTCGGCGGGTTCGGCGCCGTAGTAGCCCCACATGCCGTTCTGCGCCATGATCACGCCGCCCTGCGCGGGCTGGGTGGTGAACCGGGCGAAGTGATCGGACCGGTAGCCCTCCAGGGCGTTGTCGTAGGCGAGCACCACCGCGGGCACCTGGTCGTAGAACCGCGCCTGCATCTGCTTGACGATCTCCACGCGCTTGCCCTCGTCGAACTCCGAGAGCTGCTGGGCGTAGAGCTTGTCGTAGGTCTCGTCGCAGAAGTACGTGTCGGTGGTACCGCCCTTGCCGTCCGCGCCGGGGCGTTGCGCGCAGGTGTGCAGGCCCAGCACGAAGTCCGGGTCGATGTTGGTCGACCAGCCCGAGAACGCCAGGTCGTAGGTCGCGGCCGTGGTGGCCTCGTTGAGCTGGTTGTCCGACACCAGCCGCACGTCCAGCGCGATGCCGATGTCGCCCATCGAGCGCTTGAGGTACTCGGCGGCCTGCTCGTCGTAGGCGCGTCCGGCCCGGCCGATCAGCCGCAGCCCGAACCGGGTGCCGTCGGCCCCCCGCGCGAACCCGGCGGCGTCGAGCGCGGCGTTCGCGGCGGCCGGGTCGAACTTGCGCAGCTCCTGCTCGCTCGGCTGCCAGTGCCACTTGCCGAACACCGGCGGTACCAGCCCGGCGCCCTTCTCCGCGTAGCCGAGGTTCACCCGCGCCACCAGCGCGTCGAGGTCCACGGCCTGCGCGATCGCCCGGCGCACCGCGACGTTGCGCAGGGCCGGGTTGCCGTCGCCGATCGGCTCACCGGTGCGGGTCTGCGCGCCGGGGTTGATCATCAGCTCGGTGAAGCGGCGGCCCTGAGCCTTGTTGCGGGTCACGCCCGCCTTGCCGTCCAGGGAGTCGAACTGGGCCGGCGCCATCCGGTTGACCAGGTCGACCTCGCCCTTGCCCAGTGCCTGCACCGCGGCGTCGGAGTTCTGGAAGTACACGAAGTGCAGCTCGTCGTACTTCGGCGCGCCCCGCCAGTACTGCTTGTTGGCCTTGAGCTTGATGAACTGTCCCGCGACGTGCTCGGTCAGCACGAACGGGCCCGACCCGACGACCGGCATCTGGTCGTTGGCGTAGTCCTTGACGCTGGTGACCTTCTCCCACACGTGCCTGGGCACGATCGGCACGTCCAGCGCCAGCATCGTGACCTGCGGCGTCTTCGTGCGGATGACCACCGTGCGGTCGTCGGGCGCGGTGACGTCCTGGAAGTTGGCGACGAAGCTGCCGTTCGCGGTGCGCGCGACCTCGTCGGTCATCATCAGGTCGTAGGTGAACTCGACGTCGTGCGCGGTGATCGGCTCGCCGTCAGACCACTTCTTGCCGTCGGGGACGGTGAAGGTCCAGGTGAGCTTGTCGGCCGAGGGCTCCCACCTGTTCGCGAGGCCCTCGGTCACGCTCTGGTCGGCGGCCGCGTAGGCGGTCAGGTAGTCGTACATCAGCCGGCCGATCTCCGTGCTCGACTGGAACACCGCGAGGAACGGGTTCATCGAGTCGATCTGCTGCACGATCGCGACCTTGAGAATCACCGGCTGCTGCGCCGCCGCCGGTGGTGTGGCCAACCCCAACATCGTTGAAATCGCAAGCAATGCGCACAACTTCACCCGCACGAAAACCCCTCTTCCCCAGCAGCCCACCGCTAACTTACCGAGATGTGCGGATCATGATCTCGGCGGACATGGAAGGCGCCACCGGAGTCACCTGGACCGGGGACGTGGTCCCTGGAACGGAGCAGTGGCAACGGTTTCGGCGCCTGTTCACAGCGGACGTCAACGCCTGCGTCACCGGACTCGTCGCGGGCGGGGCGGAACAGGTGATCGTCAACGAAGCGCATTCCTCGCAACGCAACCTGCTGCTCGAAGACCTCCACCACTCCGCACGCCTGCTCACCGGACGGCACAAACCGTTGTCGATGATGCAAGGTATCGACTCCGAAGTGGACGGTGTGGTGTTCCTCGGCTACCACACCGGCGCGGGCGCGCGGGGCGTGCTCGCGCACACCTACCTGGAGAACTCGATCACCGGCGTGTGGCTCGACGGCGAGCACGCCTCCGAAGGCCGCCTCAACGCCGCCCTCGCCACCGAACACGGCGTTCCGGTGCTGCTCGTGACCGGTGACGACCTCACCTGCGCCGACGCCGCCGCCTACGTGCCGGCCGCCCGGACGGTCGCCGTGAAGGAGTGCGTGTCGCGCTACGCCGCCGTGTGCCTGCCCCCGGCGGTGACTTCTTCACAGATCACAGAAGCGTCACTTTCGGCCATGTCCCGTGCGGGCCGAACGGCGCAGTCCGTCAAGCCGCACCGCATCGAGATCGAGTTCGACGCCACCCACCTCGCCGACGCGGCCGCCGTCGTGCCCACCGTCGACCTGCTCGGCGACCGGCGCGTGGGCTTCGACGCCGCCTCCATGACCGAGGCCATGAAGGCGTTCAAGGTCGTCACCCACATCGCCGCGGCCGCGATCGAGGACCTCTACGGCTGACTCACAACCCCGCCGCGACGAGCAGCCGTTCCACCTGCTCCACCGGCAACCGCGGTGACCGCGCCGCCTGCCCGACGGTGTCCCAGTCCTCGTCGAGCAACGCGGCCAGCGCGTCCTGCGGCAGGGCGGGCTGCTGCGCCACGGCCCGGCGCTTCGGCGGGGAAGCCCAGCACGTCCGCCGGCGCCACCGCGTGCAGGTGGCGGGCTGGAACGTCCGCTCGACGCGTTCCGCCGTCTCCGCGTCCACCAGGTGCGGGGCGGTGCGCGCCATCTGGGTGCGCACCTCGCTGTCCTCGTCGGCGAGCAACCGGGCGACGGCCTCGGTCGGCAACTCCCGCGACGAGGCCGCCGAGGCGCGGAAACACGGGTAGGGCGAGTCGACGTGGGGCAGCGGATCGGCCGTCACCCAGTCCAGGCGCAGCGTGCGCAGCCGGGGCAGCAAGACCGTGCGTCCGAACTCCAGCCCCAGCCTCGCGCTGTCCCACGTGGGATCGGGGATCGGCGGGCCCGCGATCCAGGCGTGGATGGTCGCGCGCACCGGCTCCGGGGCGTCCTCGCGGGCGAGCTGCTCCCGGACGTCCTCGAACGGGTCCGCCGCCAGCCGTGCGGCCGTCGGCGTCCAGTGCGACGTACCGTGCGGCGGCCGTCCTGGTCACCGGGTCCTCGAGCATCGCCGGCAGCAGGTCGGCAGGCGGCTCCGGGTAGGAGGGCGTGACGTAGTGGTTCCAGCACGCCCCCGCCCGCACCGGGGCGTGCGCGTCGGTGAGCAGCAGGCGCCGCACGTGCTCCGGGGCCGTCACCCACTCGCGGCCCAGCCTCGTCTTGACCTCGGGACTCGGGTCGGACGCGAGCCGAGCGCGCAGGGCGTCGCGTCGTTTTCCGCGAGGTTCTCGCGCACGACCGGATCCGGGTCGGCGAGCAGCAGCTCGAACAGCTCCCTCGGGGCGATGCCCCCGACACGGGACGCCAGCACCGGCCGCAACGGGTGCCGGGGGTCGTGGGCCAGTCGCAGCAGCACCTCACCGGGCACCTCGGGGTTGCCCGCCAGCGGGTACAGCAGACGGCGGCGACCGGTCGCGATGATCTCCTCGATCAGCTCGGTCGTGAGATCCGGGCGCGCTGCCGCGCCGCCCGACCCGTCCGCACGGGCCAGCAGCGCGCCCACGGGCAGTGCCGGGTTGAGCGACAGACCGTCCAACGCCGCGTGCAGGTGCACCGGTGTCCCCCCGGATAGATCGGCACAGGCCTGGGACAGTTCCACATCGGACGTGCGGATACGGTGGGATTCATGCCGCTCGACGTCGCGCAGGTGTGCGCAGACCTGATCCGCTTCGACACCACCAACCGCGGCGGCGGCGACAGCGCGGGCGAACGCGAGGCCGCCGAGCACGTCGCGGGCCTGCTGCACGACAGCGGTGTGCCGTCGACGTTGCTCGAACCGGCCCCGCGCCGTACCAACGTGCTGGCCCGCGTGCCCGGCACCGACCCGTCGCTGCCCGCGCTGCTGGTGCAGTCGCACCTCGACGTCGTGCCCGCCGATCCGGCCGAGTGGAGCTTCGACCCGTTCGGCGGCGAGATCCGCGACGGGTTCGTGCACGGGCGCGGCGCCGTGGACATGAAGGACATGGCAGCCATGACGCTGACGGTGCTCAGCCGCTGGCACGCCGAGGGCCGCCGGCCGCGCCGCGACGTCGTGCTGGCGTTCGTCGCCGACGAGGAGGACCAGGGCGCCTACGGGGCGCACTGGCTCGTCGAGCACCACGCCGCCCACTTCGCCGGGGTCGAGGCCGCGATCAGCGAGTCCGGCGCGTTCTCCTACGACGTCGGCGGCGTGCGGCTCTACCCGGTCGGCACCGCCGAGCGCGGCACGTCGCACATGAGGCTCACCGCCACCGGACGCGCGGGACACGGGTCGCGCCGCAACGACCAGAACGCCGTGACCGCGCTGGTCACCACCTTGGCGCGGATCGCGGCCGTGGAACACCCGGTGCGGCTGACCCCGACCGTGGAGGCCTTCCTCGTCGGCGCGGGCAAGGCACTCGGGGTGGAGGTGGACCTCGACGACGTCGACGGCACGCTCACCCGGCTCGGACCGGCGGCGAAGCTGGTGGAGAACACCGTGCGCTGCTCGGCCACGCCGACCATGCTGCAGGCCGGGTACAAGGTCAACGTCATCCCCGGCACCGCGACCGCCCAGCTCGACGTCCGCACCCTGCCCGGCACCGTCGACGAGCTCGTCGCCACCCTCGACGGACTACTCGCACCCGGCGTGACACGGGAGTTCCTGGAGCACCAGCCCCCGGTCGAGGCGCCGATCGACACGCCCTGGTTCACCGCCATGGCCGACGCCCTGCGCGCCGAGGACCCCGCCGCGCACGTCCTGCCGTACTGCCTGGGCGGCGGCACCGACGCCAAGGCGTTCAGCCAGCTCGGCATCCACTGCTACGGTTTCTCGCCGCTGCGACTGCCCGAGGGGTTCGACTACCGGGCGATGGCGCACGGCGTCGACGAACGCGTCCCCGTCGCCGGCCTGAAGTTCGGCGTGCGCGTGCTAGACCGCTTCCTGTCGAGCTGACCGGCGCTCCACCAGCTCCTGCACCGCGCTGGGCAACGTCGACTCGAAGTCGATCAGCTTCGCCCACGTCGGCGTCACCACGATCCGCACCATGCCGTCGACGTACAGGGACCGCACCTCGCGCTCCCACTCCACCCGCTGCTCCGGCGTCATCTCGTAGCTGCCGTTCATCTGCAGGTACTCCTCCGGGATGCCGTCGACGTGGTCCAGCTCGACGGTGCCGCGGATCAGCAGGATCTTCGGCGGGTGCACCTCGGTGTCGATCGTCAGCGCCACCGAGGGGTTGGCCCTGAGGGAGTGCAGCTTCGGCGCGTTCGTCGTCGTGCACAACACGACCTGCGCGCCGTTCCAGGTGTGCGCGATCGGGATTACGCGTGGCGTGCCGTCCTTTGCCACGTACGCCATCCGCAGCATGTCCCGCTCCAGCAGCGCCTTGCTGTGCGGCCGGTTCAGCACCTCGGTGATCTCGTCCCGCGTCATCGTCGTCATGCCCAGGGGACGGAGCCGCCCCCGCCGTTCTCGACACCGCCCCCGGAAGAGTTCTGAAGAATCTTCAGCGCGGCGGCAGCGGCAGCTCCATCGCGGGCAGCCCGTCGATGCTCGCGATGTTGTACGGCTTCTTGTCGGTGTACTCGCGGAACTCCTCGTCGGTCTTGCGGCCGAAGTAGTCCGCGTGCAACTCGCGTTCGCTTCGGTAGTCCATGAACGGCACCGCGAACCCGCACGTGTCGCTGATCAGCTCCGCCGTCACCACGATCACCGCCCGCAACGCGGGCCCGTCCGCGTCCCCGAAGCCCGCCACCAGCTCCGGGAACCGCGGATCGTCGCGGAACACCGGCTCGCCGCGGCCGTGGATCCGCACGATGTTCGGCGGGCCCTCGAACGCGCACCACATCAGCGTCACCCGGCCGTTCTCCCGCAGGTGCGCGATCGTCTCGGCGTGACTGCCACCGAAGTCCAGGTAAGCCACCGTGCGGTCGTCGAGGATCCGCAACGTGCCCTGCCGGCCCTTGGGCGAGAGGTTGATGTGCCCGTCACCGGCCAGCGGGGCGCTGGCCACGAAGAACACCTTCTGCTTCTCGATGAACTCCCACAGCCGGGGCTCGATCCGCTCGTATTCCTTACCCATACTCAGCAGTATCGATCGCTTCGCTCGGCCTGTCAGCGCCATTCCCAGGTGGCGGACCCGCAGTTGCACGCCGGGGTTCTGTGGTCTGGTCGCCTTTGCTGGTGGTCGGGTTGGGGTGCAAAGACAACTGCGGACGAGCTTGGGTTGGGTCATCGCCGCTGGCGCGTCGATAGAGATTGGGGCTTGACTTCGGGGCCCTTGCGAGGCGCTCATCGGCCGGAAAAGGCCGGGCTGAAAAGCGCCCGGCCGAGCTCGAGAAGCTAGCACCTCGCACCCAAAGTCAAGCCCCAATCTCTTCGGGTGCGTGGTTGCGTTTGTGCAGGTACGTCACGTCATTACCGCTTGCCGTGGCGCGCCCAGGAGGGACGCCTCGCCTTCGGCATTGCGCTGGGTGGTGTTACCTCGATGCTCGCGCTCGGTCGGGCTTGCCTTCGGCTTCGCGATTGGGTCTTGGCTGGGCTCGGCTACGCCATCGCAGGTCGCGTGCTCATTCGAGCTCGCCTGCGGCATCGCGTACGCCTGAACTCGGCGGGCCTCAGGCTTGGCCCGACGCCCGCAGCGCCTCCTGCTCCACCCGAGCCCGGTACGCCGTCCAGTCCTGCTCCGGCAGGTTCGAGACCCCCGGCCGCAGGCCCGCCACGCCGTCCAGACCCTCCCGCAGGATGTCCGCGTGGCCCGCGTGGCGGTTCGTCTCGGCGATCTCGTGCACCAGCAGCAGGTGCAACGTCACGTAGCGACGCTCCTCCGGCCACCACGGCACGACGCCCGGTGCGTCCAGGGGCAGTTCCTCGATGCTGGAGTCCGCGAACGCCGTCGCTCGCGCGAAGAAGGCTAGGACGTCGTCGCGGGACTCCTCGGCCGTGGCGAACATGTCGGAGCTCGGGTCGGTGTCGACGTCGAACGGCAGCTTCTCCGGGAACGGGCGGCCCAGGCACTCGCCGAAGTAGCCCACCTCGACGCCCGCCAGGTGCTTGGCCAGGCCCAGCAGGTTCGTGCCGGTCGGGGTCAGGGGGCGGCGGACGTCGTACTCGGACAGGCCTTCGAGCTTCCACAGGAACGACTCACGGGCGGTCTTCAGGTAGCGGTGCAGGTAGGTCTTCGGGTCAGCGGCCATGGACCTCACCCTGACAGAGGCCGGTCGGCGGTGGCGGCGATTTTCTCCAGCCGGGCGTGGTGGTCCGCCCACCAGTCGCCGGAGACCGCCGGCATGTTCGTGTTGCCGTCCTGCATGCCCACGGCGCCGTCGATCAGTTCTCGCACCACGTCCGTGTGGCCCGCGTGGCGGTGCAGTTCGATCGACACCTGCACCAGCACCTGCCGCAACGTCACATCCCGCAGGCCCTCGCGCCACCACGACACGTGACCCGGGCCGCGTTCAGGTGACCAGTGCAGAAGTTCCTTCTCGTCCGCGGACAACCGCGTCTCAGACGGCACCGACAGTTCTGAGGACCAGCAGATCCAGGTGGTCGACCACCGGCCCGGACTCCGTCGCCGCCGCCGCGAGCAGCCGTTCCCGTCCCGCAGCGAACTCCGAAGGCGACAACGAGCGCAGCAGCGTGTCCGCCTCCTGTCGCACCGTGGAAGCCTTCTCCGCCAACGACAACGCCGTCACCTGAGGCACCGGCGCCAGCGACTGCACGGCGAACCCCAGCCCGTCCGCCACCTCGGCGACCGTGGGGAACCCGGACAGCGCGCGCGTCGCCTCGGGGAAGAACCGGAACAGGCCGATCCCCGAGTGGCGCTCGCGGAACAACGACCGCAACAGCACCACCCCGCCCGGCCGCAGCACGCGCCGCAGCTCCTGCCCGCAGGCGGCGAGGTCACGCACGTGGTGGATCACCGTCGACATCCACACCACGTCCACCGACGTGGGCTCCAGCGGCACCGAGCAGGCGTCGCCGGTCAGCATCGGCAGACCGGACGCCGCGCGCATGTCCGCCGACGGCTCGACGGCCACCACCGCCACGTCGGGGAACCACGTGCCGAACGCCCGCACGAACAGACCGGTCCCGGCGCCCAGGTCCAGCACGACCCGTCCCGGCGTGAGGTACGGCGCCACCGCGTCCCGCCACGACGACAACCCCTCGAGCGCGATCTCCCGCGCCACCCGGTACGAACCGGCCTCCACTGCGTCGTATCGCGTCATCTCACCAGGTAACCCCATACGAATGGCGGGCTGACAGTGAGGCTTCACACAGACTAAACATTGCGGAGCCATGTCCCTGCCGTGGTTCGAAAGGGTTGCCCTGCATGCGAAAGAGCCATCTCAGACCCCTGATCGGGGTCACCGTCGCCGCGAGCGTCGTGTTCGCCATGGGAGGCGTGCCCACCGGCGCTGCTCCCGACGCATCAGAGACGTCGACGAACTACCAGGTCAGCAACGTGCGCACCGCTGAAAAGCGCACCAAGCTCGCCAAGTCGGGTGCCGCCATCGACTCGGTCGAGGAGCACGGCATCGTCGTGATCACCGCGACCGGCCGCGAGGTCAGGAACCTGAAGGCGCAAGGGTTCGAGGTCACCGAGCTGCCCAAGCGCATGGAGGCGAACGCGGCCATCGGGCCGTTCGACTTCCCCGCCGCGGACTCGAACTACCACAACTACGCCGAGATGACGACGGCGATCAACAACGCCGTCGCGGCGTACCCGAACCTGATCAGCAAGCAGGTCATCGGCAAGTCCTACGAGAACCGCGACATCGTGGCGCTCAAGATCAGCGACAACGTCGGTGTCGACGAGAACGAGCCGGAGGTGCTGTTCACGCACCACCAGCACGCCCGCGAGCACCTCACCGTCGAAATGGCGCTGTACCTGATCAACACGTTCACGACCCAGTACGCGACCGACGCGCGCATCAAGGGCCTCGTCGACACCCGCGAGATCTGGATCATCCCGGACGTCAACCCCGACGGTGGCGAGTACGACATCGCGACCGGCAGCTACCGGTCGTGGCGCAAGAACCGCCAGCCCAACGCCGGGTCGTCCAACGTGGGCACCGACCTCAACCGCAACTGGGACTACAAGTGGGGCTGCTGCGGCGGTTCGTCGGGCAGCACCGGCTCTGAGACCTACCGCGGCCCGAGCGCGGCGTCCGCGCCCGAGGTCAGGGTCGTGGCCGACTTCGTGCGCAGCCGCAACGTCGGCGGCAAGCAGCAGATCGGCGCGTCCATCGACTTCCACACCTACAGCGAGCTCATCCTGTGGCCGTGGGGCTGGACCTACGACGACGTCGCACCGGGCCTGACCCAGGACCAGCGCGACACGTTCGCCACCATCGGCCAGTCGATGGCGCAGAGCAACGGCTACACGCCCGAGCAGTCCAGCGACCTCTACATCACCGACGGGTCCATCCCCGACTGGCTGTGGGGCACGCAGGGCATCTTCGCCTACACCTTCGAGATGTACCCCGGCAGTGCCGGTGGCGGCGGCTTCTACCCGCCCGACGAGGTCATCCCCGCGCAGACCTCGCGCAACAAGGAAGCCGTGCTGCAACTGCTCGAGCGCGCCGACTGCCCGTACGAGGCCATCGGCAAGGAAGCGCAGTACTGCGGCGTCAACCCGCCGGACCCCGGTGGCAAGTTCTTCGAGAACGCCGCGGACTTCCAGATCCTCGACAACGCGACGATCAACTCGCCGATCACCGTGTCCGGCGTGACGGGCAACGCGCCCGCCACGCTCAAGGTCGCCGTCGACATCAAGCACACTTACAAGGGCGACCTGAAGGTGGACCTGGTGGCGCCGGACGGCACCGTGTACGTCCTGCACAACCGTGCGGGCGGCAGCGCGGACAACATCCTCCAGACGTTCACGGTCAACGCCTCCAGCGAGGTCGCGAACGGCACCTGGAACCTGCGGGTCAACGACAACGCCAACCAGGACACCGGGTTCCTCGACAAGTGGAGCCTGCAGTTCTAGCCGGCTGAAGGGTCAGGGCGCCGCGACCGCGGCGCCCTGACGCCCGTAGTCGCGCACCGGCATCGAGTCGTACATCCGCACGCCCTTCGAGTTCAGCCTCGCCAGCGGCCGCACCAGCCACGACGGCAACGCCGTCACCAGCTGCATGCCGCGCGTCAAACCCCACACCCCGGCCCTCGTCGCCGGAATCAGCGTCTTGGCCACGCCCAGCGCGAACGCCCTGCTGCCGTGCACGATCGGGCGCATCTCCTTCTCGTACCGCGCGAACGCCGCCGCGAAGTCGTCACCCCGGGACAGCTCGCCCGCCAGCACGTAGGCCCCCAGCACCGCGAGGCTCGTGCTGCCACCGATCGCCGGGCCGGGGCAGTAGGCCGCGTCCCCGACCAGCGCCACCCGTCCCCGTAACCAGGTGTCCCCGCGCAGTTGCGTGATCGAGTCGAAGTAGAACGCCCGATCGTCGTCGAGATACCGCATCCACGCGTCGACCTGGGGGTTGAGGCCCGCGAACGCCTCGCGCAGCAGTTCCTTCTGCCGTGCCACGTCGCGGTGGTGGTAGGCGAGTTCCGCGGACCGGAACAGGAACAACGCCCGCGCGTCGGTCAGGTGCCGGGCCCCGTACACCGCGGCCATGCGGCCCGGCCCGATGTGCCCGGTCATCGCCCCCGGGACACCGACGTCGCGCGGCACCGACAACACCGCCAGGTACGCGCCCACGAACGTCTTCTCGACCTCGCCCAGCACCAGCCGCCGCACGTTCGAGTGTAGCCCGTCCGCGCCGATCACCAGGTCGAACCGCCGAGGTGCCCCGACCTCGAACGTCACGTCGCCGTCCTGACCGATCGACGTGATCGAGTCGCCGAA
The DNA here is from genome assembly GCF_042721395.1 of Lentzea sp. NPDC058450. Lineage (NCBI taxonomy): Bacteria > Bacillati > Actinomycetota > Actinomycetes > Pseudonocardiales > Pseudonocardiaceae > Lentzea > Lentzea sp. NPDC058450. The sequence goes on from NZ_JBHXLO010000001.1 coordinate 259,989, forward strand.
CACGTACTCCACGTCCGCGCGGGTGGCGTCGTAGTAGATCTCGCTCAGGTCGTCGCGCATGATCTCGACGTGCCGGTCCGACGCGGCCACGAAGATCTTCGAGGCGTCCACGCCGACCGGCCGGCTCGTGCCCTCGCGCAGCATCGTGATCCGCTCGGTGCCCGTCGCGAGCGACTCCACGCGCCCGATCACGCCCATCTTCTCCGAGATGTCCATGGCGGGCTTGAACAGGTCCACCGCGTGCCCGCCGGTCTTGCGCAGCACCGGTGACCGCTCCACCACGGTCACCTCGTGCCCGTACCGGACGAGCCAGTACGCGAGCACCGGACCGGCGACGCTCGCCCCGGAAACGAGTATCCGCACGTCAAACCCCCTTACTTAACGGTCGGTAAGCAACATGGCCGACTCTAGCACCACAACTGACCGATCGTTAAGTAAGATTTCCGCCGTGGCCCGACAGTCCGACACCAAGCAGCGCATCCTGCAGACCGCCCGCGACCTGTTCGCGAGCCGGGGCGTGCAGCAGACCAGCCTGCAGGACATCGCCGAGAGCCTCGGCATCACCAAACCGGCGCTCTACTACCACTTCACCTCGCGCGAGGAGCTCATCCGCAGCATCGTCACGCCGCTGATCGACGACGGCGAGACGTTCCTGACCCGCATGGAACAGCGCGCCGACGTGACCGCCCTGGAACTCGTCGAGGGCTTCTTCGACTTCCACCACCGCCACCGCAAGGACATGATGCTGCTGCTCACCGAGCTGACCACGCTCGCGGAGCTGGGCCTCATCGACCTCGTCATGGCCTGGCGCGCCCGCCTCACGACCCTCGTCTTCGGCCCCGGCGCCACCCTGGACCAGCAGGCCCGCGCCGTGCTCGCGTTCGGCGGCATGCAGGACTGCACCATGCAGTTCCCCGACGCCCCGGTCGAGGAACTGCGCGCCGCCACCGTCACCGCCGCCTGCGCGGCCCTGGGCGTCGACGCCTGACCCGCCGCCGGCGAGCGCCTCGGCCGGACCCGGTCAGGCGCTGGCCGTCTCGCCCTTCGCCGCCACGTCCTCGCGTTCGACGTCGCGGTTCGCCCGGTACTGGCGGATCGAGTACGCCAGCGCGCCCGCCCACACCACCCAGATCACCGCGTAGATCGGCCACTTCACCGCGTCGCTCGCGTCGATCCAGTCGCTGCGCAGCAGGGTCCGCGTGTTGGTCAGCACGATCAGGCCACCGACCGCCGACCCCAGCACCCGCGGCGGGATGTGCCGCACCAGCCACGCCGCGATCGGCGCCGCGATCAGGCCACCGGCCAGCAGCGCCAGCACCCAGGAGAAGTTGACGCCCTCGTTGCCGATGCCGACGAAGAAGCCGACGCTCGCCGCCACCGCCACGAGGAACTCGCTGGTGTCGATCGACCCGATCGTCTTGCGCGGCTCCAACCGGCCGCTGGCGAGGATCGCGGGCGTGCCGACCGGGCCCCAGCCACCGCCGCCGGTCGAGTCCACGAACCCGGCGACCAGGCCCAGCGGCGCGAGGAACCTCTTGCGCAGCGGCTTGCCCAGGTTCGTGCGCGGCAGGCCGAACGTCGTGAACCTGATCAGCACGTACAGGCCCAGCGCGAGCAGCACCACCGACATGATCGGCGCCGCCACCTCCGTCGACAGGCTCGACAGGAACGTCGCCCCGGCGAACGCGCCCACCGCGCCCGGGATGCCGATCTTCGCGACGACCTTCCAGTCGACGTTGCCGAAGCGCCAGTGCGAGAACCCGGACGCCAGCGTCGTGCCGATCTCCGCCAGGTGCACCGTCGCCGACGCGGCCGCCGGGTTGGTCCCGATCGCCAGCAGCAACGTCGTCGAGGTGACGCCGTAGGCCATGCCGAGGCTGCCGTCGACCAACTGGGCGCCCAGGCCCACCAACGCGAGAAGGATCAGTTGTCGCATGCCGGCGTCCAATCCGTCGAGGTTGATGGTCATCATCCGCAGCCGGACACCCTCGGCCAACGACGCCCACATCGCGGAATCCAAGACTTCTATCGCTTGTCAAAACCCATGTGTGGCGGCTAAAAGACGCCGTTCGGTCTATGTCGATCGCCGCCGCGAAGGACGAACATCACGCGATGGCCCTTCGCCGCGCCTGGGTCCTGCCGCCGGCCCCACCACCGTCGTCCTGGTCGCACCTGTGCGAGGGAGCACGCTCACTCCCCCTGCGCACCGACATAGGATTCAGCCACACCTTCGTCCTCACCGCCGTGACGCTGTTGCTCACGGTGTTGTCCGCACGGCTCGTTGACTAGATGAGAACGGACTCTCGAAACCGCTCTCGGCTGTTCGGAGCGCGAGGTAGGGTCCGGAAACCGATTACCGCCGGGAGAGACATGCGCGCCGTCGAGATCAGACCTGGGGTCCGGATCCGCTGGGTCGAAGTGCCGGGAGCCACACCCGCACGCGTCTACCTGCACGGACTGGGCGCCTCGTCGGCTCCCTACTACGCAGAAGCCGTCGCGCACCCGCTGCTGGCAGGCCGCCGCAGCCTGATGATGGACATGCTGGGCTTCGGCATCAGCGACCGCCCCAGCGGGTTCGCCTACTCGCTGGAGGGCCACGCCGACGCCCTCGCCGTCGCGCTCGCCAAGATCGGCCTGCGCCGCTGCGAGATCATCGGCCACAGCATGGGCGGCGCCGTCGCCATCGTGCTCGCCGCGCGCCACCCCGAGATGGTGCGGTCGCTCGTCCTCGTCGACCCCAACATCGACCCCGCCACCCCGTCGCTGGGCGCGCCCGGCAGCCGGGGCATCGCCGCCTACGGCGAGACCGAGTTCCTCAGCCACGGCTTCGACCGCGTCCTGCGCGACGTCGGCCCACACTGGGCCGCCACCATGCGCATGGCGGGCCGCGAAGCCCTCTACCGCAGCGCCGTCGACCTCGTGCGCGGCACCTCGCCGACGATGCGCAAGCTGTTGCTGGAACTGGAGATCCCGCGCGTCTTCCTGCACCCCGAGGACGCGCCGCCCAGCGGTGGCCGCGACCTCGCCGCAGCCGGCGTCCAGCTCGTCTCCGTGCCCAACACCGGCCACAACATCATGATCGACAACGTCGAGGGCTTCGCGCGCGCCGTCGCCCAGCAACGCCTCGCCGTCTAGCTACAGCACGCTGTCGGCGAGCCTCCACACGTCGCGAGGCTCGCCGACAAAGGCAGCGAACGGCGCCCTCACGCGCCGTCCAGCTCCCGGGCGATCGCACCGGACAGCAGCTCCCGCGCGCGGTCCACCGTCACCGAACCGCTGTGCCAGCGTTCGCTGAGCCCCTCGACCAGCGCGGTGAGCCGTTCCGCCGCCGCCACGGCGTCCACGTCCGGGCTGACCTGCCGCACCAGCGCCACCACGTCGTCGTTCCACGCCTCGGTCGCCGTGCGCAACGGTTCCCGCAGCTCCTCGTGGAACGCCGCGCTCGCCCGCAGCTCACCCCACGCGACGCTGGTCTCGCGCACCCGGTCGTCGTCGCGCAGCTCGCCCAGCAGCATCTGCTCGACCTGCTCCCGCGGATCGTCCGACCGCGTCTGCTCGTCCGTGTAGGTCAGGGCGCGGTGGTTCACGTGCTCCAGCGCGGCCCGCATGATCCCGGCGCGGTCCTTGAAGTGGTAGTAGATCAACGCCGTGGACACCCCGGCCTCGGCCGCGAGCTTCTCCACCCGCAGCCCGCGCACGCCGTCCTGTGCGATCACCCGCACCGCGGCTTCGAGCATCTGGGTCCTGCGGTCCGACACGGGCGCCCTCACTTAGGTTCTTGCTGCGTGGTGCAGTGGATGCCGCCACCGCCCGACGCGATGCCGTCGATGTTGATCTGCACCACCGTACGTCCGGGGAACAGGCGCTCCATCGTCGCCTTCGCCGCCGCGTCCGCCCGCGCGTCCCCGAACTCGGGTCCGATCACCGCGCCGTTGCACACGTAGAAGTTGATGTACCCGGCCGCGAAGTCGTCGTCGCGCACCCGCGTCTGCTCCGGCGCCTCCAGCACCTCGACCCGCAACGGCCTGCCCGCCGCGTCCGTCGCGCCGCGCAGGATCTCCAGGTGCCGGCGCGTGACGTCGTAGTCGAACGACTCGGGGTCGTTGTCCAGGCCCGCGACCACGACGCCCGGTCCGGCGAAGCGCGCGTAGAAGTCCGTGTGGCCGTCGGTGATGTCCTTGCCAGCGATGCCCGGTAGCCAGATGACCTTCTTGATCCCGAGCAGGTGGGCGAGCTCCTCCTCGACGTCGGACTTCTTCCAGCCGCGGTTGCGGTTGTTGTTGAGCACGCAGCTCTCGGTGATGATCGCGGTGCCCTCGCCGTCGACCTCCAGCGCGCCGCCTTCGAGCACCAGGTCCGTGCGGACGTGTTCGGCCTTGGCCTGACCTGCGACGAAGCCCGCGACCTTCTTGTCATGGCTGTGCTGCTGCTTGCCGCCCCAGCCGTTGAAGTTGAAGTCGACGGCGCCCCCGTCGCGCACGAACACCGGTCCGGTGTCGCGCATCCACAGGTCGTCGAGCTCGGCGGTCACCAGGTCGACGCCGGGCAGGAGCGGCCGGGCGATCTCCAGGTCCTCGGCCCGCACCAGCACCGACACCGGCTCGAAGCGGGCGATCGTGGTCGCGATCCTGGCCTGTTCCGCACGCACCTGTGGCAGCAGGTCACGACCCCAGATGCGGTCGCTGGCGGCGAACGCCATCCACGTCCTGCGGTGCGGCTCGCCCTCCTCGGGCATCACCCACTGCCGGCTCTCGTTGCTCGCCTTGGTCACGGTGTCCCCGCTCGTCCCACTCGCGCAGCCGGCGAGCACGCCGCTGATGGCCGCGGCCGCCGTCTGCACGAAGTTGCGCCTGTTCATGAGCCCCAGGGTAGGCCTGACTGAAATTTCAGTCAAATCGAAACCGCTGGTCAGACCCACACGTGTGGTGTGAGGGGAGTTCTAGCGGCGTCGGGCGGGCTGGGCCGACCAGTGCGCGGGACGGGCCAACGCCTCCGGCAGCTTCGTCTTCGCGTTGCCGCGCGCGGCGTTGACCTGCGGCTGGGTCAGGAACAGGCAGGTGCCCAGATCCGCGCCCGACAGGTCCGCTCCGCGCAGGTCGGCGCCGATCATGTCCGCGCGCGACAGGTCGGAGTTCGTGAGGTCCGCGCCGATCAGGTAGGCGCCGCGGAAGTCGGCGCTGGCGAGGTTCTTGTTGCGCAGCCGCGCACCGATCAGATCGGCGCCCCGATACGACTTCGCGCTGCTGCGGAGCCGTTCGCTGGTGCGCAGCAGCAGGACGTTGACCTTCGCGCGGATCTCCGCGACGTCGAGCGCCAGGATGTCGTCGGGGCCGGCGACGGTGTGCCGTTCGACGTCGGCGAAGGCCTCCGCGAGGTCGTCGTGCGGGTCCAGGCGCTGAGCCTCGTCGAGGTAGAACAGCAGCTCGTGCAGCTGCCTGACCACCGGGAACACCGCGAACATCTTCTCGCGCTCGGCGGTGCGCCAGTCCGTGCCGCCGAACACCGTCTGCGACACCCGCTGGCCCGCGCCGAAGCAGTCGTAGACCGTGCAGCCCGGATACCCGTTCTGCCGCAGCTTGTCGTGGATGCCGCACCGGTGATCGGCCAGCAGGTTGCGGCACGGCGTGCCGGCGTCCTTGGTGGCGGCGAAGTCGGCGGACCTGGCGAACGGCAGCGCGACGCAGCACAACCCGAAACAGTTGGCGCAGTCGCCCTTGAGCTGAGACATCGCGGCTCAGCCTACTGGGTTCCCGCTGCGCAGCCGGACCTCCGCAGTGACCGCCACCGCCTCGGCCGGACGCGTGCCCCGATCGCGGTAGCGGAACAGCAACCGCCGGATCGACGCTCCGATCTCCGCCATCTCCTGCGGCGTCACGTGGATGAGCGCGCTGACTGTCTCATCAGAAGGCTCGGGACCGTCCGTCTCCCACCGGAGCTGCCACGGCCGAGCCTTGCCGCCCTGGTGCGGGGCCTCCTCGATGAGCCCGAGCTCGGCGAGTTGCCGCAGGTGAAACGAGCACAACCCCGAACTCTGCCCGAGCAGCGCGGCGGCCTGCGTCGAGGTCAGCGTGCCGTGCTCGGCCAGCAGGTCCAGCAACGCCACACGCACGGGATGGTCAGGAAGCGGCCGTCGAGACATGACCCGACCCTACCGATAACTTTGCAAAGACTGCTACTTTGCAAAGCATGTCCGAGGTTTTCCGCGGCACCCCGCGCCGCATCACCGTCGTCGGCGAGGAGATCCTCACCCGCCGCTGCCGCGAGATCACCGAGTTCGGCACCCCCGAGCTCGACCAGCTCATCGACGACATGCTCGTCACCAACCACGTGGCAGAAGGCGCCGCGATCGCCGCCAACCAGGTGGGCGTCGACCTGCAGCTGTTCGTGTGGGACATGACCGACGACCGGGGCGTCCACCACGCCGGCCACATCTGCAACCCGGTCCTCGACGACCTGCCGCCGGACCAGCGCACCCTTCTCGAAGAACCGGAAGGCTGCCTGTCCGTCCCGGGCCCGTACCGCACGGTGGCCCGCCCGGACCGAGCCGTCGTCCGAGGCCAGGACAAACACGGCAACCCCATCGTCGTCGAAGGCAGGGGCTACTTCGCCCGCTGCCTCCAACACGAGACCGACCACCTGTACGGCCGCCTCTACCTGGATCGCCTCACCACGCGCGAGCGCAAGTCGGCCCTGCGGGAGATGGCCGCCGCTCAGGACGAGGTCTTCGCCCGCCGAGCCGCCCGAAGCTCCTCACTCGCCTCGTCCAGCTGACGTTCCGCGCGCTCGGCCCGGGTCACCGCCTGAGCACGCGAGTCCTCCACCGCCGCCAACGTCTGCCGCACCGCCGCCACCTGGTCCGCCGACTCCTGCCGGACCTGCGCCAACCGCCCCTCGAACTCGGCCCTGGACCGCTCCAACTCGGCCTTCGCGTCATCGGCGGCCTGCTCGGCCCGTTCCGCCCGCACCACCGCCAGATCCCGAGCCTTCGCGGCCCGCCCGACGGTGTCCGCCGCCTCCTGCCGAGCCTGCTCAGCACCCTGAACCGCAGCGGCCGCCTCGGCTTTGGCCTGGTCAGCCTCACCGCGCACGCGCTCGGTCTCCTCGGCAGCCGCGGCCCGTGCCTGCTCGATCTCCGCAACAGCCCCGCTCCGCGCGGCATCAACCTCCGCCGCGGCCTGAACCCGCGCGGCGTCGATCTCCGCCGCCGCCCGCGCCTGCGCTTCCTCCACCTGCCGGGCGGTCTCGACCCGCACGCGTTCCACTTCCTCGGCCGCGGACACCCGTGCCTGCTCGATCTCCTTGGCCGCCTGCCGCCGGGCCTGCTCGGCGTGCTTGACCGCGTCGTCCTTGGCCTGCACCGCCTCAGCCCGGATCTCCTCGACCACCGCCGCCGCCTGCACCCTGACCTCGGCGATCGCCGCCTCGGCCCGTTCCTGCGCGACCCGCGCCGCCTCCAGCGCCTCGTCCCGCTCGGTCAACGCCCGATCCGCGGCCTCGTCGGCTTCCTCCGCCGCCCGCACCGCCTGCTCGGTCATCTCCTCGGCGGCCTTGCGCGCCTGCTCGGCGTCGTGCCGGCGCCGTTCCGCGGACGCGATGTCGGCCTGCGCTTCTGCCACTCTGCGAGCGGCCTCGGCCTCTGCCGCCTGCACCAGGCTCTCCGCGACGCTCGGGTCGGCCATCGCGTTCAGTTCCCCGACGGCCCGCCCGAGCGTCTGCGTCATCTGCTCGGACAGCACCCGGAACCGGTCGAGGAGCTCTTCAGCCCTGATCTTGGAGGTACCGGAGACCCTGGGGAGATTCGTCACGGTGACGACCTCCAGGTTTTGCTCAGGGGTTTCCGCCAGCCGCTGCCGCTCCTTCCACGCCCGCCACCGCGTGTGCTCCGGCAGATCGCAGTACTCCGAAGGCCGCCCAGGCCCGCCACCTCGAAAAACGGGGCGCTCACAGCCGGGGAAGTTACAGCTCGTCTCCACTCGAATATCGTAGCAGAGTTACGTGTGCAGTAACGTTATCCAACGCAACGCTACCCAATTGGGCGCGAGAAAGCTGGGCGCCGATAAGTGAACATTATCGGCGCCCAGAAACGACGGTCAGCGAGTGCCGACGCAACGCAATACGGTGAGGACCAGGGCGCGGGCGACGGTGAGAACCTCGCTCAGAAAAACGTGCTCCTGAGGACCGTGGGCGTACCGGACCTCGCCGGGCCCGTACTGGAGGGTCGGAATGCCCTCCCCCGCGTACAGCCGCAGATCGCTGCCATAGGGCGCCCCACGCTCAGCCGGACGTGAAGTTCGTGTGATGTCGGCGTGCGCGTCGCCCACCAGACCGGCGAGCGGATGCCCGACCGGCAGCCGTCCGCTCGCGAACTGACCACCGGGCCACGTCACGACCGCAGGGTGCTCGCGCAGCCACGGGTCCGCCGCACACACCGACGCCACGCACGCCTCCAGCTCGGCGCGGGCCTGGGCCGGGTCCTCCCCCAGCGCCACGCCGAGCCGTCCCTCGGCGACGAGCAGGTCCGGCACGCTGCTCGCCCAGTCGCCCGCCTGGACCGTGCCGACCGACAACGGGTACGGCACGGGGTAGTCCGACAGCAGCCGGTCCGCGCCGACGTTGCGCCGGGTCTCCAGCCTGGCGAGCGCGGCGTGGATCGGCAGATAGGAGTCGAGGGCGCTGACGCCTGCGTACCGGGTGCTGCCGTGCGTGGCCAGGCCGGGCACCTCGATCCGGAACGTGAGCGCGCCAGCGTTGGCGACCATGAGCGCGCCACTGGTGGGTTCGGTGATGACGCACGCGTCGCCGGTGTGGCCGCGCTTCAGCGTGCCGAACGCGCCGAGCCCGCCGTCTTCCTCGCTGACCACGAAGTGTGCGGACACCTTGCCGCGCAACGGAACAGTGCGGATCGCGGCGAGCGCGACGAGGATCGCCACCACGCCGGCCTTCATGTCGCACGCCCCGCGCCCGTGCACGACGTCGCCCTCGACGCGCGGCCGGAACGGGTCGCCCTGCCACTGCGCGAGGTCACCAGGCGGCACGACGTCGACGTGTCCCTGCAGGATCAGCGTCGGCCCGTCCTCGGCGCCCCGCGTCCCGACCAGCCCCCACGCCTCGGTGCGCGGCGCCTCACCACCGGGGAAGTCCGGGTGCGCCCGCAGCGCGTCCAGGTCCATCGACCACAGGTCGACGTCCAGGTCCAGCCGTTCCAGGTGCCCGGCCAGCACGTGCTGCAGCTCCGACTCCGCCGCGCTGCCCGTCACGCTCGGCACCCTCAGCAGGTCCAGCAGCAGCGGCCCGATCGCCGCCTCGTCCACCGCCGCCAGCGCGGCCGCCTCGACATCGTTGATGGTCACCAGGCAGACGCTAGGTATGCCCGGCCACGCCAACAATCGCCATCGACGGCGTTCAACAGCGGAAACTTTGCAAAGAACGGCCCTCTGTGGCAGATCTTTGCGCATGGACTCCATCGACGAGGCGATCATCCGTTGCGTGCTGCGCAACGCCCGCGCCACCTACGCCGAGATCGGCAAGGAGGCGGGCCTGTCGCCGTCCGCCGCGAAGAGACGGCTCGACCGCCTGGTCGCGACCGGCGCCATCCGCGGCTTCAGCGCCCTGGTCGACCCGCAGGCCATGGCCTGGAACACGGAGGCGTTCGTCGAGATCTACTGCAAGGGCAACCCCACCCCGGCCGCCCTGACCAAGGCACTCGAGGACATCTCCGAGGTGATCGAGGCGTGCACCGTCTCCGGTGCGGCCGACGCGATGCTCTACATGCTCGCCCGCGACATCCCGCACCTGGAACAAGCCATCCAACGGGTCCGCTCGCACGCCCTCGTCGACCGCACCGAGAGCGCCATCGTGCTGTCGCGACTCCTGACCCGCCCCCGCCTGTGATCACTATCGTCGGACCCGTGCCGTTCCCCCTGGAGCCGAAGCCGATCCACGTCCCGGACGAGGTGCTCACCGACCTGCGCACCCGCCTGTCCCAGACCCGCGCACCCGTCGACGAAGGCAACGAGGACTGGTCCTACGGCGTCCCCGCCCGCTACCTGCACGAACTCGTCGCCTACTGGCGTGACGGCTTCGACTGGCGCCGAGCCGAGGCCCTCATCAACACCCACGAGCACTACGAAACCGACGTCTCCGACGTCCGCGTCCACTTCATGCGCACGCCGAGCCGTGCCGAACGCCCGATCCCGTTGATCCTCACCCACGGCTGGCCGTGGACGTTCTGGCACTGGTCCAAGGTGGTCGACCAGCTGGCGGACGACTTCGAGGTCATCGTCCCGTCGCTGCCGGGCTTCGGTTTCCCCGGACCGCTGACCGGCTTCCCGGACGTGAACTTCTGGAAGGTCGCCGACCTCTGGCACACCCTCATGACCGACATCCTGGGCCACGCCCGCTACGCCGCGGCGGGCTGCGACATCGGCGGCCTGGTCTCCAGCCAGCTCGGCCACAAGTACGCGGACTCGCTGCACGGCATCCACATCGGCTCCGGCCTGCCTCTCAACTTCTTCACCGGCGACCGGGCCTGGAACTTCGCGCACAACCGCCCGCTGCCCGAAGACCCCGATCTCCGCGCCCGCACGATCGAGCTCGACCACCGCTGGGCCACCCACCTGACCGTGCACATGCTCGACGGCGCCACCCTCGCCCACGGCCTGAGCGACTCACCGGCGGGCCTCCTGGCCTGGCTCCTCGAACGCTGGCACGCGTGGAGCGACGGCGACCTGGAGTCCGTCTTCACCAGGGACGACCTGCTCACCCACGCGACGATCTACTGGGCGACCAACTCGATCGCCACGTCGATGCGCTACTACGCCAACGCCAACCGCTACCCGTGGACGCCGTCGCACAACCGCGTCCCGGTCGTCGAGGCCCCGGTCGGCCTGACCTTCGTCAGCTACGAGAACCCACCTGGCGTCCACACCGCGCGCGAGCGGGTCGAGGCGTTCCTGGGCGGCCCGCTCGCCGGGTACTTCAACCACGTCAACGTGAACGCGCACGAGCGCGGCGGCCACTTCATCCCGTGGGAGAACCCGGACGCGTGGGTCAGCGACCTGCGCCGGACGTTCCTGGGCTGACCGCCCGTTCCATCAGCCGCCGCGCGCTTGCCACCACGAGGTCGCGCAGCTCGTCCGGCCTCTCGATCACGAACGGCAGGTCGAGCGAGGCGAGCACACCCGGCAGCCAGTCGAGCCGTTCCACCCGCAGCTCGACGTGCGACCACCCGTCGTCGCCCCGCTCCACCACCGCGACGCTCGCCGGCAGCCAGGCGCGGATCTGCTCGACGGTGCCCTGGATCCGCAACGTCACCTCGTGCCGGTGCGGCGCGGTGGCGAACCCGGCCAGCAGGCGTTCGGCCGGATCGAACGCCTCGGGTGGCTCGAACGAGCCCGGCAACGTCCGGACGGAGGCGATCCGGTCGAGCCGGAACGTCCGTTCCTCGCCCAGCACGGGATCGATGCCCGTGACGTACCACTTCCCGGCGTGCGCGACGAGGCCGTGCGCGTGCAACGCCCGTTCGCCGGAGGGGTAGCGGATCGACACTGGACGGTGGTGCGTCACCGCGTCGGCGAGCGCGAGCAGCACCGCCGCCTCCGGCACGGCGGCAGTGCCGGGCGAGGTGAACGCCAGCGCGCCGAGCAGGGCGTCGAGCCGTCCGCCGAGACGTGCGGGCAGCACCCGGCGGATCTTCGCGGCCGCGGTCTCGCTCGCCGTCCCCGTCACCGGGGCCAGCGCGACCAGCACCGCCAGCGCCTCGTCGTCGCTCAGCATCAACGGCGGCATCCGGTACCCGGCCACGAGCCGGTAGCCGCCGTGCCGCCCGCGCACCGACTCGACCGGAACGTCGAGGTCGAGCAGGTGGCCGACGTAGCGGCGCACGGTCCGCTCGTCGACCTCCAGCCGCGAGGCGAGCTCGGCGACCGTACGGACACCTCCGGATTGGAGCAGCTCCAAGAGCGAGAGCACGCGGGCGATGGGCCGGGTCACATCGACAAGTATCTCCGAAATACCGGGCGGGTTCTGCCCGGTATTGCTCCTAGCGTTCGAGCCATGAACTTCGCATCCATCCGCATCATCACCGCCGACGTCGCCCGGCTTACCGCCTTCTACGAACGCGCCACCGGCACCAGCGCCACGTGGGCCAACGACGACTTCGCCGAGGTCAAGCTGCCCGCCGCCACCCTCGCGATCGGCAGCACCCGCACCGTCGCGCTGTTCGCCGAGGGCAGCGCCGAGCCGGAGGCCAACCGCAGCGTCATCATCGAGTTCCTCGTCGATGACGTGGACGGCGTGCACCAGAACCTGGCGGGCGCCGAGGTCGTCCAGGAGCCGACGACGATGCCGTGGGGCAACCGGTCGCTGCTGGTCCGCGACCCCGACGGCAACCTGGTCAACTTCTTCAAGCGCCCCGCCTAGGCCCGCAGGACGGCCGGGTCGAGGCCGGGCAACGGTTTCTTGCGCAGCGCCTCGGCCAGGTAGGTCCGCATCGCGCGCCGGCCTTCGGTCTCGGGAAGGCGCGCCTCGACCACGTACACGCGTCCCCGCCCAGCCGTGTGGTCACCGAGCCAGGTCAGTGCCACGCGTCGGACGGCACGGTAGGTGGCGCGCCGTCTCCGGGCAGTGGGCCGTCGGGGAACCGGCGGTGGAGTGCGACCGCGTGGTCGTAGAGAGATCCGCTCATGCGCGGACGTGCGACTCGATTCTGTCGATCATGGTCGGGACTCTAACCCGCAGGCCAGGCGCGCAGCACCGAGTCGAGGGCGTCCAGGGCGCGTAGCCAGGACGCCTCGACGCCGCGCGGGTGGCTGTGGAACGCGCCCGACCGTTCCAGCGACACGAACCCGTGGAACGTGCTGTGCAGGAGCCTGACGGCGTCGGTCTGGTCGGGTTCCCACAGGTCGTAGCCCCGCAGGACGGCCCTGGTCATCTCGGCGTGTTTCGGCGCGGCGCTGTCCGCCGCCACGTCCGGGTCCAACGCCATCTGCGTGGCGGCGTAGCGGCCTGGGTGTTCGGTGGCGTAGCTGCGGTAGGCGCCGGCGAACGCGACCAGGGCGTCCTTGCCCGCGCGGCCCGCGATCGCCTCGGCCACCCGGTCGGCCAGTTCGGCGAGCGACTGGACGGCCAGGCGCACGCGCAGGTCCTGGGCGTTGCGGATGTGCGAGTAGAGGGAGGCGTCCTTCACGCCGAAGTGGCGCGCCAGGGCCGAGACCGTGACGTTCTCGAAGCCGACCTCGTCCGCCAGGACCGCCGCTGCCTCCGTGAGGCGGTCGGCCGAAAGCCCCGCACGTGCCATCCGTCACCCTTCCTAGGTGGCTTAATGATTTGCCTAGGACCTCTAGGTAAGCCTAGCGTTCCTGGTCATGAAGCCGCTGACCGAACACGACATCCGCGCGTCCTTCGTCAATTCCACCAAGGGCGAGGCGAAGCGCATGCACGTACCCAAGGATTTGGGCGAACGGCGCTGGGACGACCTCGACTTCCTCGGCTGGACCGACCCCGCAGCGCCCGACCGCTCGTACCTGGTGATGGAGCTCGACGGGTCGCTCGTCGGCATCGCGTTGCGGAGGGCCGCGCAGGCTGGACGGGCGCGCAAGACGATGTGCACGTGGTGCCTGACCACGCACTCCGGCGACGGCGTGTCGCTCATGTCCGCGCGCAAGGCCGGCAAGTCCGGTCAGCTCGGCAACTCCGTCGGCGTCTACGTGTGCGCCGACCTGCAGTGCTCGCTCTACCTGCGCGGCAAGAAGAGCGCGGGTCCGGGTTCGCGGTTCAAGGAGGCGTTGTCGCTCGACGACCAGGTCGAACGCATGACGGCCGGGATCAGCGCGTTCCTCGGCCGGGTGAACTCGTAGGCGTCAGAGCTCGAGGACCAACTCCGCGGTGCAAGCCCTGGCACACGGCCAGGGGTCGCCACACTCGGTGCAGCCGGTGGTGGCGGGTAGGTGCGTGTCGAGCACCTGAACCGCTCTGCTCCGGTAGCGCTCCAGGTCCGACTCCCAGTTGTGGCGGGAGCCCGCAGTCGCACTCGTCATGATCATCAGTCCTCGGCTCTGAGGTCGTCGGACTCCAGCATGCACCTGTGACGCCGATCACGGGCGGCAAATCACCGAACGGGTACGAATGGACAAGAGACAAGAAATTGTCAGCGGGCGGCGTCGCCCTTGGCCAGGCGCAGCAACGAACCCCACTGCCGGGCGTTGAGCTGCAGTTCCACGGCCGGCGACTTGCTGTCGCGGACGCCGACACCTCGACCGACCTCGACGCAGTTGCCGTCACTCGCGCTGAAGCTGCTCTTCCGCCACCTGGTCATGCCGCCACTCCTCACCGATGATGTCGGTGATCAGCTTCCTGGATTGCGCCGGGTCCAACGCCGTCCGAGCGAGTGATTCGACCACGGTGTTGTAGAGCCCGACGGAAGGCTGATCTTCGAGGAAGACGTTAGCCCCCTCGCTCTCCAGGTAGACGATGGGCGGGATCTTCTTGAAGTTCAGCAGGTCGAAGTCCCCGGCGAGACCAGCGTGCGGCCCGAACGACGTGGGAACCATGCGCACTGTCAGGTGCGGCAGAACCGACAGCCGCAGCAGGTGGTGCAGCTGCTCCGCCATGATCTCCGGGCTGCCTACCGGGAGCCGCAACGCCTGCTCGTGCATGAAGATGGCGACGGTTCGATAGCCGTCGAGGACGGCCCGCTGCCGGGCGCCCCGGTTCGCGACGAGTGGGTTGATCTCGTCGGCGGGAACCGGCTTGGCGATGGCGAGGTGGCGGGTGTAGGCGGGGACTTGGAGCAGTCCGTGCACGACGTTCATGGACCAGCCGGTGACGCGGGACGCGATCTTCTCGTGCTCGCGGAGCGTGCGGGCCCGGTCCGTCACGCCGGACTTGGCGGGCTGCAGCCAGTCGCGCTGGTGGGTCTCCCGGTGCAACGCCATCAGGTGCGCGAACTCGGCGGGCGGCGTCCGCAACAACCCCAGCAACTGGGCCAACTCGACGTCGCTGACGCCTTCCTTGCCGTTGATCAGCTCCGAGACCTTGGCCTCCTGCCAACCCAACAGAACGGCGGCTTCCCGGTTGGTCAGGCCGGCCGCGCGCAACAACGCGCGAATGGCGTCCCCGAACTCACGGCCCCGCACCGTTGATCTCCGCAATGGCATGCGGGAACGGTAGGGCCACCATTCCGTTTGGCTCCACCCATTCCCCCGACATCAACCTGAAAGCATGCGTTTTGGAAGTTCTCCAAAGTCATGTCAGCCGCTCCACGCGCCGCTGAACGTCCTCGGCGGCAGCAGCTTCGTCCAGGTCGGCCAGCGTGCGCAACGACGTGCCGAGAACGCGCAGGTCCGCGTCGAGACCGTCATCGTCGTGCTGCCGCACCAACGCGACGGCTCGCAATATCGGGGCGACTACTCGTTCGTTCTGCCCCGTTTCCGCCGAACGGCTCGCCAAGATGCTGAGCGCATCGGCCAGGCGAGGCAAGAAAAGGTTGATGTGAGCTTCGCAGAGCTTCTGGAAGATCTCGACCTCTCGCTCGGCTGGGCTGATCGACTTTTCGAACAGCCCCATCGCCGCCAGGTAATCCGACTGGTTGCCGAGTGCGTATGCGAGGCTCTCGAGATGAGCCTCTGGATTGGCCGCCGCAACCAAGTCCAGGATTGTGACAGCTCGTTGGACATGCGTGAGCGCTTGTTCAAGCTGATCCAGCGATGCCAAGTGATAGGACGCGTTGCTGAGCGCAATGGCCAGGGTAGGCAGATAGGCGTCCGGGTTTGCATCAGCGAGCTTCTGGATGAGGTGGACGGCCCGAAGTGTCGGGACGAGTGCCTCCTCGCGATTCCCCGCCTCCTGCAACTGAACGCCGAGGTTGCTGAGTGACCGCGCAAGGTCGGGCACGTAGGCGTCAGGCGAGGCTTCGGCAAGCTGTTCAAGGATCTCGACGGCTCGACGCGCTGAAACCAGCGATTCCTCGGGTTGACCTGCTTCCGCCCGCCGGACTGCCAGGTTGTTGAGCGCGACGGCGAGGTCAGGCAGCCAGGCAGCGGCGTTGGCGTCGGTGAGCCGTTCCCGGATTTCGGTTGCCCGCTCAACAGCGACCAGCGCCTGTTCGCTCCGTCCCGCTGCGGCCAAGCGGTTGGAGAGGTTGTTGAGCGCCATTGCGAGGTCGGGCAGATAGGAGTCCGGGTTCACCTCGGCCAGTCGCTCGACCATGGTGACGGCTCTTTCGGCCGGCACGAGGGCTTGCTCACGGTGTCCCATCTCCGCGAGGTGGCTGGCGAGGTTGGTGAGTGATGTGGCCAGATGAGGCAGGTGGACATCGGGGGCGGCCTCAGCGAGCCGCTCCTGCATTTCGACGGCGTGGCGAGCAAAGGTGAGTGCCTGCTCATGCTGCCCCAGGTTGCCCAATCGGCTGGCGAGATTACCGAGCGACTCGGCATGTCTCAGTGTGTAGGTGCCTGGGTCGGTCGCAGCGAGCTGCTTCCAGATCTCAACGGCGCGCCGCGCAGGTATCAGCGCAGGTTCGTGTCGACCGACAGCACCCAGTCGAATTGCGAAGTTGTGGAAGGACCTGGCCAGGTCCGGCAGGTGTACCTCGGGGTTGCCGTCGGCCAGTTGCTGGTGGAGTTCGACGGCGCGTCGGGCGGGAGCTACCGCCTGCTCACGCTGTCCGATGCCTGCCAACCGAATGCTGAGGTACGTCAGCACCTGGGCGTGCCGGAGGATTTCGACGTCGTACGCGTCAGGCCGCAGCGCCGTGTCCTCGGCCAGGCGCTGGGAGAGGTGGACGACGTCGACCGCCCGGCTGGTGGACGGTCCGAGCGATCTCAGCACCCAGTCGGCCGCCTCGACGTCGGCCGTCGGCAGGGCCTCTGGATCGGCGAGCACTGCGGCGAGGGCGTCGGTGAAACGGCCTGGGCTCAGCAGGATCGTGGGCAGCAGGTATCCCTTGGGGTGCCGGCGCACCAGGCTGTCCATCGTCCCGAGGAGGCGGCGGATCCCGGCCTCGAACCTGCGGTCCGCGCCGGGCGTGGACAGGCAGCGCGACAGCACCTTCGAGATGTGCTCCGCGACCTCCTGGTCGTCGGTGGCGCACAGCCGGGAGGCCAGGTCGGTCCAGTCGCCGTCGGAGGCGGCGCGCTCGGCGAGGCCCAGCAGGTGGCTGTCCGGCAGGCGGTCGGGGCGGGGTGCGGCCCAGACCGCCTGGTCGCCTGGGTAGAGCTTGCCGAGGACCTTGGCCGTGCGGCGGAACCAGGCGTCGTCGTGGTCGCCTTCGAGGTCGAGCGTGCGCAGCAGCCGCACGGCGTCGTCGAGGGTGGGCGCGGGCACCAGGAACGGGGCGGCCAGCAGCAGGTCGCGGTCGTGCGGGGACAGGTCGATCTGGTGGTCGGCGAGCAGCGACTTGACGTGCCGTGACTCGTGTGCGAGAAGGTCGCTGATCGGGTCGTTGCCCGAGGTGCGGACCGGAGGTTCGCCGCGGTGCACGGCGGCGGCGTCGAGGACGCGCAGGAGTGCGTCGGCGTACAGGTCGAGGGTGGTGGCGAACTCACGGGCGGTGTCGTCGGCGGTCGGTGTCGGTGTGGGCAGGCGTGCGGCGAAGCGTTGGACGGCGTCCGCGTGCAGTTCGTCTGCGGGCAGGTGGGTGGTCAGCGAGTCGAGGCGGGTCGGTTCGGGCTCGATCAGCAATGACCAGGTGGGGTCGGCGAGGAGCTCCGGCCACCAGTTGCCCTCGCTGCGGCTGAGGAGCAGCACCCGGACGGTGGGGGCGGTGCGGATGGTGACCAGTAGGCGGTGCAACGACAGGGGCGCGTTCTCTGCGTAGTCGACGACCAGCAGGGTTGTCGTCTTCTGGGCCGGGCGGCTGTGCAGGGCGGCGTCGATCTCCGCCCAGCGGAGGCGGGAGAGGTCCGACTCGGTTCCCTCGGCGAAGCTGAGGTCCAGGAAACCCGCGATGTGCTTGCCTGCTCGCAGGGCCTTGACCAGCTGCAATGCGGTCGTGGTCTTGCCCTGGCCTCCTCGGCCGCACACCAGGCGGACGCGCATTGGAG
Organism: Lentzea sp. NPDC058450; assembly: GCF_042721395.1. NCBI lineage: Bacteria > Bacillati > Actinomycetota > Actinomycetes > Pseudonocardiales > Pseudonocardiaceae > Lentzea > Lentzea sp. NPDC058450. Next base: position 278,030 of record NZ_JBHXLO010000001.1, read on the forward strand.
ACCCGTCGGTGCACCAGGACAGCAGGTCCGTGTCCTCGGGGCGGGGCTGGACCGGGACGACACCGGCGTCGGGGCGTAGCCAGGTCAGGGGACGGTCGGTGGCGTGGTGTCCGGTGTCGGGTCCGAACAGCAGGTGCTGCACGCTCGCCCGGCGCCGTGGTGAGCGCACCTTGATCGGTGGGCGGTCAGCCGTCACGTTCACGATGTTGTGGTCGCCCAGGACCACCTGGCTGTGGTCGACCGACCCCAGCACCGACCGTTCGATCACCGTTGGACCTGGTTCCCGTCGCCGGTGATCACGGTGCTGTTGCTGACGTCGCCGGTGACCGAGCGTTCGATCGAGGTCGGTGCGGGCGGTTCCTGGGCCTTGTTCAGCCAGAGCGCCACGCCGGCCGCGGCGGCGGTCAGGACGACCACTGCGAGCCAGGCCCAGGGGTTGGTCTTCCAGTCGGTGGCCAGGTTGATCACGATCGCGATGCCGGACGTGACCACCGCGGTGGCGACGGTCGGTGCGATGACTCGGCGGGCGACGGAACCCTCGGCCACGGCTGCTCCCCTCGGTGCGTTCCTACTGCTGATCGCGCGTTAGGCGCCTGGTGTTTCCGTCCGAATGATGCCGGAGGAGACGGGGTCGTCGCGGCTGATCCCGGCGGTTTGCTCGGGCGTGCTAAGTTTTGCTTGTGCGAGCAAAATCGGTGACCGAGCAGGCTCGGCGGGCGCAGATCGTGGCGGCCGCCATCGCGACGGTGGCGGAGCTGGACTACGCGGAGACGTCGTTCAAGGCGATCGCGGCGCGGGCCGGTCTGAGCAGCACCGGGTTGATCTCGTACCACTTCAGGAACAAGCAGGAGCTTGTCGACGTGGTGTTCGCGAACATCTTGGAGCGGTTCCAAGGGTTTGTGAGCGCTCGGATGGGGCAGGGGTCCGCTCGGGAGGAGTTGCGGGCGTTCTTGAGCGCAAACATCGCCTTCCTGCGGGAGCACCGGGACGACATGGTGGCGTTCCTGCGGATCCGGGCCCACTCGGCGGTGACGGACGGGGGCATCGCCGATTCCGATCACGTGGAGCTCGCCGGGTTCTTGCGCAGGGGGCAGGAGGCCGGCGAGTTCCGCGTGTTCGACCCGGAGGTGATGGCGGTGTTCGTGCTCGCCATGCGCAACGGAGTCGTGCTGCGGTCCGGGGCACTCGATCTCGACGTCTGCGAGAGGGAGTTGATCGCGGCCGTCGAGCTGATGACGGGGAGGTAGGAGCATGCGTCGGGGGACGTTGCTGGCCGCGTTGCTGCTGGTCAGTGCATGTGGAACGGGGGAAGCCATGCCGTCGGACGTGGTCGTCCTGGACACGGGACAGGTCCGGGGTGAGGTGCGGGACGGGCACTTGCGGTTTCAGGGGGTGCCGTACGCGGCCAAGCCCGAGCGGTGGAAGCCGCCGGTCAGGGCCGCGGCGTGGAGCGGGGTGCGGGAGGCGACTGAGCCCGGCAGTCCGTGTCCGCAGGTGGGGTCGAGTTACTCCGAGACCAGGTCGGTGGAGGAGGACTGTCTCTTCGCCAACGTCACCACGCCGTCGACTGGCGGGCGCAAGCCCGTGCTGGTGTGGGTGCACGGGGACGGGGCGATCGGGGCCGGGCACTTCTTCGACGCGGAACGCCTTGCGCGGCTAGGCGACGTCGTCGTGGTGACGTTCAACTACCGGATGGGGGTGTTCGGCGGGTTCGGGTTGCCTGGGCTGGAGCACTCCGGGGAGTTCGGGTTGCTCGATCAGCGGGCGGCGTTGGAGTGGGTCCAACGCAACATCGCCGCGTTCGGCGGGGATCCGGGGAACGTGACGTTGTTCGGGGTGTCGTTCGGCGCCACGGCTGTCGGAGCGCACCTGATCGGGCCGCAGCCCCTGTTCCACAAGGCGATCATGCACAGTTCGTTCACGTTGGTGGACGTGCCGAAGGGTGCCTGGTTTCCGGACCTGGAGGCGTTGCCTTCGCTCGCGTGGCGGGCGGTGCCGGAGATCCAGGAGATCGGGGCGATGATCGGCTCCGAGCTCGGGTGCGCGGACGTGGAGTGCCTGCGGCGGTTGCCGGTGGAGAAGCTGCTGGACTATCCGCAGATCATGAACATCTTCCAGCCGGTCGGGTACGGCGGTGAGCTGTTGCCGAAGTTTCCGGGTGAGTCGCTGGAGACCGGGGAGTTCGCGGACGTGCCGATCCTGGCCGGGTCGACGCGGGATGAGCACACCAGCTTCGTGGAGTTGTTCCGGCCGGAACCCATGTCGGCCGCGGACTACTCACGGCTGGTGCGGGAGGCGTTCCCGGATCGTGCGGCGGAGATCGAACGGGAGTATCCGGTCGGGACGTACGCGTCGCCGAAGCAGGCTTGGGCCGCGTTGCTGACGGACCGGGTGTGGGCGCGGGCCACGTTCCGGCAGAACACGCTGTACGCGAAGAAGGCGCCTGTGTACGCGTTCGAGTTCGCGGACCGGGACGCGAGGCACTCGGCGGACATCGACTACCTGTTCCCCGACAGGGACTTCACGAAGGACCGCGGGCTGTCGGACCACATGATCAAGGCGTGGACGGACTTCGCCCGCACGGGTTCGCCTGGATGGCCTCGGTTCGACAAGGGGCAGTACGTGCAGTCGCTGGCGCCGGGGGCGATCGGCCGCGTCGACTTCGCGGCCGAGCACAGGCTGGCGTTCTGGCGTTAGGGGCGGCGCAGGTCGGCCAGGAGGGCTTCGAGCGTGCGCTTCAGGGCGTCGGAGTTCTCCTGGCCGTACCAGGTGGTGCGGACGCGTTCGTTGCTGCCGTGCGGGGTCTCGTGGTCGGCGGCGAGCTCGGGCAGGGTGCGGGTCTGGTCGCCCAGGGAGCGGCCCACGTTCTCGAAGAGGCCCCGGACGTAGCGGTCGGCGTCGTCGCTCGCGATGCCGTGGCTCGACGCCCACTCGGCGAGCGTGACCAGGAACGCGTAGTGGCTGGTCAGGGTGCCGGTCAACGCCGAGAACACGTCGAAGATCGCCTCGTCCGCGACCGGCAGCGCTCCCCCGAGGACGTCGAACATCGCGTTCACGACCGGGTCGGACGGGTGCACGACGGTGACGGACATGCGTTCACGCACGGCGGGCAACGGGATGGCCCGGACCAGCGGGGCAACAGTGTCCAGGATCGAGCGCAGGTCGTCGTTGGAGACGCCCGCCATGACGTTGACGACGATCTTGTCGCCCGGGATGTGCAACCCGGCCAGCGAATGGCGGTCGGGGCCGCGCACCGCGATCAGCACCAGGTCGGAGCGGTCCACCACCTGCTGGTTGTCGGTGCACAGGTGCACGGCCTCGTAGCGTTCGGCCAGGTCAGCGGACGCGCCGCGGGGCGACAGGTGGATCTCCGGGGTCGGGTCGCCGTCGTGCCGCAGGCCCTCGACAACGGCCTTGCCGATCTCGCCCACCCCGATGACGCCTACGCGTTGCAATGTGCCCACTTGCGCCAGCGTAGGGCGCGGGTCGCTACTCTGGATCACGTGCCTGGCACCCGCAGCTCGCGAACCCGTGCGTACATCGCGCGGGTCATCGCCGTGCTCGCGTTGGTGGCCGGGGTCGCGATGATGCAGGGCACGCCGTGCGAGTCGGAGTTCGCCTGGACCGCGCAGTGTCCTACGTCGGCGACCAGCTCGATCGCGTTCGTGGTGGACGACGTGGACGCCGGCTCGTCGGTGCTCGACGGCATCCTCGTCGCGGGGGCGTGCCTGGTCGTGGCGCTCGCCGTGCTCATCGGGTTCGCGCTGCTGCGCCGGTCCGGAGCGTTCCGGACGCTCGCGCTGACGCTGCCCTCGGTGCTCTCTCCCCCGTCCCGCCGCCTGGAAGTGCGGCTGGCCCAGCTCTGCGTGTTGCGCGCCTAGACCGAACCCGTTCCGCGGTTCCTCGGTCTTTTTCGCGTACCTCGTGGAGGTTTTGTCATGTCCAAGAACGCTCGTCTGTCGTTGATCATCGTGGCCGTGGTGGCGGTCGTGGTCGCCGGGTTCTTCCTGTTCAGCCGCACGGACACCACTGCGGCGCCGCAGTCCGCCGACGGGAAGGTGACCGTCGTCGAGTACCTCGACCTCGAGTGCCCGTCGTGCCGCGCCGCCTACCCCGGCGTGGAGAGGCTGAAGGTCGAGTACGCCGACCGCGTCATGTTCGACGTGCGGCACTTCCCGATCCCCAGCCACCGCAACGCCGAGCTGGCCGCCGTCGCGGTCGAGGCGGCGGGCGCGCAGGGCAAGCGGGACGAGATGTTCAAGGTGATGTTCGAGTCGCAGCAGCAGTGGGGCGGGCAGCAGACGTCGCAGCGCGCGGTGTTCACCGGTTTCGCGCAGCAGCTCGGCCTCGACCAGGCCGCGTTCGAGAAGGCGCTGGACGACTCGGCGCTGCGCACCCGCGTGCTGGCCTCCCGTGACGAGGGCAGCAAGGCCGGCGTCACGGGCACGCCGACGTTCTTCATCAACGGCACCAAGTTCACCGGCGCGCCGTCGTACGACGCGCTGAAGAAGGCCATCGAGAAGGAGCTTTCGTGAACCGGATCGTCGCGTGGGTGCTGGCGCTCGGCGGGTTCGTCGGGCTCGGCGCGTCCTTGGTGCTGACGATCGAGAAGATCGCGCTGCTCAAGGACCCGTTCTACGTGCCGACGTGCAGCATCAACCCGGTGCTGAGCTGCGGTTCGATCATGAAGACCGCGCAGGCCGAGGTGTTCGGGTTCCCGAACCCGCTGATCGGCGTCGTGGGCTTCGCGGTGGTGACGACGCTGGGCGTGCTGCTGCTCGCCGGCGTGGAGCTGCCGTCGTGGGTGTGGATCGGGCTGCAGGTCGGGGCCACGTTCGCGGTGCTGTTCGTGCACTGGCTGATCGTCCAGTCGCTGTACGAGATCCGCGCGCTGTGCCCGTACTGCATGGTCGTGTGGGCGGTGACGATCCCGATCTTCTGGTACACGACGCTCCGCAACATCCGGCCGCAGTTCCAGTTCCACAGCGTCGTGCTGATCCTGTGGTACCTGGTGATCGCGGCCGGAGTGCTGCAGGCGTTCTGGTTCTACTGGTCGTCGCTGGTGTGACCCTGCGCGAGCCGGGCGACGTGGTCCCAGTCCTCCAGGCTCGCGAGACGGCCCGCGTACTCGGTGCGCACCGCCTCCAGGCCGCCGGTCCCGAACAACGCGCGGATCGGCGGCTCGGGGGCGTCCACCAGGGCGAACAGGGCGTCGGCGGTGGTCGCGGGGTTGCCGGGGCTGAAGCCTGCGGCACCTGCGTAGAGGGCGTGGTGGGCGTGCTCGTAGGCGGGGTCGGTGGTGGCCTTCGGGGACCGGGTCATGAGGGTGGTCGGGAACATCACCGGCTCGATCAGCGTGACGTGGATGCCGTACGCGGCGACCTCGGCGGCCAGTGACTCGCTCACGGCTTCGAGAGCCCACTTGGAGGCCTGGTAGATGCCGAGCGCCGGGTAGGCGAGCAGGCCGCCGAGGGACGAGACCTGCAGGATCCGTCCCTGACGGCGTGCGCGCATGCCGGGCAGCACGGCGCGGGTGGTCCAGAGGGCGCCGAGGTAGTTGACCTCCATCTGGGCGCGGATCTGGTCGTCGGTGGCCTCTTCGACGGCGGCGGTCAGCATGTGTCCGGCGTTGTTGACGAGGACGTCGATGCCGCCGAACGTGCTCTCGACGGTCTGGACGGCCGCGCGGACGGCGTCGGCGTCGCTGACGTCGAGCTTCAGCGGCAGGAAGCGGTCGCCGTACTGCTCGGCGAGCGGTTCGAGCGAGGTGGTGTCGCGGGCCGCGGCGGCGAGGCTGTCGCCGCGGGCGAGGATGGCGTGGGTCCAGACGGCGCCGAGGCCGCGGGACGCTCCGGTGAGCAACCAGGTCTTCATGGCTTTCAGCTTTGCGCTGGTCAAGGTGGGTAGGCAGAGTCGGTCCACCCAGGGATTCGCGATCTCTGGCTGGGGTGCGCGCGGTGGCGCAGACTCGGGGCGTGGACACGAGGCAGCTGGCTGATTTCCTGCGGGTGCGCCGGGAGTCGCTCGACCCGAAGGAGGTCGGGCTCGCGGGGACCGGGCGGCGGCGGACGCCGGGGTTGCGGCGCGAGGAGGTCGCGCGGCTGGCCGACATCTCGACCGACTACTACACGCGGATGGAACAGGACCGGGCGCCGCAGCCGTCGCCGGGCGTGCTGAAGGCGATCACGAGGGCGTTGCGGCTGTCGCTGGACGAACGCGACCACCTGTTCAGGCTGGCCGGGCACCCGCCGCCGGACCGCCGCCGCGCCGACGACCACGTGGCGCCGGCCTTGTTGGGGGCGCTGGACCGGCTCCACGACGTGCCGGCGCAGGTGATGACGGACCTCGGGATCACGCTGGTGCAGAACGACCTGGCGCGCGCGGTGTTCGGTGACCTCACCCGGCGGGAGTCGGTGGTGTACCGGTGGTTCACCGATCCGTCGTCACGGGCGGGGTACCCGGTGGCCGACCACGCGGCGGAGTCGCAGGCGCTGGTGGCCGACCTGCGGGCGACGGCCGGGCGGCGAGCCGATGCACAGGCGCTGGTCGACCGGTTGACGCGGGAAAGTGCCGAGTTCGCGGCGTTGTGGCGGCTGCACTCGGTGGAGGTCATGCGCAACCGGCGCAAGCGGATCCTGCACCCGTCGGTGGGGTTGCTGGAGCTCGACTGCCAGGTGCTGGTGGACGAGGAACGCTTCCAGTTGCTCGCCCTCTTCTCCCCCGCGCCCGGCACGCCGACGGCGGAACGGCTCGCGTTGCTAGGGCTGGTTGGCGCCGAGTAGGGCGCGCAGGCCGTCGATGCCGGTGAAGTGGTGGCCGCGCATGCCGACCAGCTCCGCGGCCTGGACGTTCTCCAGGCGGTCGTCGACGAACAGGATGTCGTCGCCCGGCAACCGGTCGCGGCACCACTCGAACGCGGCGCGGTCCGGTTTGGCGTGGCCGATGCGGCACGAGAACGCGCGCACCTCGAACAGGTCCAGCCACGCGTGGGTGCGTTCGAAGTTGCGGGCGTGGTCCTCGGGGATGTTGGACAGCAGCGCGATCCGCTGGCCCGCGTTGTGCAGTTCGTGCAGCAGCGCGACCATCTCGTAGTCGACGCGGCTCCAGCTCGCGACGTCCTGCTCCACGAGCGGTGGGTGGCCCACGCGTGCCCAGTACTCATCGGCCGTGACGTCGCCACGGTCGTAGGCGGGGCGGTGTGCCCAGTAGGCGTCCCAGAAGTCCTGTTCGGCGGACATCTCGTTCATGACCTCGGGTGACTGGTCGCGCGCGATGACGCCGAACATGTCGAACAGCACGATCACGCCGTCACCACCGTGACGCCCGCGGCGGTCAGGCCGTCGTCGCCGTCCGCGTCGGTGACCACGGCGTGCAGCGCGGACGCCGGGGCGACGTGGGCGAGCGCGGTGCGGGTGAGCTTGGAGGCGTCGACGGCGGCGATCACGCGCCGGGCCGAGGTGAGGGCGGTGCGTTTCACGGAGGCGTCTTCCAGGTCGAAGGCGGTCAGGCCGTGTTCGGCGGACAGGCCGCAGCAGCCGATCACGGCGGTGTCGAAGCGCAGGGCCTGCAGTGAGGCGAGCGTCAACGGTCCGGTGAGGGCTAGCTCGCCCGGTCTCGGGCGGCCGCCGGGGACGAGCAGCGTGACGGTCGACGACGACGCGAGTGCGTTGACGGCGTGCAGGGACAACGGCATGACGGTCACGCGCCGGTCGTGCAGCAGGCGGGCCACCTCGAGGCAGGTCGTGCCGCTGTCCAGGACGACGGACTCGCCGTCGGCGATCAGTGCGACGACAGCCTGGGCGATGCGGCGCTTCGCGTCCATGTTCTCGTCCGAGCGCAGCGCGAACGGGGGCTCCTCGCCGCGCAGCAGCAGGCTGCGGGCGCCGCCCCGGTAGCGTTCGAGAACGCCCTGGGAGGCGAGAACCTCCAGGTCGCGGCGGATGGTCATCTCGGAGGCGCCGGTGAGCGTCGCCAGGTCCGCCACACCGAGCGAGCCGGCGTCGCGGACGGCCTCGGTGATCTGCTTCAGTCGGGACACGACGGCGATTGAACATCAGTGGTGTTCGAAACACAACCTTTCAAACATGCGAACCGTTCGTTAGCGTGTTCGATGTGAGCGCTCTCAAGGCCGCGCGGGTGGCCACCTTCACGTACTTCGGGCTCAACGGGTTCCTGCTCGGCTTGTGGCTCGTGCACATCCCCACGGTCGAGGACCGCACGGGCATCACGCACGCCGAGCTCGGCCGGCTGCTGCTGTTGCTCGGGCTCGGCGCGTTCATCGGCATGCGCATCGGCGGCAAGATCACCGACCGGCTGGGCGTGAAGTTCATCGTTCCGGTGTCGGGTGTGCTGTGCAGCATCACGGCCGCACTGCCCGGCTTCGCCGTGAACCAGTGGACGCTCGGTGCGGCGCTGCTCCTCTTCGGCGTCGGCAACGGCCTGATGGACGTCACCATGAATGCCCACGCCGTGGTCGTCGAACGGCACTACCAGCGTCCGGTGATGTCGGCGTTCCACGCCACGTGGTCGCTCGGCGGTGTCGCGGCGGCGTTGACCGGCGCACAGACGTTGGGCTGGGAACTCTCCCCCGCCGTCACGCTCACCGCGGCCGGTGTCCTCGGCATCGTCGTCAGCCTCGCCACGGGCCGGTTGCTGCTCAACGAGAAGGAGGAGCAGCACGCCGAGGCGCAGACCGTGAAGCGCAAGGTCCCGCGCAAGATCTGGATCATGGCCGTGCTCGCGGCGCTGGTGATGCTGAGCGAGGGCGCGGCCAACGACTGGAGCGTGCTGCACCTGCAGGACATCCTCGGTGCCTCGCCGCAGCTCGCCGCGTTCGCGTACGGCGCGTTCGCCACGACGATGACCGTCGGCCGCCTGCTCGCAGACCGGGTCACCGCCAAGGTCGGGTCTGTGCCGGTGCTGCGCTGGGGCTCCGCGATCGGCGCCGTCGGCATCGCGACCGCCGCGCTGTCGCCGTGGATCTGGCTCGCGCTGGTCGGCTGGGCGATCGCCGGTATCGGCCTGTCGGGCACGGTGCCGCAGCTGTTCAGCGCCGCGGGACACCACGAACCGGGCGCGGCGGCGGCCAACGTGTCGCGCGTGGCGGGACTCGGCTACCTCGGCATCCTCGCCGGGCCCGCGGTGATCGGCTGGCTCACGCACGTCATGCCGCTCAACTACGCGTTCCTGCTGCCGGTCGGGTTCTGCCTCATCGCGGCGTTGTCGGCCAACGTCCTGAAGGCCGAGCACGCCGAGGAGAAGGTCGCGGCGTAAGAATGCCCGCATGGATCTCGCCGAACTCGACCTGACCACCGCGCACCTCGCCGACGCGTGCATCCGCTCCGGCGTCCCGGTCCGCACGGCCGTCGTGTCGCCCGTCGTCGCGGGCTGGAAGGCCTGCGGCCGGGTGCTGCCCGCCCGGCACGCGGGCAGCGTCGACATCTTCCTGGAGGCGATCGAACGCTCGCAGCCCGGCGACGTGCTGGTCGTGGACAACGACGGCCGCGCCGACGAGGCCTGTGTGGGCGACCTGATCGTGCTGGAGGCGCAGGCCGCCGGGCTCGCGGGCGTGGTGATCTGGGGGCTGCACCGCGACACCCAGGACATCCGCGCGATCGGGTTGCCGGTGTTCAGCCTCGGCGCGAACCCGACCGGGCCGTTGTCGTTGCGCGACCGGGCGCCCGAGGCGTTGTCGACGGCCGAGGTGGACCAGTGGACCGTCACCTCCGACGACGTCGTGTTCGGCGACGACGACGGGGTGTTGTTCGTGCCGGCCGACCAGGTCGAGGCGCTGATCGAGAAGGCGCGCGGGATTCGGGACGTCGAACGAGCGCAGGCGGACCGGGTGCGGCAGGGTGAGTCCCTGCGCAGCCAGCTGCGGTTCGGCGAGTACCTCGCGAGCGGGGTGACGTTCCGCGAGCACCTGCGCCGGATCGGCGGCGCGGTCGAGGAGTGAGGCCATGATCGAGGAGAGATATCGGGCTAGGGCCGACGCCTTTGAGGCGAAGGTGGCCGCGGTGCTGTCCCATCAGTGGGACAACCCCTCGCCGTGCGCCCGGTGGACGGCGCTGGAGGTCGTCGACCACGTCATCGACATGCACGGCGTGATGGTCGGCCACCCGATCACCCGCACCGAGGACCCGCTCACGGACTTCCGCGAGGCACGCCGCGTGGTCGAGGAGGCGCTGGCCTCGCGGGGTTCCGAGGAGGTGAGCACGCCGGGCGGGCCTATGACGCTGGCGGACCACGTCGACCAGGTCGTGAGCGACGACCTGGTGCTGCACGGCTGGGACCTCGCCCGCGCCACCGGCCAGGACGAGAAGATCCCCGCCGCCGACGTCGAACGGCTGTGGGCGACGGCCACCGCGGTCCCGGCCGAGCTGATGGAACGGTTCCGCACGCCGGGCGCGTTCGGTCCGGGCATCGAGGTCTACGGGCCGGAGGTGCCGGTGCCCTCCGAGGCGTCCCTGCAAGACCGGCTGCTCGGGTATGTGGGTCGGGACCCCATGTCGAAAAGTCTCTGACCTGGTTCGACGCGTGAGCAAAGGTCGCTGAAAGGAACTCCTCATGGACTGGACCCTGGAAGTCATCGTCGTGCCGGTGTCGGACCTCGACCGCGCCAAGCGGTTCTACTCCGAGCAGCTCGGGTTCACCGTGGACCACGACACGACGTTCAACGAGGACACCCGCGTCCTCCAGCTCACCCCGCCCGGCTCCGGCTGCTCGATCGTCATGGGCAAGGGCATCGTGAAGGGCGAGCCGGGCACGTTGAAGGGCGTGCAGCTCGTCGTCTCGGACCTGGAGAAGGCCCGCGCGCAGCTGGTCGAGCGCGGCGTCGAGGTGGGCGAGATCGTGCGGATGAACGAGGCGGACGGAGGGTCGTTCATCTTCTTCGACGACCCGGACGGCAACAGCTGGGCCGTGCAGGAGATCAAGGCCCGCGCGAACGGTGGGGAGTGGAAGTGAAGTACATGCTGGTCAGCTACGGCGGCAGCCAGGAGGACTGGGAGGGCCTCGCGGCGTGGTCGGACGAGGACATGCACCGCATGATCGCCTACATGCGCGACCTGGACGCCGAGCTGCGCGCGTCCGGTGAGCTGCTGCAGTCCGAGGGGCTGAGCGGTCCGGCGCGGGCGTTCGTGGTGCGGGGCAGCGACAGCGGCCCGCAGGTCGTGGACGGGCCGTTCGCGGAGTCCAAGGAAGTGATCGCCGGGTACTGGGTCGTGGACGTCGCGAGCCAGGAGCGGGTGCTGGAGATCGCGCAGAAGGCGTCGGCGTGTCCGGGGCCGGGCGGGAAGATCCTGAACCAGCCGATCGAGGTGCACCCGATCATGTCGGCGCCGGACGTCGACCCGGAGACGCTGGCGCCGTACCAGAAGTAGCGGAGGGGGTGGAGCCGGTGCGTGCCGGCTCCACCCCCTCGCCGTCACTTCAGGTCGTACGCGCGGATGATCGTCTGCTGGACGTCACCGCCCGCGTCCGCCGCCCGCGCCTTGAACGACACGTTCTTGGCGCCGTGCGGGTGGATCAGCGTGACCTGCCAGCCGCTCCGCGTCTTGCGCAGCGACACCGGCTTCCACGTCTTGCCCTCGTCGTAGGACACCTGCACGGCCGGGTCCTTGATGTTCGTGACGGGCCCGGTTCCGTTGCGCTCCACCGTGATCGGCACGGTGACGACGCGGCCGGCGCGGTTGTGGTCGTCGAGCTGCGGGGCGAACCGCACCGCGAGCACCGGGATCGACTTGTACTCCTCGCCCGGCACGTTCTCGGAGTAGAACGACCAGGTCGCGTCCACCTTCGACGACAGGCCGTCGCGCGATGACGTGGTCTCGACCGTGTAGCGCTTCTTCGCCGCCGGCGCGTTCGGCACGTTCACCGAGCCCGAGTACGGGACGTCGGAGATCACCTCGCCGTCGGCCTTCACGACCGTGCGCGCGTCGCGTTCGCCGGTCGAGCCGGACGAGTTCTGCGCGCTGTGGAGCGGCAGGCTGAAGCGCAGCTGGTTGCCCACCCGGCCCGCGAACCGGACGTTCGCCCCGTCGAACGGCACGCCGGGGCCGTAGACGGCGCTGTTCCAGTGCTCGGTGACGGTTCTGCCCGTCTTGAACACGCGGGGCACGACTCCGAACTGGTAGCCGATCAGCTCGGGCCCGCCGGGCGTCGCCTGCTCGTTCAGCGAGCCCGTCCAGGGGACGTTCGGGGTGTAGAACTCCTTGAGGCGCAACGGGAGCGGCCCTGAGGCGCCGTAGTCTCGCTGGCCGCCGGAGCCCGGTACGCGGGCGTGGATGATCGAGTCGACGCGGGCCAGGTCGCGGTCCTTCACGACGCGCTGGAGGCCGGCCGGGACGCGGGTCTTCTCGGCGATGCGGACGTAGTACTGGTACGGGCTGCCCGCGAAGCCGCCCTTGCCGTCGGGCTTGGCCATGACGCTGCCCGCGTGGAAGTCGAACTTCGGGTGCGACGTCGCGGACGGGCGGACGGCGACACCGTCGAAGTTGTTGAGGATCCAGGTGGCGCCGGTGCCTCCCCACGAGGTCTCGAGGAGGAACGCCAGCTCTGCCTGGGCGGGCGCGGCCTCCTGCTCGACGGCGATCGACGGCTTCGTGCCGTCGCGGCCGCTGACGGTGAGCGTCGTGTCGCCGGTGACGCTGTACGCGGGTTCGATCACGATGGTGGAGACGCCGCGCTTCGTCGGGTCGGCGTCGGGGGTGTAGACCGACGAGTCGAAGAAGTACTCGCCCTTGGGCAGGCGCTGCACGAGCGTGCCGGACGGGTCGAAGCGGAAGTACGCCTGCGGCTGGTCGAGGCTGACGAACCGGTAGTTGTAGTCCGGGGTCGGCCGGCCGTTGCCGTCGACGAACTTCAGCGTGACGTCGTAGCTCTCGACCTCCTTCACGACACCGACCGGGACGCGCGTGCCGTCGGAGGACAGCACCACGGCGCCGTAGACGCCGTCGGGCACGGACGTGCGGGTGTCGGCGGTGACGACCGCGTCCGCAGTGCCACCTGCGGGGATCGTGAGCTTCGCCGGCGAGACCGTGATCAGGCCTGCGGCGGGCTTGGCCTCCGTCACGCTCAGGTCGAGCGTCACGGCGGTCGCGCCGGGGTTGCGGTAGGTCAGCTTCTGCGTGATGGGCTGGTCGTCGTCGTGCGGCCACAACGCGGTGCCGAGCGAGAAGCTGCCGTGGTTCGTGGTGACCGCGGCGGTCACGGCACGGCCCACGTCGAGACGTCCGGCGCCCTGGTCGTAGATCGTGAGCGACGGGTTGGGCTTGGCGCTGTTCATCAGCGCGGCCTTGATGTCCTCGGCCTTCCACGCCGGGTTCTTCGACGCCAGGATCGCCGCCGCTCCGGCCACGTGCGGGGTGGCCATCGACGTGCCGGACAGCGCGACGTGACCGTCCCCGACGGGCGTGCCGATCTGGCCGTTCTTGGCCTTCGCCGCCACGATGTCGACACCCGGCGCGGTGATGTCGGGCTTCACCGCGTTGTTCACCCAGCGCGGACCGCGCGAGGAGAAGTCGGCGAGCTTGTCGTCGCGGTCCACGGCGCCGACGGTGAGGGCTGCGTCGGCGGACGCGGGCGAGCCGATCGGGCCGCCGGAGTTGCCGGCCGCGACCACGAACAACGCGCCGGTCTGCTCGGTGATGCGGTTGAGGGCGAGCGACATCGGGTCGGTGCCCTCGTCGGGCCACGAGCTGCCGAGGCTCATGTTGACGACCTTGGCCTTGGCCGCGGCCCACTCCATGCCGGCGATGATGTCGCTCTCGCGGCCGCCGCCGTAGTCGCCGAGCACCTTGCCGTTGATCAGCTTGGCGTCGGGCGCGATGCCCTGGTACTTGCCGGCGCCGGTGACCGTGGACGCGACGTGCGTGCCGTGGCCGACGCGGTCGTCGGTGGTGTCGCTGTCGGAGAAGTTCTTCGACTCCACGACCGCGCCCGCGAGGTCCGGGTGGGTCTCGTCGACGCCGGTGTCGAGGATCGCGACGGTGACGTCCTTGCCGGTGAAGCCCTTCTCCCACGCCTGGGGCGCGCCTACCTGCGCGGCGCTGCGGTCCAGGGACGCGGTCACTTTCCCGTCGAGCCAGATCTTGCCGGTGCCCGCCGCCCGCGCACCGGACCAGAACGAGCCGTCCTTCGCGACCGTGATCGCACGGCCGTCGATGCTCGGCAACGCCTCCGCGTTCGCCGCGCTGATCCCCTGCCCCTGCACGATCAGCGGAAGCGTCTTGCTGGCGGCGTCGTCGTAGCCGGATCTGGCGAGCAGCGAGACGTCGAACAGCCGCTCGTCGAGCTCACCGGAGTCGAGCCACGCCTGGGCGTCGAGCGGGACGACGTGCAGGTCGCCGCGCGGGTCGGTGAACGTGCGGAACCCGACGTTCTCCCTGCCCTTGGCGCCTCTGGCCTGCACCTGGCCCTTGTTCACGACGACCTGGTCACCGGTCACGAGCGTGACCCTGGTGGTCAGGTCGCCCGCGCGCACCTGCTGTTCCTGCGGCGCCGCCGAGGCGGGAACGGCTGCCGTGGCGGCAACCACGACAGCCGTCAGCCCCAGGGCGATGTGTGATCGTTTCAACGGAAACTCCCCTAGTTCACCGTGGAGGGAATAGCCCTCAGTGACTAGGACCCTTCGCTGCGTGGCGGAGTTGCAGCGGAGAGTGGATCAGTTGTTCCCAGATTTCGTCTGGATCGCCCGATCCACCGCGGCCTCGACGTGCAGGCGGGTCGTCGGGAACACCGGCAGCGGCACGTCCGCCTGCGAGATCAGCAGCTCGATCTCGGTGCAGCCGAGGATGACGCCCTCCGCGCCCTCGAACTTCGCGATCACGTCCTGGTACGCGCGGCGGGACTCGTCGCGGACCACGCCGACGCACAGCTCGTCGTAGATGATCCGGTGCACGGTCGCCCGGTCCTCTTCCGACGGCACCAGCACCTTCAGGCCGTGCGACTCCAGCCGTTCGCGGTAGAACGGCTGGTCCATGGTGAAGCCGGTGCCGAGCAGGCCGACGGTGGTGATGCCGTTGTTCCTGATTGCCTGCGCGGTGGTGTCGCCGAGGTGGATCACCGGGATGCCGACGGCGGCCTGGACCTGGTCGAACACCTTGTGCATGGTGTTGGTGCAGATCAGCAGGAAGTCGGCGCCGCCGGCCTCGACGCTCGCGGCCGCGTCGGCGAGCGCCTTGCCCGCGTCGTCCCAGCGGCCTTCGAACTGCATGCGTTCGATCTCGGCGAAGTCGACGGAGTGCAGGACGAGCTTCGCGGAGTGCAGCCCGCCGAGGCGTTCGCGTACCAGCACGTTCGCCAGCCGGTAGTACTCCGCGGTGCTCTCCCAGCTCATCCCGCCCAGCAACCCGATCGTCAGCATGGGACCCAGTCAAGCACTCCAGCGCGGGTCGCGGCCCGTCGCGGCCAGCAACTGCTCGAACGGCGACGCGTCGGCGGGGGCGTCGACGGCGGGCTTGAAGACGTTCATCTCGGTGGCCATCGGGCCCATCTGCGTGACCAGGGCGTGGACCTCGGTGAACACCTCGCCGTCCGGCTCGAACCGCTGGCCGGTGGCCTGGGCGAGGTCGGAGATGTGGATCGTGAGGTCGAGCAGCACGAGGCCGCCGACGGTCTGCGCGGGCATGCCCATGTTGCCGGCGATGCCGTCGGTGGCGCCGGGTTCGCCCCACGCGTCGACGAGCTTCGCGGTCTCGGCCGGGTACTGCGCGCGCCAGTCCGGGTAGGCCGGGGTGTGGCTGAAGTCGGCGTCCTGCTTGGCGGCGAGCTTCTGGAACTCCACGACGACGTGCAGCAGGTGGTCGAGCAGGGCTTTGACGTCGTAGTCGGCGCACGGGGTGGGCCTGGACAGGTCGTCGTCGGTGATGTTCGCGATGACGGGCAGTGCGTGGTCGCGGGCTCGGTCGAGCAGAACGCTGAGCTTCATGGCACTCACGGTATTTCTCGGTGTTCCGGCGTTCTTGAAGAAACACGCCAACCTAGGATCTCGGGTTGTGCAGCCGCGCCGGGACACTCGGGGGATCGTGGACGCGCGCGAGCTGTTCGCCCGCGTGCGGTTCCGCCGACGGATGCCGTGTACGGAGTTGCAGCCGTACCTGGAGCACTACTGGCTGATCGACGGCGAACTGGACGCCCCGTACACCTCGCACGTCGTGCCGCACCCGTCGGTGAACATCGTCTTCGAGCGGGGACTGGACCGTCCCGAGGTCGCGGGCGTGGGGCTCGGCCTGTTCAGCCGGACGTTGACCGGGCTGGTTCGGGTCGCGGGTGTGCAGTTCCGGCCCGGCGGGTTCCGGCCGTTCCGCGCGGAGCCCGTGTCGGAGTGGACCGGACGGCACGTGCGGCTCGACGTCTCGTCGGCTCAAGTGCTCGACGTGGAGGACGAGGACGAGCGGGTCGCCGCTCTGGACGCGTTCCTGCTGGGCATAGGGCCGGTGGCGGATGCGCAAGCGACGCTGGCGATGGACCTGGTCCAACGGATTCGCGACGACCGGGAGATCCAGCGGGTCGCGGACTTCGCGCGCTCGTGCGGGCTGTCGGTGCGGTCGATGCAACGGCTGTTCGCGGACTACGTCGGCGTCAGCCCGAAGTGGGTCATCCTGCGGTATCGCATTCACGAGGCGTTGGAGCGGGCCGAGTCGGACGTCGAGTGGGCGCATCTGGCCGCTGACCTGGGCTACAGCGACCAGGCCCACCTCGTCCGGGACTTCACGCAGACCGTCGGTGTCTCCCCCACGGCGTACGCGCGCGCTCTCACGTGAGGTACTCGCACAGCTCGATGAGCATGCCCTCGGGGCCACGGACGTAACAGGTCTTGAGCATGCCCTGGTAGTTCTCGACGTTGCGGACGACCTCGGCGCCGTGCGGCTTGAGGCGGGCGAGGGTGTCGTCGAGGTCGTCGACGGTGAACGCGACGTGCCGCAACCCCAGGGCGTTGATCGGGGCGTGTGAACTGCCGTCGATGGCGTCGGGCTTCGCGAACTGGCTGAACTCGACGCGGTACTGGCCGTCCGGGGTCTTCAGCATCGCGATCTCGCTGACCGACCCGTCGAGGCCGATGACGCCGTCGACGAACTCGCCCTCCATGTGCGCCTTGCCTTCGAGCTCCATGCCGAGCTCCTCGAAGAACGCGACGGCGGCCGCGAGGTCGGTGACGGTCATCCCGACGTGGTGCATGCTCTTGATGCTCATGCTCCAGGGACGGTACTCACGCCTGGTTCTCGACATCGGAAGTGGTCCAACTTCGCGAGCCCTTTTTGGACCTGTCAACTGGACCGGTTGCGCGGCAGGGTCTCGGTCATGAGCCTCGCATTCCTGATCACGACGTTGATCGCGGTCGCCACGCCCGGCACCGGGGTGCTGTACACGTTGTCGGCCGGCCTGGCGCACGGGCGCAGGGCGAGCGTGATCGCCGCGTTCGGCTGCACGCTCGGGATCGTGCCGCACGTGCTGGCGACCGTCACCGGCCTGGCGGCGTTGCTGCACGCGAGCGCGCTGGCGTTCGAGATCGTGAAGTACCTGGGCGTCGCGTACCTCGTCTACCTGGCCTGGGCGACGTGGCGCGACCGCAGCGAACTGGTCGTGGACACCACGTCCGCCCCGGCGTCCGCACGCCGTGTCGTGGTGTCGGCGGTGTTGATCAACCTGCTCAACCCGAAGCTGACGATCTTCTTCGTGGCGTTCCTGCCGCAGTTCGCGACCGGCTTCGGGCAGATGGTGACGCTGAGCGCGGTGTTCATGGCGCTGACGTTCGTGGTGTTCGCCGTGTACGGGGTGTTCGCGGCATCGATGCGCGACCGGGTGCTGGCGCGGCCGCGGGTGATGGTGTGGCTACGGCGGTTCTTCGCGGCGTCGTTCGCGGCCTTGGGTTTGAAGCTCGCGCTCACCTAGGCAGAGCGGTGAGCAGGCATCCCCTGCTCACCGCCCCGTCCCTCCCCACCCCCGGCCTGTGCCGGAACCGTAGGACGGCGGGTTCGGGAGGGGTCCCGTCAGCAGTTCGCGGCGCGCTCCAGCAACAACGTGCGCTCGCGCTCGTTGCGGGTGAGCGCGGCGGCCTTCTCGAACTCGGCGCGCGCCTCGTCGGTGCGGCCGAGCTTGACCAGGAAGTCGCCGCGCACACTCGGCAGCAGGTGGTAGCCCTGCAACGCCTTCTCACCCGCGATCTCGTCCACCAGCGCGAGCCC
Organism: Lentzea sp. NPDC058450; assembly: GCF_042721395.1. Lineage (NCBI taxonomy): Bacteria > Bacillati > Actinomycetota > Actinomycetes > Pseudonocardiales > Pseudonocardiaceae > Lentzea > Lentzea sp. NPDC058450. Next base: position 296,215 of record NZ_JBHXLO010000001.1, read on the forward strand.
GGCGGCCGGGCCGAACGCCATCGACAAGGCCACGGCGCGGTTGAGCTCGACGATCGGGGACGGCGCGATGCCCGCGAGCACCTGGTAGAGGGCGGCGATGCGTTGCCAGTCGGTGTCCTCGGCCCGGCGCGCGCGGCCGTGGCACGCGGCGAGGGCGGCCTGCACGTAGTACGGGCCGGGTGGCTGGTTGAGGGCTTCGGCTCGTTCCAGCGCCTTCAAGCCGCGGCCGATGAGCAGCCAGTCCCACTTGCCGCGGTCCTGCTCCAGCAGCAGCACGGGTTCGCCGCCGGGGCCGGTGCGGGCCTTGGTGCGGGAGGCCTGGATCTCCATCAACGCGACCAGGCCGTGGACCTCCGCCTCCTTGGGCGCGAGCTCGGCGAGCACGCGGCCCAGCCGCAACGCCTCGGCGCAGAGTTCCGGGCGCAGCCAGTCGTCGCCCTGGGTGGCGGAGTAGCCCTCGTTGAAGATCAGGTAGAGGACCTCGAGGACGCTCGCGAGGCGGGTGGCCAGTTCGGGGCCTTCGGGGACCTCGAACGGGACGCCGGCGTCGGCGAGGGTCTTCTTGGCCCGCACGATGCGCTGGGCGACGGTGGAGTCGCTGACCAGGAACGCGCGGGCGATCTCCTCGGTCTTGAGGCCGCCCAGCATCTTCAGGGTCAGCGCCACGCGTGCCTCCGTGCCCAGCACCGGGTGGCAGGCGGTGAAGATGAGGCTCAGCAGGTCGTCGCCGATCTCGTCGTCGATGCCCTCGCTGGCGTCCGGGGTGGCCTCCTGGACGTCGCGGCCGATCTCCTCGACCTTGCGAGTGAGGTTCTCGCGGCGGCGGATCTGGTCGATCGCGCGGCGCTTGGCGGCGGTGGTGAGCCAGGCGCCGGGGTTGCGCGGCACGCCTTCGACGGGCCACTGCTCCAGCGCCTGGACCAGCGCGTCCTGGGCCATCTCCTCGGCCAGGCCGACGTCGCGGGTGTACCGGGCGAGCGCGGCGATGACCTTCGCCGACTCCATCCGCCAGACCGCGTCGATGGTGCGATGCACCGAGGTAGCCCCCATGGGGGAATCAGACCACAGCCACCTGACGTATTTCCACGACGCACGCCGGGAGCGCGATCCGCCTGACCCGCTCGACGGCCTCCTCGTGGTCGCGGACATCGATCAGCCAGTACCCCGACACCCCGACCATGCCCGGCACGAGGTCACCCGCGTCGAGCAGCACGCCCGCCCGCACCAACGTCTCCGCGTGCCGTGCCGCCACCACGTCCGGACTTCTGACGAACACCATGAATCGCACCTGCCCTCCTCGCTCTCACCGGTACGTCGAACGAGGAGGTGCCGGAATCGACGATGATCAGCCGCGGAAGTCGGCGGCGTGATCGCGCGCCCACTGCCCGAACGTGCGGTACGGACGGCCGGTGAGCGCCTCGTAGGCCGGGGACACGACGAACTCGTAGTCGGAGAAGTCGTCGGCGTCACCACCCTCGTAGCCGGCGACGCCGAGCACGTACTCGGCGATCTCACGCGGCCAGCCGACGCTCACGTAGTACTCCAGCGCCTCGTCCACGGTGACGTTGCGGAACGTCAGGTCGCGGCCGAGCACGGCACCGATGTCGCGGGCCATGTCGCGTTGGGTGATCGGTGGCGGTCCGGTCAGGTCGTAGGCGCGACCCGCGTGCCCGTCCTCCTCCAGGACCCGGATCGCGGCGTCGGCGATGTCGGCCTCGTGGATGGGCTGGCCGAGGTCGTCGGGTCTGGGGTGCACGATCGTGCCGTCCGCACGGATCGAGGGGGCCCACAGGTCGATCTTGTTGACCGCGAACTCGCCGGGCCGCAGGTGCGTCCACTCCACGCCGGACGCCTCGACGGCCTGCTCGACGGGCAGGTGGTGGGTCTTGTCGTAGCCGTAGGTCACCGCGCCCGAGGACAACGTGACGATCCGCCGCACGCCCGCGCGCACCGCCCGTTCGACGACCTCGGCCGCGGTCGGCGGGTGCACGAAGAGGTAGAGCTTCTCGACGCCGTCGAACGGGAGGCTGTCCGGGTCGTCGAGGTCGGCCTTCACCGTCTCGACGTGGGCGGGGAACGACGCCTTGGCGGGGTCGCGGGTGATCGCGCGGACGTGGCCGGAGAGCCCCTGAACAACCAGTCGGCCGACGTTGCCGGTAGCGCCGGTGATGAGCGTGGTCATCGCAGTCCCCCTTGGATGCCGTCGAGCAGCTTCTCGAGTCCGTAGTCGAACGAGTTGTGCACGTGCTCGGCGAGCGAGGCGTCGACCTCGTAGGCGCCGGCGTTCCAGAGGGTCGTCATCGTCGGGTAGCGCTCGACGTCGAAGTAGTCGTCCCAGAACACCTGCCGCGCGCCCCACCACGAGTCACCGGACTCACCGGTGGACGCGGCCAGCTGTTGGTCGTCCACCTCGGACGCCGCCGCGCCGTGCACGAACCCCTCGACGGCGACGTGCGCGACGGTGACGTGGCGCGGTTCCAGTCCGGAGTCGGCGAGGGCGGCCAGCAGGAACTCCTGCCCGTCCATCAGCCCGGGCCCGAGCGGCGGCCGGACCATCGACACGTCCCGCATCCACGGATGTGCCTGGTAGACCGCACGCGTGCGGTCGGCGTAGTGCTGGACGCGCTCGCGCCACGTGCCCTCGGGCGTGAGGTCGCGTTCCTGCAGCACGGTGTCGGTCATCAGGTCGATCAGCTCGGCCTTGCCGGGCACGTGCGTGTAGAGCGACATCGTGCCGACGCTCAGTTCCTGCGCGACGCGGGCCATCGACATCGCGCCGAGCCCTTCGCGGTCGGCCACCGCGATCGCCGCGGTGACGATCTGGTCGACGCTCACCTTCGGCTTCCTGCCGACCGGTTTCGGTTCCGGCGGGTCGCGCCAGAGCAGGGCCAGTGTGCGTGCCGGGTCTCCCCCGCCGCTGCGTTCGGCGGCCATCCGTCCACCCCATTTCCGTAGGCCATACGGAAACAATACCGTACGACCTACGGAAATGGCGCCCTGATTACTCGACCAGGGCCAGCCACGCCTCGGCGAGGGCGCTGTGACCTGCGGCGTTCGGATGGACGCCGTCGTCGGTCCAGTGCTCGGGGCCGGCCTGGGCGGACAGGTCGGCGAACATGCGGTCGGCGGCCAGCAGGGCGGCGCCGTGCGTCCGGGCGAGGTCGCGCACGACGTCGATCATCGGGTCGAGGGCCTCCCGCCACCGCGCGCGTTCGGGCTCGCCGATCAGGCCGCGCCGGGTCTGCACCACGGTGGTGACCGGCAGCAGGAACGGCTCGACGAGGATCAACGGCGTGCCGGCCAGCGGCGTGAGCAGCCGCGAGTAGGTGGCGGCGAACTCGTCGGGCGTGCGGCCGTTGCCGACGTCGTTGACGCCGACGAGGACCGTGAGGACGTCGGGGCGGGCGGCGAGCACGTCGGTGTGCCAGCGTGCTTCGAGGTCCGCCGTCGAGTCGCCCGCGTGGGCGGTGTTGAGCCAGGTCAGCGGCCGGTCCGGGTGGTCGAAGCACCAGCGTCCCGCGGCCTGCAACGGGTACCCGGCGGGGTCGTCGCCGTCGTGCCGGTAGAAGCTGGTGATCGAGTCGCCGGTGAACATCGCGGTGCTCCCGGCCTTCAGGGTGATCGTCACGGCGCCCACGCTGCTCGGGGCGGCTGACAGGTGCCGCTCACCTCGCTGGCAGCGCCCTAGTTGACGTACCAGACGACCCTGACCTCGGTGGACGTGAGCGTGCGGGACTCCGCGCACACCTCGTGGGTGAAGACGAGCCCGTCCGCGCGGCAGACCCGTTCGTCGCCCGAGTCGAGCGCGGGCCGGGGCGTGAACCCGCGTGACTCGAGGTGCGCGCGCAGCACGTCGGGCGCTCGGTCGCCCTTGAGCGTCACCTCGCGCGAGCAGTTGCCGGAACCGCAGTGCCCGAGCCCCTCGGTGGCCTTCAGCCCGGCGGGTGCGGGCAGCACGCCTTCGTCGCCGGGCTTGGACTCCAGCTGTCCGAGCAGCACGACGGCCGTCGCCAGCAGCCCGGTCGCCACCATCGTCGTCAGCACGAGCACGGCTGACCCGATGCCGCGGTCGCGGGGCACGGCCGGCAGGCACACGAGCGCGGCGAGCACCGGGTACAGCCAGAACAGCTCGACGTACGACGGCACCCACGGCCCGCCGAACCCGAGCTCGCGCGGCAACACGAACCAGGCCAGCAACGCCACGAGCACGGCCCCCACGACGAGGCCGGTTCTTCGCGTGCGGGCCAGCGCGCACCACAGCACGACCGGCACCAGCCCGAACGGACTCGACGTGGGCACGCACACCACCGCGGCCGCACCGACCGGCACGAACCGCCACCAGTGCGTGCGCACCGCATCCCCCAAGATCGGCATCCCGCCAGTAAAGCGGAAACGCCGCCCCGCTGATGCGGGACGGCGTTTCCTGTGGTGGGAGCGGGGTTCAGGCTGCCAGGTCGGCGTTGGCCGGTTCCAGCAGCAGCTGGGTCACCCGCAGCTGGCGGGCGGCCGCTCGGAGGTCCTTCACGATCTCGGCGACGTCACGGCCCAGGTCGTGTTCGGCGCGTGCGGCCAGGTTCGTGGCCTGCGCGCCGAGCCCGGCGCTGGTCTGCCGGATCTCGTCGAGCGCGGTGCGCAGCTCGTCGACGGTCAGCGGGGTGCTCATGCCCGCCACGCGAGCTTCGTCAGCATGTCCTTGCCCTGCTCGGCGCTGCGCGGGTGGCTCAGCACGTCGTAGCGTCCGGCCACGAGCTGGGTGACCGAGGCGAAGTCGCGACGGCCGCGCGTGGCGGCGTAGCGCATGGCCGCTCCGGCGAGGCCGAAGACCACACCGACGACCAGGCCCGTGACGATCGGGGCGAGCGCGCCGCCGGTGGAGAACAGGCCGAGCAGCAGACCGACGAACAGACCGAACCAGGCACCCGACGCGGCACCCGCGCCGAGGACGCGGCCCCAGGTCAGGCGGCCGGTGACGCGTTCGACGATCATCGGCTCGACGCCGACGATGGTGACGTCCGCGACCGGGAAGTCGTTGTCCGCCAGGTGGTCCACGGCGCGCTGCGCTTCCTCGTAGGTCGCGTAGGAACCGATGGGCCAGCCCGTGGGCGGGGTGGGCAGTGCGTTGACGCCCGTGGAATTCACTCCCGTGGCGAACGGAGTCGCGGTGGTCATTTCCAACACCTCCGAAATGCGATCCCCTTACACCCGGTATTACGAACTTACGCCTTCTTTTGTTCCCGGAGTTGCGCCGATGTGACTCAGCTCCCCTTCGGAGAGGACGATGTCCAGCGATTCCAGCGTTTTTCCGAGGTCCTCGACCTGAGAATTCTCAGGTTTCTCCCCCGCGTGCTCGACGACGAACTTGGCACCGATCAGCCGGCGGCTCAGACCGGGTTCGAGGCGCATGGCGACGAGCTGACGGCTGAACGGGGAACGCGGGTGCGTGGCGACGTAGTAGTTGGCGGCGTCGTAGTCGACGGGCCGCTGCTCGACGCCGGTCTCGAACGCGTGCTGGAGCGTCCAGACTTCCTCTTCGAGCTTCTCCAGCACCCAGCGGCCGTCCTCGTGCCGCAGGCGGTGCGGCCAGCCGGCCTGGTCGACCTCCGCGCCGTCCACCAACGGCATGGGGCGCAGCACGCCCGCGCCGAAGCCGACGTCGACGAGCTGGCCGTCCACGATGGACAGGAAGTGCGTGCGCGGGCCGGTGAACACCCGGCCCATCCGCCGGCTGACGGTGTACCCGAGGCGTTCGAGCACCGCGGTGAACAGCAACTGGTGTTCGTAGCAGTAACCGCCGCGCGGCTTGCGCAGCATCTTGTCCTGGATGTCGTCGAGGTCGAGTGACGGGATCTTGCCGAGCATCACGTCGACGTTCTCGAACGGAATGGCGAGCACGTGCTTCTCGTGCAACTCCGCGAGCGAACTCGACGCCGATGCGCCCGTTCGCGCGAAGTACGCCTCGAGGTCAACCTTTTCCGTCTGCCACATGCGCTTCCCCCTGAGTCTGTGACCACTCCTCTCTGGTAAGCGCGTACTCGACCTCTCCGTATTCCGCGCCGGGCAGCGGATCGGGGAAGTCGAGGTGGAAGGTGCGGACGTGCTTCAGTCCGCACTTCTCCATCACGCGCCGCGAGCCCGCGTTGACGAACATCGTCGTGGCGACCACGCGGTCGACGTCTCCGCTGGTGAAGCCCCGTGCGATCAACGCTCGGCCGCCCTCGGTGGCGTAGCCGAGCCCCCAGAACGCCCGGTGCAGCCGGTAGCCGAGCTCGACCTCGTTCTCGCCTTTGAACTCGAACCAGCCGACGAAGAGGCCCGTCTCGTTCTCGTGCGCGGCGAGGAAGCTCTCGCCGAGGTAGTTCTCCACCGGGGCGGGGTCGAGGTAGCGCATGACCTCGGGGTCGGCGTGCAGCTCGGTCAGCGCGTCCACGTCGGACGGTCGCATCGGCCGCAGGGTCAGGCGTTCGGTTCTCACGCTCGAATCTTGACGCGGTTGTCCACCGGTTTCCCGCACTTCAGGGACGCGAACGCGGCCAGCAGGCACAGCGCGATGGCGAACCCGAACGCGATCGCGAGGCCCTGCGCGAACGGTCCGGAGATGAGGCTCGGAAAGAACCCGCGGCCGGTGAGGAACGCGGCCTGGTCGGGCGGCAGCGTCGCGAGCTGGTCGCCGAGCAGCTGCTGGATCGGGTTGTAGCCGAGGAACGCCGCGAACAGCACCGCGACCGCGGGCAGTGCCGCGACCTGGGCGGCGGCTTGGGCGGACACGCCGTGGTCCACCAGCCCCGTGCGCATCGCACCCGGCAGCGACTGCGAGAAGCCGACGATGATGAGACTGAAGAAGAACCCGATGGACAGCACCATCGCGGTGTTCTGGAACGTGGTCATCATGCCGCTGCCCGACCCACGCGCGTTGGCGGGCAACGAGTTCATCACCTCGGCACGGTTGGGCGAGGAGAACATGCCCATCCCGATCCCGGTGAACACCAGGATCACCGCGAACTCCCAGTACGGGAAGTCCACCGGCAGGGCGATGAGCAGCGCGAACGTCACGGCGGTCAGCACGTTGCCGCCGAACGCCAGCGCCCGGCTGCCGAGCCGGTCGGACAGGATCCCGGCCGTGGGCGCGGCCAGCAGGAACCCGACCGTCATCGGCAGCATGTAGATGCCCGCCCACAACGGCGTCTCCTCGTAGGAGTAGCCGTGCAGCGGCAGCCAGATGCCCTGCAGCCAGATGATCAGGATGAACTGCAGCCCGCCCCGCCCGAGCGCCGACGCGAAGTTGGCGATGTTGCCCCAGGTGAACGACGGCAGCCGGAACAGGTGCAGGTCGAACAGCGGGTTCGGCACGCGGTGCTCGATGACGACGAATGCCACCAGCACGGCCAGCCCGCCGATGAGGCACGTGAGCACGAACGGGCTGGTCCAGCCGGTCTGCGAGGTGCCGTGCGGCTGGATGCCGTAGGTGATCCCGACCAGCAGCACGATGAGCCCGACGGCGAACGTGATGTTGCCCCACCAGTCCATCTCGGCGTGCCGGCGTTCTCCGGTGTCGCGCAGCTTGAGGTAGGCCCAGACCGTGCCGAACAGGCCGAACGGCACGGACACGATGAAGATCAGGTTCCAGTTGACCGGCGCCAGCAGCCCTCCGATCACCAGCCCCAGGAACGACCCGGCGATGGCCGCGACCCCGTTGATCCCGAGCGCCATGCCGCGCTGCGTGACCGGGAAGGCGTCGGCGAGGATCGCCGACGAGTTCGCCATCAGGAACGCACCGCCCACGCCCTGCACGACCCGCCACCCGATCAGCCACAGCGCGGCGGCGTCCCCGTCGAACCAGGTGACCGCGAGCATCACCGAGCTCGCGGTGAAGATCGCGAAGCCGAGGTTGTACATGCGGGCCCGGCCGTACATGTCGCCCAGCCGCCCGAAGCTCACCACCAGCACGGCCGTGACGACCAGGAACCCCATGATCATCCACAGCAGGTAGCCGGTGTTGGCCGGGTCGAGCGGGTTGATCGCGATGCCTTTGAAGATGTCGGGCAACGCGATCAGCACGATCGAGGAGTTGATCGTGGCGATGAGCATGCCCAGCGTGGTGTTGGACAGCGCGATCCACTTGTACCCGGCCTCGGCCGGCGCCTGCACAGTCACTTCGCCATGCTAACCAATCCGTCCAGGGAAAGATCTGTGCCGTGACGAACAGCGCGGACCTGCACCCCGTCCGGATCCCCGGTTATGAAGGTGGCCCTCTCACCTACCGGCCGGAACTCCTGGAAGACCCGTTGTTCTGGCTCGCGCACCTCATGTGCTTCGTGCTCGACGACGAGATCGCCGAGCTGTGGTTCGGCGCGGACTACGAGGCCGCGGAGGAGCTCTTCCACCAGCTGCGCGAGCCGGGGAGCTTTCCCGCTTTCACTGTCCCGCTCATCGGTGACCACCGCCTGCACGTGGTCTACGGCACGTACGAGCGCGACACGATCGTCCACTACCTCGTGCACCACCCCGACTGGGACCGCGCCGAGGCCTTCGCCGGCGACGAGGGCGACGGCCCCGGACAGGGGATGTCCTGGTCAGAACTCGTGTCCGCCGCCGACTCCTCGCCGCCGGGCGGAAGCACCTCCGACCCGCACGCCCGGCTGCTGCTCCTGCTGCCGGCGTTCGGCGACGACAACGTGCCCGCCGACGCCGTCGGCCGGTTGGCGGAGGCACTGCGCGCCCGTACTGCCGTGGACGACGTCGACGCCGTAGCCGCCCACATCCTGGAGAACCAGGGAGAGACCGGGCAGGTGCGCTGGAGTGACGACCCCGGTTACGCCGTCAACAACGGCGTCTCCTCCGTCCGCAACCCGTCCAACCACTTCGCCCTGCCGCCCGAGCGCGCGGCCAGGGTGGCCGCCGCGCTCAGGACGGGTTCTGCGGGGTGATCGTCTCCAGCACCTTGCCCGCCGCGTCCCGCACCACGACCCGCGCCTCGGGGCTGCGGTCGAGCAGGCTCGCGTTCAGCACGAACGTGCCCCCCGCGATCGTGGCGGACGCGTCCCCCACCCCAGGGCTCGTGTAGGTGATGGACGTGGCCCTCGGGTCGAGGACCAGGCCGATCACCTTGGCGCTGTTGCTGCCGCCGCCGTGGTACTCGCCCTTGTCGTCGACGGTCGACGGCGTGAAGTCGTAGAACGCCGACGTGCCCGCGATCGTGGTGCCGCGGACCTCCTTGAGGTCGTCGAGCTCGATGACGAACCCGGCCGTCGGGCTCTCGCTCGCGTTGCGGCAGTAGAGCAGCAGGTCGTTGAACCGGCCGAGGATCATCGTGTCGGTGCCGCTGACCTTCACGGACTGGGCGTGCGCGAACTGGTCGGCGTCCGGGATCGGGCGGTCGCGCAGGCACTTCGCGAAGTTCTGCTGCTCGGGCGTCTCGCGGTCGGCGGGCGGCAACGGGCGGTCCACCACCGGTTTGGTCGGCTTCGGCACCCCGCGCACCGCGAAGTCGTGGCCGTTGACCAGCGCCATCGTGCCGTTCTCGGGCTTGGTGAACCCGGTCGGGCCGAAGAACAGGCCGTCGACGATGCCGGGGTACTCGTTGTTCTCACCTTTGTCCCCGACGCGGGACAGGCCGAGTATCTTCACGTCCGGCGACACCAGGCCCGCCATCGCGCCGGTCGGGGTGGTGAACAGGATCTTCACCTGGCGCAGGTCGTCGCTGACGGTGGCGGCGTCCGGGGCGGACAGGGTCGTGGTGGTGGCGGTGTTCGCGCAGAAGAACACGCCTGCGGGCACCCGGAACGCGCTCAGCACGGTGCCGTTCTTGCGGCTGGTGGCGATCGGGGTCCACTCCGCGGCGGGCGGGTGGGCACTCGTGGCGACCGCCGTGCAACGGGCCAGGGCGTCGGGGGCGACCACGCCCTTCTCGACGTTGTTCACCAGCGCGCGGTCCTTGCCGACGAACTCGCCGTTGTGCTGCATCGGCGGGGCGGCGACGTCGGCCGTGGTGCCGAGGAGCGCCTGGCTCGCGAAGACGGTGCCGGCGGCGAGGAGGCTGACACCCGCCGCGATGAGGACCGGCCTGCCGTTGCGCACGGGCGTGTCCATGCCCTCGGACAGGCGCTGCCGGGCGCGCATGCGAACGTCGGCGGGCAACGGGCGGTGGTCGGGCAGCTGGTCGATCATGCGTTGTCCTCGGGGGTGAGGTCGCGCAGCCGGGCGCGAGTGCGGGAGACGCGGGCGCGGACGCTCGACTCGGTGATGCCGAGGAGCGTGGCGGCGTCGGGGACGGACACGTCGCCGAGCAGGCAGAGCTGGGCGATCTCGCGTTCGGAGTTCGGCAGCTTCGCGATGGCCGCCACGACCTCGACCAGGCGGCGCTGGGCGTCGGTGCGGGCGGCGACCTCGTCGGCGTGGTCGCGTTCGTCCTGCGGGGTCAGCCTCGTGACCAGTCGCAACGCCCTGCGCTTGGCGCGCCACTCGGTGCGGGCGCGGTTCGCGGTGACGGTGTAGAGCCACGGCAGCGCGGAGTCGCGCACGAGCTGGGCGTCGCCACGTTTGCGCCAGGCGGTCAGGAACGTGGCGGAGAGCAGGTCTTCGGCCTGCGACCAGGACGCGGTGAGGCGGTAGGCGTAGTTCCAGACCGCCTCGGCGTGGCGTTCGAACAGCTCGGTGAACGCGGCGTGGTCGCCCTGCGCGATCTGCTCCCAGAGACGCGTGTCGGGCGGCCCGACGTTCGCGCGCTCGGTCGTTTCAGTCATCACACTCCGCCTGGGGCCACCACCGCCCAGTGTGCTGCGTGACGCCCGTCACCTCGTTACCGGGGAGTTACCCCTCATTCGAGGCGTGAATGACACCGATGGCAAGATCTGCGCGTGCCGTTCGAGCAGCAGCAGCCCGGCAATGTCGAGGCCGAGACCCAGGTGTTCGCGAAGTTCCCGACGCACGAACCAGACGAGGCGACGATTCCCGGCGTCGAGCCGGTGCCCGCACCACCCGCTCCACCCGCCGCACCTGTCACGCAGGCTCCGGCGGCCGCCACCCCGGCGGCTGCGCGCAAGTCCAAGTCGTTGACCCGGCGGTTGGCCCGCCGGATCCTCGGCCCGACCTTGATGACGAAGAAATAGGCCCAGCTAGCGGTCGGGGACCTGACCCAAGCCTCCGCAGACCCGGCAGGCGGTCCGGTCCTCGTTGAGCCCAGAACCAAGGCAACGGCTGCACTCCTTCACAGAAGAACAGTGTCCGCTTCTACTCGGAGTGGTGGCAGCCGCCAAGCAGGGACCGTCCCGGCAATAATGGGTGACCCCCATCGTTCACGCTCGGTGATCAGGCCTGGGTGGACGGTCCGGCTGGAATCTCGTTGGCGCGTGCGACATTGCCTGCGACGATGCCTCTGCGTTCGCCGTTCGGAAGCTTCCACCAGCCCGAGCAGCCGCGTGGGCACGGGTGCGACATCTCGTGCAGCACAAGGCCTTCCGGACCGGGAACGGGTTGCTGCCACGACATCGTTCCGGACCCCGCGCACAGCAGGCAGGTGTCCTCTTCACACTCCACACCTGGTAATTACTCCACACGGGACACTTCGGGCAATCGCTGGATCGAGGGGAGATCACCGATGGCTGTGGCGGTCGTGACAGGAGCCGGTTCGGGTGTGGGACGTGCGGCGGCGCGGACCCTGCTGGCGGCGGGGTTCCAGGTGGCGCTGGCAGGACGGCGCGAGGACGCGTTGGCCGAAACGGGAGAGGGCTTTCCCGAGAGCGCTCTCGTGGTGCCGACGGATGTGTCCCGTGAGGACTCCGTCGTGCGACTTTTCGAAACAGTGGTGGAGCGCTTCGGCCGGGTCGACGTGCTGTTCAACAACGCGGGCATGAACGTGCGCGCGACGCCGCTCGACGAGTTCTCGTTGAGCGCGTGGGAGAAGGTCGTCGGGGTGAACCTGACGGGCGCGTTCCTCTGCGCGCGCGAGGCGTTCAAGGTGATGAAGACGCACGGCGGTGGCCGGATCATCAACAACGGCTCGATCTCCGCGTCGGTGCCGCGCCCGCACGCCGTCGCCTACAACGCCACCAAGCACGCGATGACCGGGCTGACGAAGTCGTTGTCGCTGGAGGGCCGCGCGCACAACATCGCGTGCGGGCAGATCGACATCGGCAACGCGGCGACGGAGATGACCGCGCGGATGGGCGGCGGCGTGCTGCAGGCCGACTTCGAGATGCGGCCGGAGCCCACCTTCGACGTGCGGCACGTCGCCGACGCCGTGCTCTACCAAGCTCAGCTGCCGTTGAACGCCAACGTGCAGTTCATGACCGTGATGGCGACCGGGATGCCTTACATCGGCAGGGGTTGAGCCTGGTACAGGCCGCCGCCGCGTTCGAGCAGACCGAGGTCGACGAGGTAGCGGCGGATGGTGACGTGGTCGACCTCTCCCCCGTCGCACCACGCCCTGAGCCGCTCGTTGATCTCCTTCTCCTCGTAGTACGTGCGCGCGGTGAAGGCGTGCGCGGCGACGTGCTCGAGGATCTTGCGGCGCCGTTCGTGGGCGACCGGCAGTGAGACGAGCCGGTCGTTCTGGATGAACGGCGCGAGCCCGTCCGCGGGCATTGACTCCGTGAGCGTCGCGGCGAGCGGCTTGAGGTCGGCGGGCCGGGCGGGGTCGCCCACGACCAGCCCTGCCTCCCTCAGCTTGTTCAGCGCCGTGCCGGCGTCCTTGGGCTTGAGTCCGGAGGCGGAGGCGACGTCGGTGAGCGTGCCCGCGCCGAGCACGACGGCGGCGAACGCCCGCAGCCTCGTCGGTTCGGCCAGGGCACGCACGACGTTCTCCGGTGTGGTCATGTCTGCGAACCTAACGCCGCCGTCCACCGGATTACGGGGCTTACCGGGACGCGGCGCCCTGCCACTCGTCGCTCATCGCCCCACCAGTCCCGCGGCGAGGCTGTCAGCGAGGTAGCCGTCGAAGTCTGGCGCCTCGGGGTCGAGCACGTACCGCACCCATGCCGACCGTTCGTGCTCCAGCGGCGGCAGCTCCCAGACGCAGCCGATGAGGTCCTTGGGGATGACGCTGAAGGTGCGCAGATCGGGATCGGTGCTGCCGAGGAACGGCTGGTCGCCCGAGACGGCCGTGCGGCAGTGCAGCACGTTGTCCCAGACCCAGTTGTACGCGTTGAGGTACATGCCCGCCGCGCTGCGGTGCAGCACCGTCACGGTCGCGGGCGGCGTCGGGTCCTCGAAGTCGGGGTAGAGACGCGGCAGGAACGCGTAGGCCGCCTCGCGGACGTCGTCGGTGATCTCCAGCCCGGGAGTGACCACCTCGTAGCGCTTGACGTGTCTGCCCGCGACGACCAGCGGTTCCTTGACCGCCAGCTGCTTCTCGTAGAAAGCCATGTCGTCGAACATATGAACTAACCCTGACAGGGTGTGTCAGTGTATTCCGCGTGCGTGCGAGTCGACTGGTTTCGCTGCTCCTGCTGCTGCAGACGAAGGGGCGGATGACGGCCTCAGCTCTGGCCTCGGAGCTGGAGGTCTCGGTGCGCACGATCTACCGCGACGTGGAGTCGCTGCACGCCGCCGGCGTGCCGCTGTACGGCGACGCGGGCCCCACCGGCGGCTACCAGCTCCTGGACGGCTACCGCACCCGGCTGACCGGGTTGACCGAGCAGGAGGCGGAGTCGCTGTTCCTGGCCGGCCTGCCGGGCGCGGCGGCCGACCTGGGGCTCGGTGACGCGGTGGCCGCGGCCCAGCTCAAGCTGATGGCGGCGCTGCCGTCGCCGATGCGCGACCGGGCCTCCCGCATGGCCACGCGGTTCCACCTGGATGCGCCCTCCTGGTACTACGACGCGGAGCGGTCGCCGTTGCTGGAGGTCGTGGCGGACGCGGTGTGGCGGGAACGGTCGATCGAGGTCGGCTACCGGCGCTGGCGCTCACCCGAGGACGTGACGCGCGTGCTGCGGCCGCTGGGGCTCGTGCTGAAGGCCGGCCGGTGGTACCTGGTCGCGCTGGGGTCGTCGCGGATCTCGACGTACCGGGTGGCGCAGATCCAGTCGGTCGTCGTGCTGGAGCCGTTCGAACGGCCCGCGGACTTCGACCTGGCCGCGCACTGGGCGGCGTCGTTGGAGGAGTTCCAGGCGCGGCAGTACACGGGGACCGCGGTGATCCGGCTGTCGGCGCGCGGGTGGGAGATCTTCGACTCGCACGTGCTGCCGGTGGTGGCGCGGGCGGCGGAGGAGTCCGTTGTGGAGGACGGGGCGGGGTTCCGGGTGACCATCCCGATCGAGTCGGTGGCGCACGCGGCGGGGATGTTGTTGCGGATGGGCGGCGAGGTGGAGGTGCTGGAGCCGGCGGAGCTGCGGGAGCAGGTGACGGCGGCGGTGCGGCGGCTGGCCGAGCTCTACCTGGCGTAGCCGAATCTCGCGAGGTGGTGCCAGAGGTGCTTGATCACCTGCGGCGACGCGTCCGCGGCGTCGAGCAGGTCGGGCGTGAGAATCCCGTCTCCGGCGAGGGCGAGACCCAGCGCGACCGACTCGGGCGTGCGGTAGTCGGCGTGGCGCAGGAGGTCCTGTGTGGACAGCCGGAAGCCCGCGTGCCGTTCCACCGGGCACGGCAGGTCGACCTCCGGGTGGGCCGGGTCGAGCACGACGGCCTCCACGTCGTCGAAGGTGACCGGGCCGTGGACGTGGGCCTCGACGTAGTCGTCGAGCGGGTCGGCGGGGGCGGCGTGGCCCAGCAGGGCGAACCGGCGGGCGGTGCCGAAGTCGACCGGGTCGAAGAAGCTGTCCGGGTAGCAGAAGGTGGTGCGGTCCAGGACTTCTTCCTTGAGCCGCAGGTGGGCGGACCCGAACCGCGGCGCCCCGCCACAGCCCTGTCGACGGTGGTCGAGCGCGCCGTACTTGGGCCGCGCGGAGGGCGAGGCCTGGTCGTAGGCGCCGCCGAAGAGCTTGCTCTCCCACTCCCAGCGGACTCCGCCGGGGTGGGCGGTCAGGCCACCGTTGCTGGTGCCGGTCTCGAACTGGGAGCGGTAGACGCCGTCCCGGGCCAGTCGCTCCAGAACGCCTCGGCCGGGGTGTATGTGTTGCGTGCCGCGCTGGTCGGGGTTCCGCGGCCCGCGGGGGGTGGGGGATTCGCCGGGCGCGAACGCCCGTACAACCGACACGGGCGATCGCGCGGTCGTGCGCCCGTGCCAGCAGCAGCTGCGCGACCACGGCACCCAGCAGCGCCATGAACATGTCCCACTGGGTGTCCCAGACGTCGCCCTGCGTCCCGAGGAAGTCCCCGGCGGCCTCCCCGCCCAGCACCGCCGACAGCCACTCCAGCAGCTCGTAGCAGGCGCTGAACGCCAGGCACACCGACGTGGCCAGCACGAACAACCATCCGCCCGGCCGCAGAACCCCGCGCCGCAGCAGCACTTCGCGCGCCAGGATCGCGGGCACGAAGCCCTGGACGAAGTGGCCGAAGCGGTCGTAGTGGTTGCGAGCCAGGTCGAACAGGTCCTGCGCCCAGAACCCGACGGGCACGCGGGCGTAGGTGTAGTGGCCGCCGAGGATCAGCACCAGCGCGTGCAGGAACAGCAGCCGGTACAGCAACGGCGTGAGCGGGAACCGGCGGAACGTGGCCACCAGGATCGCCCCGCCGATCACGACGGGGGCGACCTCCAGCACCCAGGTGCCGCGCGAGTACGGGCCGATGCCCGACACGACCAGGGCGACGGCCGTCAGGCCGAGCAGGATCAGGGGTTCGACGACGCGTTTGTCATAGCTCACGGATCACCTTGCAGGGGTTGCCGACGGCCAGTGAGCGCGGCGGGATGTCGCGCGTGACGACGCTACCGGCTCCGATGACGGAGTTCTCGCCGATGGTGACGCCGGCGCACACGATGACGCCGCCGCCCAGCCACACGTTGTCGCCGATGGTGATGGGGGCGGCGCTCTCGAAGCGCTGGCGGCGGGCTTCGTGATCCTCGATCGGGTGCAGGGCGGTGAGCAGTTGTGCGCGGGGGCCGATGGAGACGTCGTTGCCGATGGTGATGGTGGCGCAGTCCATGAGGATGGCGTCGTAGTTGAGGAAGCTGTTGGAGCCCAGGTGGATCTGGTAGCCGTAGTCGCACTGGAAGCGCGGCATGACCCACGAGCCCTCGCCGATCGAACCGAACAGACGGGCGATGACGTCGGCGGAGCGGGTGGCGTTGAACTCGTCGACCAGCTGCTGGGCCGCCACGCGTTCGGCGACCAGTTCGGGGTCGGAGTCCTTGTACAGCTGGCCGGTCGTCATCTTCTGCTTCTCGGTGATCACCCTTCGAGAGTGCCCGAACGCAGCAGTGAGCGGGCGCGGTTCGCGGCGATCTCCATCAGCGCGACCAGTTCCGCGGCCTCGAAGCCGGGTGGCGGTTCGACCTGGAGCACCACAGGTGTGGTGGTCGGCAGTGCGGGACGAGGGGGTAGTTGACCTGCGGGTTCGACGGAAACCACCACAGGTGTTCTGGTCGTGAGTGGACCGGCGACGCGCAGGCGGAGGGCGTCGAGGAGTTCCTGTTCCGGTTTTCCCTTGAGCAGCAGCAGGACGAACGGGTCGGCGTCGAGCAGCCAGCCGACCTGGAACGCGAGGGCGGCGGCGTGGCGGCACGGGAGCTCCCAGCCGTCGCAGTCGCACTCGGGTTCGAGGTCGCCGATGCCGGGGACGAGGTCCACTCCGGACTCTTCGGCGGCCTGAACGAGGTCGCGGGGCATGTCGTTGGCCAGCAAAGCGGCGATGTGGGCCGGGTTCTCGGCGACGCGGTCGAGGAACCGTCCCCAGTGGACTTCGGACAGCACGGGGATCAGGACCGTCGTGCTGTGGACGGTGTCGTTGTCGTGGACCTGGGCGTGCAGGCGGCCGGGGCTCACCGTGATCGGGCCGACGACGCCCGCGTGGGCGTAGCGGCGGCCCAGGCGCAGCAGTGTGGTGTCGAGGGCGGTGTCCTCCAACGCCTTGACCCACGTCTTGCCCCACCAGGTGGTGGCGACGCGGCGTTTCACCTTGGGGAACGCGGCGAATCCGCGGGCGGTCATCAGGTGCTCCTCAGCAGGACGAGCTCGGCGAGTTCGGCGTCGGTCAGTTCGGTGAACGCGGCCTCTCCCCCGTGCAGGACGGCGTCGGCGAGGGCGCGCTTGTCCTGCAGCAGCGCGGCGATGCGTTCCTCGACGGTGCCTTCGGTGACGAGCTTGTGGACCTGGACGGGCCTGGTCTGGCCGATGCGGTAGGCGCGGTCGGTGGCCTGGTCCTCGACGGCGGGGTTCCACCAGCGGTCGAAGTGGATCACGTGGTCGGCGCGGGTGAGGTTGAGGCCGGTGCCGGCCGCCTTGAGCGACAACAGGAACACGGGCGCGCGGCCGCTCTGGAAGTCGTCGACCATCCGCTCGCGCTGCGGCACGGGCGTGCCACCGTGCAGGAACCTGGTGGGCTGCTTGATGTGCTGTTCCAGCAGGCGGGCCATGCCGACGTACTGGGTGAAGATCAGCGCGGACCCGTCCTCGGCGACGATGGTGTCGAGCAGTTCGTCGAGCAGGTCGAGCTTGCCGGAGGTGCCCTGCAACGCCGGGTGGCCGAGGTAGTGCGACGGGTGGTTGCAGATCTGCTTGAGCCCGGTGAGCAGCTTCAGCACGAGGCCTCGGCGCGCCATGCCGTCCGAGGACGCGATCTGGTCGAGCGTCTCCCGCGTCAGCGCCTCGTACAGCGCGGCCTGTTCGACCGACAGCGAGACGAACCGGTCGGTCTCGGTCTTGGCGGGCAGTTCGGGGGCGACGCCGGGGTCGGACTTGCGGCGCCGCAGCAGGAACGGCCGCACGACCTTCGTCAGCGTGTCGTCGGGCGCGGGCCAGCGGGTGCGGAACGCGCGGTGCGTGCCGAGCAGACCGGGGGTCGTCCAGTCCAGAATGGACCACAGCTCGGACAACGAGTTCTCGACCGGCGTGCCGGACAGCGCGACCCGCGCGCCGCCGGGGATCGACCGCAGCGCCTTGGCGGTGCCGGAGTGCGGGTTCTTGACGTGCTGCGCCTCGTCGGCGACGACCATCCCCCACTCGTGCGACCGCAACGCCTCGACGTCGAGACGCATCGTGCCGTACGTCGTGAGCACCACGCCCGACGACGCGAGCGTCCGCTGTGGACCGTGGTAGCGGCTGACGGGCACGCCGGGCGCGAACCGGCGGATCTCGCGTTCCCAGTTGCCCAGCAACGACGCCGGGCACACCACGAGCGTCGGCAGTTCCGAGGCGCGGTGCAGGTGCAGGGCGATCAGCGTGATGGTCTTGCCGAGGCCCATGTCGTCGGCCAGGCACGCGCCGAGCCCGAGCCCGGTCATGTGCGCGAGCCAGCGCAGCCCGTGCAGCTGGTAGTCGCGCAGCTGCGCCTGCAACGCCGGGGGCTGGGGGAAGTCCGGCACGGCGGCGATCGCGGCGGCCAGGCTGTGCGGCGCGACCTCGACCTGTTCGCCGTCGATCACCGCGACGCCGGTCAGCGCGGCGGTGACGGCCTGCACGGCGCTGATCGGCTTGAGCCGTTGCCGGGCCTTGCGCCGCAGCGACGGGTCGACCAGCACCCACTGGTCGCGCAGCCGGACCACCGGCCGTGAGGCCTCGGCGACGAGGTCCATCTCGGCCTCGGTCAGCTCGGCGCCGCCCAGCGCGAGCCGCCAGTCGAACGACAGCAGGTCCCCGGCCTGGAACGCCCCGCTCGGCTCGCCGATCACGGCCCGCGCGGACAGCCCGGTGGCGAGGTCGCGCGGCCAGTGCACCTCGATGTCGAGCCCGAGCAGTTCGGCGACCTCAATGTCGGAGAGCTCGGCCTCGTCGAGCAGCCGCTGCAACGGCGCCCAGTCGACGCGTGCCATCGCCCGGATCGCATCGAGCTCACGCCCGGAGCCCCGTACGTCGCGCGGCGAGGGGTCGGTGACGGCGCGGACCTGCACGATCGCCCGGAACCGCTGATCGGAGGTCATCTCGATGCGCAACGACAGGGTGATCTGCTCGTCGGCCCACCCCTTGAGCTCGGACACGTCGCAGGCCTCGTGACCCGCGAACGGTCCGGTGCCACCCCGCGGCAGCGTGTCGGCGGATGCCCCCGCGGCGGCACGCGGCAGAACGTCGGCCACGGCGTCGAGGAACGCCCGCAGCTCGTCGTAGTCGCCGTGCGCGGCCAGTTGCCGCAGGTGCAGTTCGTCGGCGTGGTCGAGCGGCCCGACCCGCCACGTGTCGTACCCGGCGGCGGTCACGTCGGGCACGATCCGCCCGCGCGCGACGAGGGCGAGCGCGGGCGCGGCGGCCACTGACCAGTAATCGGTGCCCTCCAACGCCGAGGGCAGGGCTTCGAGCAGGGGTTTTCCGTGGAGCTGACCGAATCTGGGTGGATCGGCTGCGACGAACATACCCTGTACCGTACAGCATACGGTACGGTAGTGTCGCGCTCGTGATCGAACACACGGGCAGCGGAGACCCGGCGCGGACGCTGGCGTTGCTGTGGCGCACGCAGGAACGGGTGTCGCGCAAGGGCAAGCCGGATCTGAGCGTGGACCGGATCGTGCGGACGGGCATCGACCTCGCGGACGCGGACGGGCTGAAGGCGTTGTCGATGCGGCGCGTGGCCGAGGCGCTGGGCGTGGGGACGATGTCGCTCTACACCTACGTGCCGGGCAAGGGCGAGCTGATCGACGTCATGGTCGACACGGTGCAGGCCGCGACCGGCCGCGACGAGCAGGACGGCTGGCGCGCCCACCTCGCCTACGTGGCCAGGGAGAACCTGGAGCTGCACCGTAGGCACCCGTGGTTGTTGCAGGTCGCGCCGTCCCGCACGGTGCTGGGCCCGCAGGTGGCGGCGAAGTACGACTTCGAGCTGCGCGGGCTGGACGGCATCGGCCTGTCCGACGTGGAGATGGACTCGGTGCTCAACCTCGTGCTCGGGCACGTGCAGAACTCGGCGCGCGGGCTGACGGCGGCCGCGGTGACCGAGAAGGAGACAGGCCTCACCGACCAGCAGTGGTGGGACGCGGCGGCGCCCGTGCTGATGACGGTGTTCGACCCGGCGCGCTACCCGGTCGCGGCACGGGTGGGCGGCGCGGTCGGCGAGGCGCACCAGAGCGCGTTCTCCCCCGAGCACTCGTTCGAGTTCGGCCTGGAGATGATCCTCGACGGCGTCAATCGGCTGATCGAGTCGCGCGCGCTGTAACACCTGAGTGACGCGTGCCGGGATGCGTCGTTAATTCCCACGCGGTGTCATCTGGGTGCCTACAGTTACGCCACGCCGATCAACTTCACCGCTGGGAGGCCCGCTCGTGGTGATCGACTCCCGTCCCCGGCAGGCGCTGGTGCGCCGGGTCACCGGCCTGGCGCGGTCGACCCCCGGTCGGTTGAGCCTGATCGTCGTGGTGCTGGTGGTGGCGAGCCTGGCGAGCGGCTGGCTGACGACGTGGAGCGTGAACCGGCAGGAACGGGCGCTGGAGGACCTGGCGACGCGATCGGAGCCGCTCGCGCACGCCGCGCAGGAGGTCTACCGGGCGTTGCAGGACGCGGACGCGACGGCGGCGAGCGCGTTCCTCTCAGGCGGCCTGGAGCCTTCTGAGCTGCGGGAACGATACGAGGCGGACATCGCGCAGGCCCAGGCCGCGCTGTCGGTGGCCACCGCGTCCTCGCCGGAGCTGACGGCGACGCTGGCGGCGCAGCTGCCGGTGTACACGGGGCTGATCGAGACGGCGCGCACGAACAACCGGCAGGGCTTCCCGGTGGGCGCGGCCTACCTGCGCGAGGCGTCGGGGTTGATGCGCACGCAGCTGCTGCCCGCGGCGCAGGAGCTGTACCAGGCGGAGACGGACCGGGTGGAACGCGCGCAGGACGAGGCGACGTTCCCGTGGGGGTCGGTGCTGGTCGCGCTGGGGTTCGTGGTGGCGCTGGTGGGCACCCAGCGGTACCTGACGCGCCGGACGAACCGGCTGCTCAACCTCGGTCTGCTGGTCGCGACGGGCGCGGCGGCGTTGTCGCTGTTGTGGGTGACGACGGTGTCGGTGCTGGTGATGCACGACGTGTCGGACTCGCGGGCGGCGTCGAAGAAGGTCGACGTGCTCGCGCAGGCGCGGATCGCGACGCTGACCGCGCGCGGCGAGGAGACGCTGACGCTGGTCGCGCGGGGTGCGGGGCAGTCCTACGAGAAGAACTTCGTCGAGGTGTCGGAGCGGCTGGAGGGGCTGCTCGACCAGGCGGCGAAGATGGGGAACACCGCGGCGGTGGACGAGGCGATGCGGCACTTCCGGCAGTGGCAGCAGGTGCATCAACGCATCCGCGAGGCCGACGACGCGGGCCAGTACAACGACGCGGTGGCGTTGATCAACAACCCGTACTTCGACTCGCTGGACCAGGCGCTGGTGCGCGGGATCGGCGAGGCGCGGCAGGACTTCAGCGACGAGGTGGCGGTGGCGCGGGCGTCGCTCGCGGGCACGGTCGTGGGGGTGCTGGTGCTGGCGGCGATCAGCGCGGCCGGGTCGACGATGGGACTGTGGCAGCGGCTCAAGGAGTACCGATGAGGCGACTGACACTGGCTGCGTTGCTGCTGGTCGGAGCGTGTTCGGCGGGTCCGCCGCCGAGCGAGGTGGTGCCGCGCACGGCCGCGGCGCCGCAGCCGGCGAACGCGAGCACGGTGTCGGCGGCGCCGTCGAGCGCGGCCGGTGCTCCCCCGGCCTGCGACGCGACGGCGAGCCTGCGGCCGGGCGCGTTGCCGCCGGTGAACCAGATGCCGGACGGGTCGACGATGGCCAGGATCCAGCAGCGCGGCCGGTTGATCGCCGGGGTGGACCAGAACACGTACCTGATGGGGTTCCGCAACTCGTTCACCGGCGAGATCGAGGGCTTCGACGTCGACGTGGCGCGGCAGATCGCGAGGGCCGTGTTCGGCGACGAGAAGAAGGTGCAGTTCAAGGTCGTCACGGCGGCGGAGCGCATCCCGATGCTGCAACGCGGGGACGTGGACGTGGTGGTGCGCACGATGACGATCACCTGCGAGCGGCTCAAGGACGTCGACTTCTCGCAGGTCTACTACCAGGCGGGGCAGCGGGTGCTGGTGCGCCGCAACTCCGGCGTCACCGGCGTGGAGGGGCTCGCGGACAAGCGGGTGTGCGTGGCGTCGGGGTCGACGTCGCTGAACAACGTGGTGAACCGGGTGAAGACGACGGTGAGCGTGCCGAACTGGACGGACTGCCTGGTGATGCTGCAGCAGGGGCAGACCGACGCGATCTCCACCGACGACACGATCCTGGCCGGGCTGGCGGCGCAGGACCCGTACACCGAGGTGGTCGGGGCGCGGTTCACCGACGAGTCGTACGGCGTCGGGGTGCCGAAGGGGCAGGAGGACCTGGTGCGGTTCGTCAACGGCGTGCTGGAGCGGATGCGCACCGACGGCACGTGGGCCGCGATCTACGGCCGGTGGCTCACGCCGCTGGGCCCGGCACCGACGCCGCCCGTCGCGCGTTATCGGGACTAGGGGGTTGCGCGATGAGTGAAGACCTGCCGGAGACAGGACCGCAGACGGCACCGGGGACCGCGCCCTGGTCGTCGTCGCAGGAGGTGTCGCGGTCGAACTCGGGCCGCACGCGGCGTGGCAGTGCGCGGTCGATGAGCCGCGGCCGGCTGGGCGCGGGCCTGGTCGAGGTGCCGCGGGTGCCCTACCGCGACCCGAAGACCGCGGTGCTGGAGAACCCCGAGGTCCCGGAGGCGAAGCGGTTCTGCTCGAAGTGCGGCAAGAAGGTGGGCCGCAAGAGCGAGACCAAGCCGGGCCGGGTGGAGGGGTTCTGCCCGCACTGCGGGCACGCGTACTCGTTCACGCCGAAGCTGCGGCCGGGTGAGGTGCTGCACGACCAGTACGAGGTGCTGGGGTGCCTGGCGCACGGCGGCCTGGGGTGGCTGTACCTGGCGCTGGACCACGCCGTCAGCGACCGGTGGGTGGTGCTGAAAGGCCTGCTCGACTCAGGTGACGCCGATGCGATGGCGGCCGCGCTGGCCGAGCGGCGGTTCCTCGCGGAGGTCGAGCACCCCAACATCGTGAAGATCCACAACTTCATCCGGCACGAGAGCCGCGAGCTGGACAAGCTCGTCGAGTACATCGTGATGGAGTACGTGGGCGGCGAGTCGATCAAGGACATGATCACCCGCCGGCGCCGCGACGGCCGGGGCGACGAGGCGTTGCCGCTGGCGCAGGCGATCGCGTACGTGCTGGAGATCCTGCCCGCGCTGGGCTACCTGCACGGGGTGGGGCTGCTGTACTGCGACTTCAAGCCGGACAACATGATCCACACCGAGGAGCAGCTCAAGCTGATCGACCTGGGCGCGGTGCGGCGCATCGACGACCACCACTCCCCCATCTACGGCACGATCGGCTACCAGGCGCCGGAGATCGGCACGATCGGCCCGTCGGTGTTCTCCGACATCTACACGGTCGGGCGAGCGCTGGCGGTGATGAGCTTCCCGTTCGACTTCCGGGGCCGCTGCAAGGACCGGCTGCCGACGGTCGACGAGGAACCGTTGCTGGGCCGGTTCGAGTCGTTCCACCGGCTGCTGCTGCGCGCCACGAACCCGAACCCGGAGCTGCGGTTCTCCTCGGCCGAGGACATGGCCGAGCAGCTCACGGGCGTGCTGCGCGAGGTGCTGGCGCTGGAGGACGGTGTGGCGCGGCCGGGCCTGTCGCGGCAGTTCACGCCGGAACGCCGTCGGTTCGGTGTGGAGGGCGCGCTGGACCTCGCGGAGGTGGCGCTGGCGTTGCCCGCGCCGTCGGTGAGCACCTCGGACGCGGCGGCCTCGTGGCTCGCGACGGCGACGACGTCGGATCCGGAGGGCCTCCGCAAGGCACCGGAGCTGACCGTGGAGGTGCGGCTGCGGATCGTGCGGGTGCTGATCGAGTCCGGCGACACCGGGACGGCGTTGCGGGAGCTGGAGGCGTTGACGGCGCCGTCGATGTTCGACGAGCCGGAGCTCGACCCCGCCGAGGACTGGCGGCCCGACTGGTACCGGGGGCTCGCGGCGCTGGTCGACGGGCGCGCGCCGGACGCGCTGCGGTTCTTCGACGCGGTGTGCTCGGCGGTGCCGGGCGAGTCGGCGCCGAAGCTGGCGTTGGGCGTGTGCTTCGAGGCTCTCGACGATCTGAAGTCGGCGGCGGCGTGGTACGAGCTGGTGTGGCGCACAGATCACTCGTTCGTGTCTGCCGCGTTCGGGTTGGCGCGGGTGCTGCTCGCGTGTGGTGACCGTGCGCGAGCGGTCGAGGTGCTGTTGTCGGTTCCGGACACGTCTTCACAACACTTGCCGGCACAGGTGGCGGCGGTGCGCGCGCAGCTCGGCGACTGCGCGGCGGAAGACCTCGTCGCGGCCGGGGAACGCTTGCACGCCTTGGACATCGACGTCGCGTCGCACACCCAGTTGTCGGCCGAAGTGCTGGAGGCGGCGTACGACTACGTGACCCGCAATCAGGCCGCCGAGGGGAAGGTGCTGGACTGTGCACTCTCCGAACACGAGCTTCGGCTGGGTCTGGAGCGTCGCTACCGCACGCTCGCCCGGTTCGCGGCCACGCCGGAGGAACGGATCGCATTGGTGGACCGCGCGAACGCGGTAAGGCCTAGGACGTTGGTTTGATGGACACCCTGAAGTGCCCGGAGTGCTCCGCGCCGGTGGCGGCGGAGGACCGGTTCTGCGAGGCGTGCGGACGCAACCTGCTGGTGCGCCGCACGCCGCTGGGCGGACCCACCGGTCCCGCGCAGGCCTCGTGCATCCTGTGCGGGTCGCCGGACATCGATGACGAGGACTACTGCACCCAGTGCGGCCGGCACCAGCCGTCGGCCCGCGACCGGGTCGAGTACGCGCTGGGCGCCGTGTCGGGCGTGTCGGACCGCGGCAAGCGCCGTGCGCGCAACGAGGACTCGATGGCGTTCGGGCACGTGGCGGGCAAGGGTGTCGCGGCCGTCGTCTGCGACGGCGTCGCCTCCTCCGAACGCGCCGAGCAGGCCTCCCAGGCCGCCGCCGACGCCGCGGTGGACGTGCTGCTCAACGCGCTGATCGAGACCGCCGACCCGGAGCAGGCGATGATCGACGCCGTCTCCGCGTCGTGCACCGCGGTGGAGAAGCTCGTCGAGAACGAGCCGCTCGAAGCGGGCGGCCGCGGTGTCGCGCCGTCGTGCACGTTCGTCTCCGTGCTGGTCACCGAGAACTCCGTGACGGTCGGCTGGGTGGGCGACTCACGCGCGTACTGGCTGGCCGACGAGGGCTCCAAGCAGCTCACCACGGACGACACCTGGGCGGCGCAGCTCGTCGCCGAGGGCGTGCTGACCGAGGAACAGGCCCGCACGGACCGCCGCGCTCACGTGCTGTCGCGCTGGATCGGCGCCGACGCGGGCCAGGTCGTCCCGCAGGTCGCCACCCTGCGCCCCACCACGTCCGGCGTGTTCCTGCTCTGCTCGGACGGCCTGCACAACTACCGCCCCGAGCCCGAGGACCTCCAGCCGCTGCTGCCGTGCGGCCCGGAGGAGTTCGTGAAGGTCGCCCTCGACGCGGGCGGCCACGACAACATCACCGTCGTGCTGGTGCCGTTCGCACCGGCCGACTAGCTCCGGAGGGACTCTCATGCCCGGCACGACCGTGGACGTGACCACCGCGGACGGCGTCGCCGACGCCTACCTGGCCCGTCCCGACGGCGAAGGCCCGTTCCCGGCGGTCCTGTTCTACATGGACGCCTTCGGCCTGCGCCCGCACCTGACCGCGATGGCCGACCGCCTGGCCGCCTCCGGCTACGTCGTCCTGGTCCCGAACGTCTTCTACCGAGCGGGCCGCACCCCGCTGTTCGACCTGCCGGACTTCATCGACGCGGCCTCCCGCCCATCCCTGTTCGAGAAGATCATCCCGGTGATGCAGTCGCTCACGCTTGCCGGCCTGATGAGCGACGCCAACGCCTACCTGCGCTACCTGGCCGACTCGCCGCTGACGGTGGACGGCCCGGTGGGCATCACGGGCTACTGCATGGGCGCCGGCATCGCCCTGCGCACCGCGGGCACCTACCCGCACCGGGTGGCGGCAGCGGCGGGCTTCCACGCCGCGAACCTGGCGTCGGAGGCACCCGACAGCCCGCACCTGGTGGCCGGTTCGGTCACCGCCGAGCTGTACTTCGCGCACGCCGACCAGGACGCCGCGATGCCGGTGGAGCAGATCGAACGCCTGGAGAAGGCCCTCACCGCCGCGGGCGTGACGCACCGGTGCGAGGTCTACGAGGGCGCGCACCACGGCTACACCCAGTCCGACACGTCCGCCTACAACGCGGAGGCGGCGGAGCGGCACTGGACGGAGCTGCTGGCCCTGTTCTCGCGCACGCTCAGCTGATCATCCACAGGTCGACGCCGGACCCGGCGAACGGGTCCGGCACCGGCTTCGGTTCCGGGGTGGGGCGGGTTTCCGGCTCGGGCACGTACAACTCGGCAGCGATGTCACGCAGTACCTTCCGCACGAAAGGCCCGGTGACAACGACCTCGGCCGGTGTGCCTGCGGCGAGCATCTCGACCTCGGTGTGACTTCGTGAGCACACTTCGTCCATCAGATCGATCGCGGCGCCCGGCATGGGGCCAGAGGCGTTCCCGGCCACCTCGGCCAGGACGTCGTCGGAGATCCGCAAGTGATGGTGGCGCTGCATGCGGTCACGAACGCCGCCCAGGACATCGGTGACCGCCTCGACGGACATCTCCTCGACGCGCACCGGCTGAAGTCGCCGGGCGAGTGTCTCGTCCAGCGACGCGAACGACTCGGGTGTCGCGACGCAGACGACCTGCGCGACGCTGTCGAAGATCATCTCGCGCAGGTTGCCGACGTCGCCGATGTACGCGATCGCGCGGCGGTTGCCCTTCAGTTCGGCGAGGGCCGCGCGGAAGTCCCTGTCCACGGTGTAGATCCGTTTGCCGTGCAGCGCCGGCGGGACCTCACTCTCGAACAGGGCCTGGGCGAGGCCCGCGACCACTGACCGGCGACCGATCCCGGGCTCTCCGACCAGCACGACGCTGTTGCGGTCGTGCCTGGCCAGCACCTGTGCGGCTCGCTGGATCTCCTGATTCCTGCCGCGCACCCGCGTGGCCGGCACGACGAACTCCGCGACCGTGCTCGGACGGCCGGTGTCCGCCAGCTCCGACAGGGCGGTGTGCCGTTCTTGAGGCGAAACGACCATTCGCGCAAGCGACGCTTGGTCAACCCCCGCTTTCCTGAGCACCTGCACCGCGACTCCTTTGCCCTCGCGGAGGATGCCGAGCACGAGGTGTTCGGGGCCGACGGATGTCTGCCCGAGTCTCCTGGATTCGGTCAGGGCGTGCTGCTCGATGACGGCGGTCGCTCTGGGAGTGAAGGAGAGATGTCCGGTGCGCGTGTAGAGACCACGACCGACGATCTCGGCGACGAGTCGGCGAGCCGTCTCGATGTCCAGGCCTGCCTGTGCGAGCGCGGCGGCCACCGGGCCTTCCAGGTGGATCAGCCCGAGCAGCAGGTGCTCTGTTCCTATGTGCTCGTGGCGCAGCAGCCGGGCTTCTTCTCGAGCGTCGGCGATTGCCAGGCCTGCCTGGTCGGTCAGGACATCAACGACCATCGGGCACTCCGGTGGTGGTGAGCAGGTCGAGGTCCTGCCGGACGCGTTCGGCGGTCAGGCCTTCCGTGGCCAGGCGGCTGTCCAGTTCGCGGAGCAGGGCAACCGCCTCGGCGGTCTCGCCGCACATCGCGGTGATTCGGGCGAGGACGTGCTGCGCGCGTGCGGTTCCCTCGTGGTCGGGTCCCAGGACGCGGCGCCGGTCAGGCAGCAGGGTCCTGATGACCCGGAGCGCCTCGGCCTGCCGGCCGAGCGCCATGAGCGTGACGGCGATGAACTGCCGGGTGTCGAGGGTCTCCTCGTCGTCCCGGGCACCCAAGGAGATCTGGTGGTCGAGCAGTGCGTCCAGCAGACGCAGAGCTTCGGCCGGGTTCCCGGAAGCGCCCTCCGCCAGGGCGATGTGCTGCCGGGTGCGCAGGCATTTCACGTGGTGCTCGCCGAGCAGCTGGCGTTGTGCGGTGAGCAGCGCCCGCAGGTCGTCGAGGACGTGCTGGTATCCGGTGGCGCGAGCGCGGTGGACTGCGGCCACGAAGCGCTGGTCCAGCGATTCCTCGGTGGCGACCTGGTGGGCGCGGTTCAGCGCGATGCGGAACCGGTCGGCGGTGAAGGTGCCGCGTTTCTGCGGCCGGGGCAGACCACCTCCGCTCATCACGGTGCTGAGCCGGCGGTAGACGTCGTCGATCGTCAGGTACTCGCCGCCGCCCGGAATGCCTTCCTCCAGCACCCGCAGCAGGCGGCCGGTGAACGCGGTGTGGGGTTCGCCGGGCAGGACGAGGGCCACCTGGTCGCGTTGGGCCGAGGTGAGCAGGTAGGTGCCGTCGATGTCGAGTTGGCCGAGGACGGCGGTGACCGGGTCGGCCATCGGTTCGCCCATGGCGCGGCCGGAGTAGCAGCAGTCGAGGACGACGATCTTGGTCTTGGCGTCGCTGTCGAGCACGCGGTCGCGCAGGGAGACGTAGGGCAGCGAGCCGAAGGTGGGGTCTTCGGGGTCGCTGTCGGGCATGCCGAGGTAGAGGTCGTGGCGGCGGCCAACGATGCCGTGGCCGACGTAGTAGACGACCAGCAGGTCGTCGGCGCCGGCCATGCCCTGGGCGAGGCGGCGGCCGAGGGTGGGCATGGAGGGTTCGTCGAGCACGACCGTGCAGTCGTCGGGTCCGACGAGGCCGGTGTCCGGATCGGTGAGGACGCGGCGGAGGTCGTCGAGGCACTGGGCGACGACGGGGATGGGCGGGAGGCGGTCGTCGGCGTACTTGGAGGTGCCGAGCAGCACGACCCTGGTGCCGGGCATCAGCTCTGGTCGAGGATCCGGGCGAGCATCGCCTCGACGTCGGTGCCGCGCACGCGGTCGGCGTCGATCTCGGCGGTGACGGCGCCGTCGGCCTCGCGGCGCACGGACACCTTGACCTTCGAGCGGCGTGGTTGCTGGAAGAAGCCGCGCAGGGACGCGGCGAGCACGGTGAGGGCGCCGCCCGCTCCGACCGAGACGATCAACGCGTCGGTGAGGGCGCCGAGTTCGCCGGGGCGGGGTGGCCGGGAGTGCTTGCGCACCGAGATCTCCGCGTCGCCGTCGAGCCAGTCGAACAGCGCTTCCAGGTCCGCCGGGGTGCCGGCCGCGAGTACGAGGTGCACAGCCGTTCGATCGACGGCCGGTGACGTCCTGTTACGAGGATCGGACTGTTTCCGTGCGGGGTGGAAACGCCCGTGGCGGTCACACTGGAGGCGAGGAGGTGGGGTCTTGCGGAGGGCGGTGTTGATCGTCGCGGCGGTGCTTGTCACCATCTTCGCCGTGGTCTTCAGCTTTCAGCGCAAGCTCGTGTACTTCCCCTCCCCCGGCCCGGTGCCGTCCGCGGACGAGGTGCTGCCCGGTGGCCGTGACGTCCGGCTGGTGACGGCGGACGGCCTGGTGCTGGAGGGCTGGCACTTCGAGCTGCCCGACGCCCCGGCGACGGTGATCGTGTTCCCCGGCAACGGCGGCAACCGCGAGGGGCGCCTGTCGCTCGCACAGGGGCTGACCGCGCGGGGGTTGTCCGTGCTGCTGTTCGACTACCGCGGCTACGGCGGCAACCCCGGCCTGCCGTCGGAGGAGGGTCTGACCTACGACGCGCGGGCGGCGCTGGACCTGATCGACGGGCCGGTCGTGTACTTCGGGGAGTCGCTGGGGGCGGCGGTGGCGACGGAGCTCGCGACCTACCGGGCGCCGAAGGCGTTGGTGCTGCGGTCGCCGTTCACGTCGCTGGCGGCGGCCGGGTCGCACCACTACCCGTGGCTGCCGGTGAAGATGTTGTTGCAGGACAAGTACCCCGTGCTCGAACGGGTGTCCGGTGTGGACGTTCCGGCGGTCGTGCTGCTCGGCACGAAGGACTCGGTGGTGCCGCCCGCGCAGAGCCGTGAGGTGGCGAGCGCGGCGAAGGCACGGCTGGTGGAGATCGAGGGCGCGGACCACAACGACGAGGTGCTGGTGTCGGGTCCGCAGGTGATCGACGCGGTGGTGTCGGTCAGCCGGTAGGGGTGATCTCGCCGGAGCCGCGCCGCACGAGGGTGGCGGGGACGACGGCGTGCACGGGCGGTGAGGTGTCGCCGCCGACGCGGGCCAGGACGAGCTCGGCGGCTTTGCGGCCGATGCCGGGGACGTCCTGGCGCACGACGGTGATCGCGGGGTCGAGCAGGTCCGCGAGCGGGAAGTCGTCGAAGCCGATGACGGCGACACGGCGGTGCAGCTCTCGCGCGCGCAGCACGCGCAACGCGCCGACGGTGACGAGGTTCTGGGCGGTGAACAACGCCGTGGGCGGACGGTCGAGGTCGAGCAACGCGGCGGTGGCGGCTTCGGCGAGCTCGGCGCCGTGCAGGTCGCCGCACACCAGCTCGGCACGCAACGCGACCCCGGCGTGCGCGAGGCCCTCGAGGTAGCCGGTGTAGCGCTCCTGGCTGGTCCACAGGGTGCGGCGGTCGCCGAGGAACGCGATGTCGCGATGCCCCAGGGCGGTCAGCGACAGCACGGCGTCGCGGGCGCTGTCGCGGTTGGTGGTGGTGACGCAGTCGGTGCCGCCGAAGGTGGGCGGCCGGTCGACGAGCACCATCGGGGTGCCGCGTTCGCGTTCGTGCTGCAACGCGTCCTGGTGTCCGCCGGCGGCCATGACGACGAGGCCGTCGACACGGCGCGAGGACAGCGACAGCAGCAGTTCGCGTTGCAGGCCGTGGTCGTCCTCGTTGCTGCCGGCGAGCACGAGGACGCCGTGGCGGCGGGCGTGGTCCTCGACGGCGCGCAGCAGCGCGGCGTCGAAGGGGTTGGAGAGGTCTTCGAACAGCACCCCGATGGTGGCGCTGCGGCGGTCGGAGCGGCGCAGCGAGCTGGCGGTGAGGTTGGGCCGGTAGCCCAGGGTGCGGGCGGCGGCGCGGACGCGGTCGGTGACCTCGGCTCCGGCGCCGGGCAGGCCGTTGATGACGCGGGAGACGGTCTTGGTGCTGACCTTCGCCAGGGCGGCGACGTCGCGCATGGTGGGTTCGCGTCTTCCTGCTAAGGGATCCATGCACACGTCCTTGGCCTCTTGCGTCAACGATGACGCAAACGGTATACCCGACCGATATCACGCGTAGCCGCTCTTCCGTTACTCACGGTGATACAGCGGAGGGCCGGATACGTCAACGTTGACGTAGGAGTTGTCATGCGCAGAACGGTCGGGGTTTTCAGCGCAGCGGCGTTGCTCGTGCTCACCGCGTGCGGAGGTGGTGGCTCGTCCGGCGGTGGTTCGACGCTGGTGGGGCTGGTGACGAAGACGGACACGAACCCGTTCTTCGTGAAGATGAAGGAGGGCGCGCAGCAGGCGGCGGGGTCCTCCGGGGTGACGGTGCAGTCGTTCGCGGGCAAGCAGGACGGCGACAACCAGACGCAGGTGGACGCGATCGAGAACCTGATCGCGTCGGGTGCGAAGGGCATCCTGATCACGCCGAGTGACTCGAAGGCGATCGTGCCGTCGGTGGACAAGGCACGGGCGGCGGGGCTGCTGGTGATCGCGCTGGACACGCAGCTCGAACCCGCGGACGCGGCCGACGCGACGTTCGCGACGGACAACTACAAGGCGGGGCTGCTGATCGGGCAGTGGGCGAAGGCGAAGTTCGCCAAGGAGGGCAAGCAGGCGAAGATCGCGCTGCTGGACCTCAACCCGAACCAGGTGTCCGTGGACGTGCAGCGCGACCAGGGGTTCCTGGAGGGCTTCGGCGTCGACGTGAAGGACAAGACCCGCATCGGTGACGAGGCCGATCCGCGCATCGTCGGCCACGACGTCACCGACGGCGACCCGTCCGGCGGGCGGCGGGCGATGGAGAACCTGCTGCAGAAGGACCCGTCGATCAACCTCGTGTACACGATCAACGAGCCGGCGGCGGCGGGCGCGTTCGAGGCGTTGAAGGCGGCGGGCAAGGAGAAGGACGTCACGATCGTCTCGGTCGACGGCGGCTGTCCGGGCGTGAACAACGTCAAGGCCGGCGTCATCGGCGCGACCTCGCAGCAGTACCCGCTGAAGATGGCGCAGCTGGGCGTGGAGGCGATCGCGAAGTTCGCGAAGGACGGGTCGAAGCCGTCCAACACCGACACGGGCGTCACGCTGGTGACCGACCAGCCGGCGGACGGCGTCGAGTCGAAGGACTCGGCGTGGGGCCTGCAGAACTGCTGGGGCTGATCGCATGGCCGTGGTGGAGTCCAGGGAACGCTCGCCGCTGACCCGTCTTCAGCACCTGCTGCACGCGCAGGCGACGATCGGCCCGGCGGTGGTGCTGCTGGTGGCGGTGATCGTGTTCGCGTTGCTGTCGGAGCGGTTCCTGACGCCGGGCAACATCTCGCTGATCCTGCAGCAGGTGGCGGTGGTGGGCACGCTCGCCGTGGGGCAGACGATCGTGATCCTGACGGCGGGCATCGACCTGTCGTGCGGGGCGATCATGGTGCTGACCTCGATCGTCATGGCGAAGGTCGCGGCCGAGACGGGCCTGCCGGGGTTGCCCGCGCTGCTGCTCGGGTTCGTGGTGGGCACGCTGTGCGGGTTGCTCAACGGGTTGCTGGTGACGCGGCTGAAGCTGCCGCCGTTCATCGTCACGCTGGGCACGTTGAACGTGTTCTTCGCGCTGAACCTCTGGTACTCGGGCAGCGCGACGATCCGCGGCACGGATATGCCGTCGTTGCTGTTGTGGACGGGGCAGACGTTCACGCTGTTCGGCACGCGCGTCACCTACGGCTCGGTGATGCTCGTGGTGTTGGTGGCGGCGATGGCGTTCGTCTTGAAGAACACCGCGTGGGGCCGGCACGTGTACGCCACGGGTGACGACGTCGAGGCGGCGCGGCTGTCCGGTATCCGCACGACACGGGTGCTGATCGGCGTGTACGCGACGGCGGGGCTGATCTACGCGCTGGCGGCGTGGACGTTGATCGGCCGGATCGCGTCGGCGAGCCCGCAGGCGGGGCAGACCGACAACCTGGACTCCATCACGGCGGTCGTGATCGGCGGGACGTCGCTGTTCGGCGGCCGCGGCGCGGTGGTGGGGTCGCTGATCGGCGCGTTGATCGTCGGCGTGTTCCGCAACGGCCTCGCGCTCGCGGGCGTGGACGTGCTGTGGCAGACGATGGCGGTCGGGGTGCTGATCATCGTGGCGGTGTCGCTGGACCAGTGGATCAGGAAGGTCAGGTCATGACGGCGGTGTTGCGGGCGTCGGGCCTGGTCAAGCGGTACGGCCGCGTCACGGCGCTGGCGGGCTCGGATCTGGAGCTGCTGCCCGGCGAGATCCTGGCGGTGATCGGCGACAACGGCGCGGGCAAGTCGTCGCTGATCAAGGCCCTGTCGGGGGCGGTGGTGCCGGACGAGGGCGAGATCTTCCTCGACGGCTCCCCCGTCGCGTTCTCGACGCCGCTGGACGCGCGGCGGGCGGGGATCGAGACGGTGCACCAGTCGCTGGCGGTCGCGCCGTCGCTCGACATCGCGGCGAACCTGTTCCTGGGCCGGGAACGGCGCCGTCCAGGGGTGCTGGGCTCGGTGTTCCGGATGCTCGACCGCGCGGGCATGCGGGAGGAGGCACGCCGGCAGCTCGACGCGCTGGGCATCATGACGATCCAGCACCCCGGCCAGGCCGTGGAGACGTTGTCGGGTGGTCAGCGCCAGGCCGTGGCGGTGGCGCGCGCGGCGGCGTTCGGCAGCCGGGTGGTGATCATGGACGAGCCGACGGCGGCGCTGGGCGTGCGGGAGTCCCGCGCGGTGCTGGACCTGATCCTGCAGGTGCGGGAACGGGGGCTGCCGGTGATCCTGATCAGCCACAACATGCCGCACGTGTTCGAGGTGGCGGACCGCATCCACATCCAGCGCCTCGGGCGCCGCATCGCGGTGGTGGATCCGAAATCGGTGTCGATGTCGGACGCGGTGGCGATCATGACCGGGGCTCTGGAGCCGCCTGGCTGATCCCGAAGGGGTTGTCGATCACGTACCGCCACCGGCCGTCGCTCAGGCGAGCGACGTCGGTGGCGGTCCCCTTGATGTCGCCGATGGTCCAGTCGACGATCAGCAACGCGATGCCGTCGTGCTCGTAGACGTGCCTCGGGCGGACGTCGATGGGCAGACCTTGAGCGAGGAACCGCTGGTTGGCGGCGCGGCGGGCGGGTCCGGTGACGGTGAGGCCGGGTGCGGGGACGAACAGGCCGCCGGGTTCGTAGACGGCGTCGACGGCGGCGGGATCACCGCTGTTGAAGGCGGCGGCGAAGTCGTGGGCGACACTGGAGGGGTGCATGCCGACAGCGTTGCGTTCGCTTCCGTGGGTCACCAAACGGTGACGTGGGACCGTCCGAGTGCCGACTGCCCGGTGGAGGTGGCGCTGGCGGCGATCAGCGGCCGGTGGGCGACGCTGGTGCTGCGCGATCTGACGCACGGGCCGCGGTCGTTCTCGCAGCTGCGGGCGGGGTTGCCGTCGTTGAGCGCGAAGGTGCTGACCGAACGGCTGGAGTCGCTGGTGGCGCAGGGGTTGGTGTCGTGCACCCGCTCCCCCGGCTTCCCCGTGCGGACGACGTACGCGCTGACGTCCGCCGGGGTGCTGCTGCGGCCGTTGCTGGTGGAGCTCTACCGGACGGGTCAGGCGTTGCTGGACGCCCGGTGAGGTGCCTGGAAGCCGCCGATCTCCTGTTCGAGCAGTGCGGCGAGTGTCAGCGGGGTGCGGTCCTCGAACATCGGGCCGATGAGCTGCACGCCGACCGGTAGTCCACCGGCCGGGCCGGTGGGGATGGCGGTGGCGGGCAGTCCGGGCAGGGTGGCGAGGCCCGCCCAGACGAGCTGGTCGAAGTAGGGGCGCTGGTCGCCGTCGATGTCGATGCGCCGCCGCAGGACGTCGGGGTCGTGGTCGTGCGGGAACGCCGGGGTGGGCGTGATCGGGCTGACGACGACGTCGTAGTCGGCGAAGAACCGCCGCCAGCCGTGCCGGTGGTGCTCGCGGCGGGCGGTGAGGGCGAGCCACTCGTGGTGGCTGAGCTGCGTTGCCCGCAGTTGTTCCTCGTCGATGCGGAACCGGGCCACCGAGCCGGCGAACAGCAGCCGCAGGTAGGTGGTGGCGGCGTCGGCCAGGTCCGGCAGCAGGGGGCTGTGCAGGTCGACGCGGGCGCCGCCATCGGCCAGCGCATCGGCCACCTTGTGCACGCCCGCGCGCACGGCGGCGGAGGTCGGGACGAGCGGGTGGTCGTCGAGGACCAGGACGCGGAAGTCGCGGAGCCGTTCGTGGCGTGCGGGTGGCAACGTCAGCGTGTAGGCCTTGCCGTGGGTGAGCGGGTCGGGTGCGGCCATGACGTCGAGCAGGAGCGTGAGGTCGCGGGCGCTGCGGGCCATGGGTCCGACGACGGCGAGGTCGTGCTCGGCGGGTGACGCCGGCGCGGGTGGTGCGCCCATGCCGCGGGTGGCGGCGATCCCGAGGGTGGGTTTGTGGGCGTAGACGCCGCAGAAGTGCGCGGGGGTGCGCAGGGAGCCGCCCAGGTCGGAGCCGATGGACAACGCGCCGAACCCGGCCGCGAGAGCCGCCGCGGATCCGCCGGAGGAGCCTCCCGGGGTGCGGTCGGGGTTCCACGGGTTGCGGGTGGTGCCGTGCAGGTCGTTGTAGGTCTGGATGTCCTGCAGTCCCAGGGGGACGGTGGTCTTGCCGAGGATGACGGCGCCCGCCTGCTTGAGCCTGGTGACCTGGACCGCGTCCTCGGCGGGCAGGTGGTCGCGGTGCTCGGGCATGCCCCAGGTCGTGGGCAGTCCGGCGATGTCGTAGGACTCCTTGACCGTCAGGGGGATGCCGAGCAACGGCCGGTCCTCGCCGCGGGCACGGGCCTGGTCGGCGTGGCGGGCGGCGATTCGTGCGCGGTCGAAGTCGGGCACGCAGATCGCGTTGATGGCGTGGTCGTCGCGTTCGATGCGGGCGATCGCCTCGTCGGTCAGCTGCTCGGAGGTGACGTCACCGGCGCGCAGCGCGGCGGCGAGGGCTTCGGCGGTGTCCATGGCGCCGACCGTATTTGACCTGGTCCGGAGCCATAAAACGCGTCAGCGGGCAAGCTCTCGCAGCACGGATTCCAGGGGTGCGATGAGGTTGCGCGACGCCTTGAGCTCGTCGGACACCAGCGCGATGGTGGTGTCCACGCGGCGCCAGAACTGGCCCCGCACGGGGATCTCGACGAGGGTGAAGGTGAACACGGGCTCCCGGCCCAGTTCGGTGGTGAGCTGCCCGACGATCTCCTGGATCAGGTCGAACAGGTGGGCACTGGCCTTGTCGCGAAACCAGGACTGTTCGGGTGCGGTGGTGTCGGGCCGCCATTGCTGGTAGGCCTCGCGCAGGTGTTCGGGCACGCCGACGGGTGGCCTGCCTCCGCCGCCGGTGATGAGCGACTCGGTCCACCACCGGTCCCACCCCCACCCGAACGTCTCCGGCACGTACACGTCGTGCAGGCGCTCGACGGGCGGGTACAGGGCGGGGATGGCGTCGGCGGTGGGGGTGCTGACGCCCAGCGCGTCACGGACGTAGAGCGCGAAGGTGTCCGCGCTGCCGCTGGACACCTTCCACGTGGAATCCCCGGGAAAGCGCATGTCCCACGGTAGCGGCCTACAACGGCACGGCGTCGAGCGCTTTGAAGATGCGCTTGTCGCTGACGGTGTAGCGGGTCTTGATGGTCTGGGCGAAGTAGGACAGCCGCAGTTCCTCGATCATCCAGCGGATCTCGTCGAGCTCGGGCGCGGGTTCGTCGGCCGGGGTCTGGGAGCGCAGGTCGCGGTACTCGGCGTGGACCTGGTGGACCTTGTCGGTCCAGTCGAGGTCGCGGCGCGGGTTCTCGGGCAGCTTCTCGATGCGCCGGGACACGCCCTTGAGGTAGCGGACCAGGTCCGGGAGCCGGTCGTAGCCGGTGTGGGTGACGAATCCCTTGTACACCAACGAGTTGAGGTGCGCGCGGATGTCGTTCGCGGAGTCGGGGGCGCCCTTGAGGCCGGAGAGCTTGAGTTCGGCCTCGTGGTGGGCTTCCAGGACCTTGCGGACCTCCTGCACGACGACCCAGGTGGTGTCGTTGAGCGCCGCCTGCACCTTCTTGAGCTGCGCGGCGTAGGCCTTGGCGTCCCAGGCCGGGTCGCCCATGAGCCGGTCGACGGCGGCCATGATGCAGTCCGCGAGCAGGTCCGCGACGCCACCGTGCGGGTTGCGGGTCAGGGCGAGCTTGGCGGCGTTGTCGAGGTGGCGTTGCAGGTGCTTGACGGGCGAGTTGATGCCGAGCAGCAGAAGCCGGCGCACGCCACGGCGGTGGGCGTAGGCCTGCCGGCCTGGGGTGTCGAGGACCTTGATCGCGGCGGTCTCGCCCCGGTCGACCAGGGACGGGTAGGCGGTGACGGTGATGCCGGACTGCCGTTGCTCGATGGTGCGCGGCAGGGCGTCGAAGTCCCAGGTGGTGAGGCCGGTGCGTTCGAGGTGCCCGGCGGCCTGCGACAACGACTCGCGCACCTCGTCGCGCAGCTTCTCCTTGAGCGCGGCGATGTCCTTGCCTTCGGCGAGCGTGCGGTTCTGCTCGTCGACGACCTGGAAGGTGAGTTTGAGGTGGTCGGGGACGGCGTCGAACTGCCAGTCCTCGCGGTGCACGGTGACGCCGGTGAGGGCCCTGAGCTCGCGTTCGACCCCGCCCAGCAGGGACGTCTCGCCGGGCTTGATGCGGGCGAGCACGGCCGTGGCGACGTCGGGGACGGGCACGAAGTTGCGGCGGATCTGCTTGGGCAGGCTGCGGATGAGCGCGACGACGAGGTCGTGGCGCAGGCCGGGGATCTGCCAGGAGAACGCGTCGTCGTCGAGGGTGGTGAGCGCGGGCAGCGGGAGTTGGACGGTGACGCCGTCGTTCTTGGTGCCGGGCTCGAAGTGGTAGCTCAGCGGCAGCGTGAGCTCACCCTGGCGCCACTGGTCGGGATAGGCGTCGGGGGTGATGTCGGCGCGGTCGTTGACCAGCATGTCCTTGGTGAAGGTGAGCTGGTTCTTGTCCTTCTGCTTCTTCCACCACGAGTCGAAGTGCCGGGCGGACACGACCTCGGCGGCGACGCGTTTGTCGTAGAAGTCGAACAGCGTCTCCTCGTCGACGACGATGTCGCGCCTGCGGGCGCGGTTCTCGAGTTCGCCGACCTCGTCGAGCATCGCCCGGTTGGTGTGGAAGAACCGGTGGTGGGTGGTCCACTCGCCCTGCACGAGGGCGTGGCGGATGAACAGCTCCCGCGAGAGTTCGGGGTCGATGCGCCCGTAGTTGACCTTGCGGCCGGCGACGATCGGCACGCCGTAGAGGGTGACCTTCTCCAGGGCGACGACGCTGCCGCGTTTGGTCTCCCAGTGGGGTTCGCTGTACTGGCGTTTGACGACGTGTTCGCCGAGGCGTTCGGCCCATTCGGGTTCGATCTTGGCGGCGATGCGGCCCCACAGGCGGCTGGTCTCGACGAGTTCGGCGGCCATCACCCACTGCGGTGGTTTCTTCGCCAGCGCCGAGCCGGGGAAGATCGCGAACTTGGCGTTGCGGGCACCCAGGAACTCCGTCATGGGACGGCGCTTCTCATTGGGTGCCTGCTTCTTGAGGACGTCCTTGACGCCGATGTGGCTGAGCAGACCGGACAGCAGGGCGATGTGGATGTTGCGGGGGTCGCCGGGCTGGTCGTTGACGTGCATGCCGATCTGCTTGGCGACCTGCCGCAGCTGCAGGTAGATGTCCTGCCACTCGCGCACGCGCAGGTAGTTGAGGAACTCGGCCTTGCAGCGCTTGCGGAACTGGTTGCCGGACAGTTCCTTCTGCTGTTCCTTGAGGTACTGCCAGAGGTTGAGGAACGTGACGAAGTCGGATTCCTTGTCCACGAACCGCGCGTGCTGCTGGGTCGCGGCCTCCTGCTGGTCGGCGGGCCGTTCGCGGGGGTCCTGGATGGACAGCGCCGCGGCGATGATCATGACCTCTTGCAGGCAGCCGGTCGTGTCGGCTTCGAGGACCATGCGGCCCAGGCGCGGGTCGACGGGCAGGGCGGCGAGCTTGCGGCCGGTGGGGGTGAGCTTCTTCTCGGCGGCGTTGATGGCGCCGAGCTCCTGCAGCAGGCCGATGCCGTCGTTGATGTTGCGGGAGTCCGGCGGGTCGATGAACGGGAACCGCGCGACGTCGCCGAGGCCGATGTTGGTCATCTGCAGGATGACGCTGGCGAGGTTGGTGCGCAGGATCTCCGCGTCGGTGAACTCCGGGCGCGCCTCGAAGTCCTCCTCGGAGTACAGGCGGATGCAGATGCCTTCGCTGACGCGGCCGCAACGGCCCTTGCGCTGGTTCGCCGACGCCTGGCTGATGGCCTCGATCGGCAGGCGCTGGACCTTGAGACGGTGGCTGTAGCGGGAGATGCGGGCGTTGCCGGGGTCGACGACGTACTTGATGCCCGGCACGGTGAGGCTGGTCTCGGCGACGTTGGTGGCGAGCACGATCCTTCTGCCGGTGTGCCGCTGGAACACCCGGTGCTGCTCGCCCACGGACAGTCGCGCGTAGAGCGGGAGGATCTCGGTGTTCTTGAGGTCTTCGGCTTTGAGGGCGTCGGCGGTGTCGCGGATCTCGCGTTCGCCGGACAGGAACACCAGGACGTCGCCGGGGCCTTCGGCCTGCAGTTCGTGGACGGCGTTGATGATGCCCTGGGTCTGGTCGTCGTCCTCCTCGAGCGGCCGGTAGCGGGTCTCGACGGGGTAGGTGCGGCCGGAGACCTCGATCACCGGGGCGTTCTCGAAGTGCTGGCTGAAGCGCTGCGGGTCGATCGTGGCGCTCGTGATGACGACCTTGAGGTCGGGCCGGCGCGGCAGCAGCTGCTTGAGGTAGCCGAGCAGGAAGTCGACGTTGAGGCTGCGTTCGTGCGCCTCGTCGATGATGATCGTGTCGTAGCGGCTGAGGTCGCGGTCGGTCTGGATCTCGGCGAGCAGGATGCCGTCGGTCATCAGCTTGACCAGCGTGTCGTCACCGGACTGGTCGGTGAACCGCACCTTGTACCCGATCGTGTCACCGAGCTTGGTGCCGAGCTCCTCGGCGACGCGCTCCGCGACCGTGCGGGCGGCGATCCTGCGCGGCTGGGTGTGCCCGATCTGGCCGGTGATGCCGCGCCCGAGCTCCATGCAGATCTTGGGCAGCTGCGTGGTCTTGCCCGAGCCGGTCTCGCCGGCGACGATCACGACCTGGTTGTTCGCGATCAGCTCTTTGATGTCGTCCTTGCGCTGGCTGACCGGCAGCTCGGCGGGATAGCTGATCTTCGGGACGGACTCCCGGCGCAGCGCGACCTTGAGCGCGGCCTCGTCGATCTGGGCGGCGATCTCCTCGGTGATCTTCTTGCGCGCGAGCGGGTCCTTGACCCGGCGTGCGCCGTCGAGGCGCCTGGCGAGCCGGCGTTGATCACGCGGCATGAGCTCGGGCAGGCGTTTGTGCAGTTCAGCGTGCGGGGTGTCCATTTGGGCTCAAGGATAGTCAGCCTCCGCCACTTCGTTCGCCTCAATAACCGTGTGCCGCGTCTCGGCCCGCCCTGGGCCGCCTCACCCGCGTCCTTCGTTTCGGGGCCACCGGCTTTTCTTGTGGCCTGCCGCTGTTTGCCTGTGCGTGTGTTTCTCGTGTTGCTCCGTCCGGCGGTCTCCGGGAATTGTCGGACCCTCCCGATAGCGTTGTCGGCATGGATCTCGACGTCTTCTGGGCTCTGCTGGACGAATCCGCCTACGCGACCTCTGAGCAGGGAGAACGTACTTCCTGGCTGGTGTCGCGGTTGTCTTCGCTGCCCGCTGGTGACATTTGTGGTTTCGAGACCCTGTTAAGCGCCTCGCGTGGCCGTGTGAACACGTTCTCACACTGGCACGCGGCTTATGTCCTGTGCGATGGATTGTGTTCCGCGGATCGTTTCTTCGGGTTCCAGTCGTGGGTGATCGGCCTGGGCCGGACCGTGCTGGCGTCGGTGGCGTCGTGTCCGGACGCCCTGGCCGAGGTGCCCGCCGTCCGCACCCTGCTGGCCGTCGGCGCGGAGTCGTGGCCGGATGCCGCGTGGCCGGTGTGGGACGGCCTCGCCGGTGTCGCGCGGGAGGCGTTCTTCGCGGCGACGGGCCGTTCGCTGGACAACGCCCTGGCGATCCTGGGCCACGTGCCGGTGACGGACGCGGGCCCGTTCGACGGCGAGGTGTGGGACCTGGACTCGCCGGCGGAGGCGGCGGTGCGGCTGCCGCGGCTGTGGAAGCTGTCGGGCGGTCTGGAGGAAGCGGCCTGACACCTCCCGGCGCTTTCCCTTTCCCCGCCTCCAACCCTCCCGTCCTTCTTTCCGCTCTCGCTTCCCTTCCTCTGGCTCCCTCCCCGCCCCCTCCGGGGTCCCTTCTCTCTCTCGTTCACCTTCCGCTCACCCACCACCCTCCCTTCCGGAAACTGCCATCCCCCTCCAGTCAGGCCTCTGAACTGGGGCGACGCGTGACCGTCCAAAATTGTCAGACCCCCTCGCTAGCGTCTGCTGCATGGACCTGAACGCGTTCTGGGTCCTGATCGAGGCCTCCTCCGCGGAGGGGTCCGATCGGGACGTTCGGCGGGAGTGGCTGGCGGCCGCTCTGGCCGGGCTGCCTCCGAGCGAGGTGGTGGAGTTCGCGGTGCGGCTCGACGAGCTTCGGCGGCGGGTCGACACGTGGGCGCTGTGGCAGGCGGCCGCGGTGATCCACGGCGGGTCCTGCGGTACCGACTCGTTCTTCTACTTCCAGCCGTGGCTGGTCGGGCTGGGCCGGGTGGTGTTCGAGGAGGTGGCCGTCGATCCGGACGCTCTGGCCGAGGTGCCGGAGGTCCGGGTGCTGGCGGCGTGCGGCGGGATGCACGCGTGGTCCAGCGCGCAGT
This sequence comes from Lentzea sp. NPDC058450, assembly GCF_042721395.1. Classification (NCBI taxonomy): domain Bacteria; kingdom Bacillati; phylum Actinomycetota; class Actinomycetes; order Pseudonocardiales; family Pseudonocardiaceae; genus Lentzea; species Lentzea sp. NPDC058450. Next base: position 338,156 of record NZ_JBHXLO010000001.1, read on the forward strand.
GGCCGGAGTGGGAGGGCCTCGGGTACGTGGCGGCCGAGGTGGTGGGTGAGGGCGCGTTGCCGCCGGGCCTGCTGTCGGACCCGGCGCCCGCCGGTGTGCCTTGGGATTTCGCGGATCCGGCGGAGATCGCCGCTCGGGTGCCGCGGTTGGGCTCGTTGTTCGGAGAGGTGGCGTGATGGACGTGCCGATCGATGTGGTGGTGTGGCGGGCTCCCGGTCCGGCGTCGTTCGCGGAGGCGGCGGCGCGGTACGCGGAGTTGCGGTCGTCGCCGCTGGGCGCGTTCGAGCCGGCGGTGGCGGCGTTCGTGCGCGAGTTACGCCAGACCTCGCCGGATCCCTCGTCCACGGTGTCGTGGGACGAGGCGCTGACGGTGGGGGTGGACGCGGTGATCGTGCACGTGGTGTGGCCGGGGCAGCGTCAGGTGCTGGAACTGGTGGCGTTGCTGGCGTCGCGGCACGGGCTGGTGTGCTTCGAGCCGGCCCGCCAGGTGGCGATGTCCTGACGCAGCAGGGTTTTCGTGGCCTCCGGGGCGAACGAGACGTCGACGGCGTTGGTGGCGATGCGCGCGAGGGTGTCGTCGTCGAGGCCGAGTTCCGAGCGCAGCAGGCGGTACTCGTCGGTGAGCGTGGTGCCCGTGGAGGCGGGGACGTCGGTGCTGAGCGTGACGGTCAGCCCGGCCTCGAGCAGGTGTGGCAGCGGATGAGAGGAGATCGATTCGACCAGTCCCAGCGCGACGTTGGACGACGGGCATGACTCGAGCGGGATCGCGCGGTCCCGCAGCAGGGCGACGACCTCGGGGTCTTCCAGTGCCCGGAAGCCGTGCCCGATGCGGTCGGCCAGCCCGACGGTGACGGCCTCGGCGACGCTGGCGGCCCCGCACGACTCGCCGGCGTGGTGCACGAGCCCGATCCCGGCGTCCCGCGCGGCGCGGAACACGTCGGTGAACGGGGTGAGCGGGTGGTCTTCCGCTCCGGCCGTGCCGATCGCCACGACGTGCGGGTGTGCCAGCGCGAGCCGCAACGAGTCCTGAAAACGCGCGACAGATCGCTTCCTGGGGTGGTCCACGATCACACGGCATTCGATGCCGTGGGCGGCCTGTCCTGCGGCGAGCCCGGACAACACCGCTTCGAGCGGCATGTCCGGATCACCGAGCCGTTCACCGTGCGCCGCGGCGGTGAACGTCACCTCGGCGTACCGGGTCCCCTGCGCTGCTTCCTCGGCGCAGAACTCGTACGCGATCCGGTGGAAGTCCTCGGCTCGCCGCAGGCAGTCCCGCACGGCCCCGTTGTGGGCGGCGAACCGCGCGAAGTCCGCGAAGGCGCCGACCTGGACCGCCGGCACGTCGACGCCGTGGTGCGCGGCGAGGTCGGCGAGGGTGTCCGGGCGGACGGTGCTTTCGAGGTGGACGTGCAGGTGGGCCTTGGGCAGTGCTGCGAGGTCGAGCATGATCACGACGCTACCCAGAACCCGCGGGCGGACGCCCCCGATTTTCGGTGGCGCCCGCCCGTGACCTGGACGGGACCCGCCAGCGGCTCGCGGGCTCAGGCGTGCCCGACGACGCCTCCCGTGTGCCCGGCCTCAACGTCTCCCTCTATGCCCCTGTGCCCCTTCTCAGCGGCAAAGCTGGCCTTGCCGGCCGACCGAAGGGTGGATAGCTCAGGCCGCGCCCGCCGGGCTCGGGCTGGGCCTCGCCTGGCAGCCGGCAGTTCGGTGGCTGCGGCCCCGTCGTACCGGACGGGTCTCCGGCGGGCCGTTCACGGGCACCGCGTCTGGGCCGGACGTCTCGGCGACCTGGCTGATCGGCGGCTTCTCTGGCGCCTTTGCCTGCGGCACCCGCACAGGTCGGCGGCCTCATCAGGCGGCACCGTCACTGCCAGGACGGTCTCGCCGCCAGGACGGTCTCACCGGCACGGCGAGACCCGCCTCGCCTGGCGGCGTCGGCACAGGCGGAGCGGGCGGCACCCCGGGCGGTGGTCTAGCCAGCCGTCGTTCCTTCCGGTGCTGTGCCGGCGAGGAACCGCACGGCGTCGTCGAGTTCGTGGCGGGGCACGTCGCCGTGTCCGCCGGGGTTGGCGTGCAGGGTCTTGCGTGGTGTGGCGAGGGCGTCGAACAGGGCGAGTCCTGCGGGGCGGGCGATGAGCTGGTCGTCCCACTGCAGCAGGAACCGCACCGGCACGGTGATCGACGCGGCGGCCGCCGTGAGGTGATCGGTGGCGCCGATGAGGCCGAACACGGCGCTGCGCACGCGGGGTTCGGCGGCGGTGAGCGGGATGCCGAGGGCGCTGCCCATGGACACGCCCCAGAAGCCGGCGCCGGTCAGGTGTGCGAGCTCGAGCTGTCCGAGCAGGGCGTCGAGCGCGGAGCGCCACTCCGGGATCGCGCGTGCGGACTGCAGGGCGTTGTACTCGGCGACGAGTGGTCCGGCGTCGGCGCCGGTGGTGATGCGGGCGCGGATCTCGGTGGCGTAGTGGTCGTCGTCGGGGGTGCGGGGCCGGTCGCCGTGGCCGGGTGCGTCGAGGGTGACGGTGGCGAGTCCGGCGGTGGCGCACGCGTGGGCTCGGGCGGTGATGCCGGGGGCTCGTTTGTGCTGGCCGCCGCCGTGGGCGCTCAGGACGAGGCCGGTGGCGGTGCCGGGCGGGGTCCACAGGACGCCGGGGACGCCGTCGTGGACGAAGTCGTGGGCGGTGACGCCGTCGACGGACGACGAGGAGGTGATGTGCATGGTCGTTGGCCTTTCGGGACGCTGGTGGAGCGCTCCCGTGGCGACGCGCGTGAAAGGCGTCAGGCCGTGGGGTGGAGGGAGCGCCCATTCGGGGTGACCGCGTTGATGGGACTCACCTCCTCTGGCCGGTCGCGACGCTGATCACCCTAGCAAGGGGTGCACGCGGTATTCGGCGCGACATCGGGTGTGAGGCGCTACTAGGTTTCGGTGCCATGCCTGATGTTGTGCAGACGCGCCATGGCGCGACGGTGCTGATGTGCGCCGCGGACGGTCCGACGATCGGTGACGAGCAGTCCGCTGTGGACTTGATCGGCACGTTGTGGGGTCAGGACGTGCAGTGGATCGCGTTGCCCACGGGGCGGTTGTCGGAGGACTTCCTGGTGTTGCGCACGCGGGTGGCGGGTGCGGTGGTGCAGAAGTTCCAGCAGTACGGGTTCAAGGTCGCGGTGCTCGGCGACGTGGCGGAGCAGGTGGCGGCGAGCACGGCGTTGCGGGACTTCGTGTTCGAGTCGAACCGCGGCCGGCAGTTGTGGTTCGTGGCGGACGAGGCGGAGCTGGACGCACGGCTCAGCGCCGCTGCCTGATCGCGGTCACCTGACCAGGCCGAACGAATCTATTGCAACTTAGTGGCAATAGGTAGTGTGCGGGGATGGACGTCCTTCGCTCGTTGTCGCAGCACAGTGGTCCGCGCAAGTCGCCCTACGAGGTGCTGCGCAGGCTGGCCGAGCACGTCACGCCGGAGACCCGGCCGGAGGATCCGGTGCGGGAGCTGGAGGAACGGGTCGCGGGGTTGCTGGGCAAGCCCGCGGCGTTGTTCTTCCCGTCGGGGACGATGGCGCAGCAGGTGGCGTTGCGGGTGCATGCCGAGCGGACGGGCCGCAGGGCCTTCGCCGGGCACCCGCAGACGCACCTGCACGTGTGGGAGAACCAGGGCTACAACGCGTTGCACGGCTTGACGTTCCACCCCACGGGTGACCGCAACGAGCTGTTCGGGCTGGACGACCTGAAGGCGGTGCACGAGCCGCTCGCGGCGGTGGTGTTCGAACTGCCGCAGCGCGACATCGGTGGTGTGCTGCCGGAGTTCGCGGACCTCGCCGCCCAGGCGGGGTGGGCCAGGAGCACGGGGGCGGCGGCGCACCTGGACGGGGCGCGGTTGTGGGAGGCGCAGACGGGGTACGACGCGTCGTTCGCGGAGATCTCGGCGTTGTTCGACACGGTGTACGTGTCGCTCTACAAAGGACTCGAAGGGGTCAGGGGCGCGGTGCTGGCCGGGGACGGCGACACGATCGCGCAGACCGCGGCGTGGCGGCGGCGGATGGGCGGGGCGATCGTGGACGCGTGGCCGTTGGCGGCGATCGCGTTGATGGGCATGGACGTCAACCTGCCGCGCATGCACGAGTTCCGCGACCACGCCCGAGCCATCGCACACGCCGTCAACGCCGACGGGTTCGCGCACACGGTGCCGGAGGTGCCGTCCACTCCCCTGTTCCACGTGCACCTGCCGATGTCGCGGGCGGACGCTCAGCGGGCGTCGCAGAGGCTGCTGGAGGAGACGGGGATCAAGTTGTTCCTGTACGCCAGGTCGAACCCGGATCCGGGCCGGTGCGCGTTCGAGGTGAGCGTCGGGATCGGCGGGCTGGAGTTCACGCCGGGCGAGGTCGTGGAGTTGATCAGAGGACTACCATCGCGGGTGTGAGCCTGCCCGAACCCGTCCAACACGCGCTGGTCAGGGTGTCGCACTCGGTGCTGATCGACACCGGTGCGCTGCAGAGCGTGCGCGAGCGGTTCGACGACGAGCAGGCGGCGTCGCTGGGGACGTATCTGCGCAGCGCGCAGTCGCCGAACACGGTGCGGGCGTACCGGTCGGACTGGATCGCGTGGGCCGGGTGGTGTCAGGCGGAGGGCCGCCAGGCGTTGCCGGCGGATCCGCTGGACGTGGCGGTGTACCTGGCGGTCGCGGCGGACACGGTGAAGCCGGACGGGTCGCCTGCGTTCGGGCCGTCGACGCTGGAACGCAAGTCGGCCGCGATCGCGGCGGTGCACGCGGCGAACGGCTTGCCGAGCCCGACGCGCAGTGACGTGGTGCGGCTGACGTTGCGCGGTATCCGCCGCTCCCGCAAGGCGCAGCCCCGCCGCAAACGGCCGGTGCTGCTCGACACCCTGGAAGCGCTGCTGGCGGAACGGCCCCAGGACGGCCCGGCGCGGGCGCGGGACGCGTTGTTGTTGCTGGTGGGGTTCGCCGGGGCGCTGCGGCGCAGTGAGCTGGCGGCGATCGAGTTCGAGGACGTGTCGGTGGACGTCGATCCGCGCACGCACGAGCCGTTGCTGCTGATCCGGCTGGGGACGACGAAGACCGACCAGACGGGCCGTCACCAGCAGCAGGTGGTGCTGCCGCGCGGGAGCAGGCGGCCGACGTGCCCGGTGTGCGCGTTCGCGGACTGGGCCGACGTGCTCGACGGCAGGGACATCACCGAGACCGGCCTGCACCGCTGCCACGGGTTTCAGCAGCCGGCCCGGCAGGGCGCGGTGTTCCCGATCATCAACCGCCACGGCGGCGTGAGCGGCAAGGCGATGTCGGGGCGCGCGGTCGCGGAGCTGGTGAAGCGCTACGCCGTCAAGGCGGGGCTGGATCCGGCGTTGTTCGGCGGGCACTCGCTGCGGGCCGGGTTCGCGACGCAGGCGGCACTGGGCGGGGCGAGCGACCGGGAGATCATGCGGCAGGGCCGGTGGACCAACCCGCGCACGGTGCACCGCTACATCCGCACCGCGAACCCCCTGGAAGACAACGCCGTGACCCGCCTGGGCCTCTGAATCTGTGACCCAGCTCTCACTCTGCGTAGTTAACTGTAAACAAGATCCCCTCCGGCAGGGCTGAGCCGGACGGCGTAGCGCGTTAGGCCGGAAGAACGGGCGCACCGCGAAGTTTCCGTCGTGTTTCCACGCCGTTTGAGCTGCTCTTATGTCCCGCCATCCGGACAAAACCCGGCGTCCTGACCAGCGGCTCCACGAAAATCATGAATCGATCTCGCACTCTGGGAGTGGCTGGTCGCATGCACCCAGAGCAATACGATCACCACGCCCGGTCATCGACGATGGTCGGGCTGTTCCAACGGTGATCGGCTCGGCACCCCTGTAACGCCGGAGCGATCACTCCCTGCACCGGAACAAGGAGCGTTCATGAAGCGCAAAACCCTGGGCATCACCACCGCCCTGGTGGCCGGAGCGGCACTCGCCGCCTCGGGCACGCTGGGAGCCAACGCCGCACCGCAGCCGAGGCCCCAAGAGGAAGCTCTGCACGCCGCGGCCGAGCAGGCGGGGACGATCTCCTCCGCCCTCGGCCTCTCCGGCGGCGAACAACTCGTCCCCCGCGACGTCGTGCGCGACGCCGACGGCACGAACCACCTCCGCTTCGACCGCACCCTCAACGGCCTGAAGGTCATCGGCGGCGACCTCGTCGTCGCGCAGAAGGCCGGGAAGGTCACGGGCGTGACGAAGGCGTCCGAGGCCTCCCTCGCCGGCCTCGACACCTCCACACCCACCACGGCGAAGAACGGCACGCTCGTGGTGTTCGCCGTCGACCGCACCCCGACGCTCGCCTGGGAAACCGTCACGCACAGCGTCAAGGACGACCAGACGCCGAGCGAGCTGCACACGTTCACCGACGCGAAGACCGGCCAGACGCTGCTGACCTACGACGGCGTGCACAACGCCGAGGGCACCGGCCAGTCCACCTTCAGCGGCACCGTCCCGCTCAACACCACCCAGTCGGGCTCCACGTTCCAGCTCAAGGACCCCGCGCGCGGCAACCAGGCCGTCAACAACCTCAACAACGGCTCGGGCACCGGCACCCTGTTCACCGACGCCGACAACAAGTGGGGCAACGGCACCTACACCGACAAGGCCACCGCCGGCGTCGACGCCGCGTTCGGCGCCGCCAAGACGTGGGACTACTACAAGGACGTCCACGGCCGCAGCGGCATCAAGAACAACGGCCAGGGCGCCCTGAGCAAGGTCCACTACGGCAACAACTACAGCAACGCCTTCTGGACCGACTCCTGCTTCTGCATGACCTACGGCGACGGCGCCCAGAACCAGAACCCGCTGACCAGCATCGACGTCGCCGCCCACGAGATGAGCCACGGCGTCACCTCCGCCACCGCGGGCCTGATCTACTCCGGTGAGTCCGGCGGCCTCAACGAGGCCACCAGCGACATCTTCGGCTCCACCACCGAGTTCCACGCGAACAACAGCGCCGACGCCGGCGACTACCTGATCGGCGAGAAGATCAACATCCGGGGCGACGGCAAACCCCTGCGCTACATGGACAAGCCCAGCAAGGACGGCAAGAGCCTCGACTACTGGACCTCCAGCGCCGGCAGCGTCAACGTCCACTACTCCTCCGGCATCGCCAACCACTTCTTCTACCTGCTCGCCGAAGGCAGCGGCCAGAAGACCATCAACGGCGTCGCCTACGACAGCCCCACCGTCGACAACCAGCCCGTCACCGGCATCGGCCGCGCCAAGGCCGAGAAGATCTGGTACCGCGCCCTGACCACCAAGTTCACCTCCAGCACCAAGTACGCGGCAGCCCGCACCGGCACCCTCGCCGCCACCGCCGACCTCTACGGCGCCTCGTCGACCGAGTACGCGGCGGTCAACCGGGCCTGGGCCGCGGTCAACGTCAAGTAGCTCCGCCGCCAGAAAGCGCCGAGGCCCGGACCGACCCCCTGCACGGTCCGGGCCTCGGCACGTCCCCGCCGGTCAGGGCTCCAGGTCGGTCGCCGCCAGGAACGACCCGTCCATGTGAAACGGCACCGAGTCGTGCGCGTGCGTCACCACCCACCGGCCATCACGCCGTTCGAACCCCACGGTCGTGCGCATCCACATCGAGACCCCCTCCGGGTATCCGACCGGCACCGCCGCCAGCCGTGCCAGCCCGTGAGCGAACGCCACATCACCCGACACCACCACCGTCAGGTCCCGGTGCTCCAGCGTGATCGGCCCCTCGAACCCGGCCATCCACCCCGCCAGCGACTCCACGTCCCGCGCGTCCAGCGGCGAGTTGCGCAGCGGCGGCGCCAACGTCGCGGTCACCACGTCCTCGGCGTAGCGGGCCACGATCCGCGCCGGGTCACGCAGCCGCATCCCCTCCTCGTGCTCGGTGAACGTCTCACGGATCGCGGCCTCGTCGACCGTCAGCGTGCGGGTCATCTCAGTACCTCCGTCTCGAAGTGACACTCCGATGTCGAGACACGACCCGCGGTCTCGACATGGCGGTGAGAAGATTTTTCGCAAGCCACGAGCGGAGGCCGACGTGAAGTACCTGATCCTCATCTACAGCAACCCGAAGTCCCGGGCAGCCTGGGAGAAGCTGTCCGAGGAACAGCAGATGAAGTTCGGCCAGGACCACTACGACCTCAGCGCCAAGCTCCGCGCCAGCGGCGAGCTCGTCGTCAGCGAAGGCCTGCCCGGACCCGAGACCGGCAAGGGCGTCAGCATCCGGGGCGGCGAGGTCGTCGTCACCGACGGGCCCTTCGCCGAGGCCAAGGAGTACCTCGCCGGCTTCTACCTCGTCGAAGCCGACACCATCGACCAGGTCATCGCCCACGCCGCCACCCTGCCCGACGCCCACAACGACGGCATCGAGGTCAGGCCCGTGTGGGACATGTCCATGCTGGACGGCGCGTGAACCGAGAGATCGAGGGCCTGCTGCGCACACTCGCGCCGCAGGTCCTCGGCGTCCTCGTCCGACGCCACGGCCAGTTCGACGTCTGCGAGGACGCCGTCCAGGAAGCACTCCTCGGCGCCGCCCAGCAATGGCCGGCCGAGGGCATCCCGGACAACCCCAAGGGCTGGCTCATCACCGCCGCCAGCCGACGGTGGATCGAGCAGTACCGCTCCGAGGCCGCACGCCGTCAGCGCGAGGACAAGGTCGTCGCCCTCACGCCACCACCACCCGACCCGGTACCCGCACAGGACGACACCCTCACGATCCTCGCCCTGTGCTGCCACGAGTCCCTCACGACAGCGTCCCAGATAGCACTGACACTCCGGGCCGTCGGCGGACTCACCACCGCCGAGATCGCCCGCGCCTTCCTCGTCCCCGAGGCCACCGTCGCCCAGCGCATCAGCCGCGCCAAGCAGAAGATCAAACAGGCCGGCGCCAAGTTCCGCCCGCCCCAGGACCTCACCGCCGTCCTGCACGTGCTCTACCTGATCTTCACCGAGGGCTCCACCGCCAGCTCCGGCGACGACCTGCTGCGCGTCGACCTCACCGCCGAAGCCATCCGCCTCACCCGCCAGCTGCACAAACGCCGCAAAGAGGGCGAGGTCACCGGGCTATTGGCGCTGATGCTGCTCACCGACGCCCGCCGCCCCGCCCGCACCGACCCCCACGGCGCGCTCATCCCCCTCGCCGAGCAGGACCGCGCGAAGTGGGACGAAGAAGCGATCAAAGAAGGCACCGAACTCGTCCACGACGCCCTCACCACGGCCCAGATCGGCCCCTACCAACTCCAGGCGGCGATCGCGGCCGTCCACGCCGACGCCAGCAAGGCCGAAGACACCGACTGGCCGGAGATCCTCGGCCTCTACGACCTGCTCACCGTCACCGCACCCGGCCCGATGGTCTCACTCAACCGCATCGTCGCCGTCGCCATGGTCCACGGCCCGCAACAGGCACTCGACGAACTGTCCACACTCGACCTGGACCACTACCGGGTGCACGCCGTCACAGCACATCTGCTGGAACTACAAGGAAAAACCGACGAAGCACGCGAAGAGTACGAGAGAGCAGCCGCGACAACCCTGAGCGTCCCCGAACAGCGCTACCTCAGGTCCCGGTCGCGCCGCCCACGGTAGCGTCCGACGACGGCGCCTCCTGCGCAGCAGGCACCACACCCGACAGATCCCCGCCGTTGTCGTTGGTCCGCAACACAAACGGCCGCGTCGGCGTGTACTGCACCACCGACACCGAACACGGATCCACCACGATCCGCTGGAACCCGTCCAGATGCACACCCAACGCGTCCGCCAGCACGGCCTTGATCACATCACCATGCGAACACAACACCCACACCGCCGAAGGACCGTGCTCCTCGGTGATCCGCGCATCATGCGCCCGCACCGCGGCAACCGCACGCGCCTGAACGTGAGCCAAACCCTCACCATCAGGAAAAACAGCAGCGGAAGGATGCTGCTGCACAACCGCCCACAACGGCTCGCTGTACAGGTCCTTCAACGCTTTACCGGTCCACGCGCCGTAGTCCACCTCGGACAGATCCGGCTCCGCCACCGCCACCAACGAACGATCGGCCAGCAACGGGGCCAACGTCTCCTCACACCTCTGCAGAGGAGACGACACCACCGCGCTGACCGGAACGTCCTTCAACCGACCCACCAGAGCCTGAGCCTGGGCCCGCCCCCGCTCGTCCAAACCGACACCCAGCGAACGCCCGGCGAGCACACCGGAACCGTTGGCAGTCGAACGAGCATGTCGAAGCAGGATCACCGTGGCCACGGCCCCCACCTTAGATCGGCTGCAACAACCCCATCGACAGCAGCCCCATCAGCACCAGGCCCAGCATCAACCGGTACCAGACGAACACCGAGTAGGAATGCTTCGACACGTACTTCAGCAACCACGCGATCGTCGCGTACCCCACGACGAACGAGATGACCGTCGCCACGATCATCTGCGGAATCGACGCCTCCCCGGCCGCACCCGTGCGCTCCAGCACGTCCGGAATCGAGAACAACCCCGCCCCGAACACCGCCGGAATCGCCAGCAGGAACGAGTACCGCGCCGCCGCCTCACGCGTCAGACCCAGGAACAACCCGGCCGTCAACGTGCCACCCGAACGCGACACACCCGGAATCAGCGCCAGCGCCTGCGCCAGCCCCATCCCGATCGCGTCCTTCATCCGCAGCTCATCACGCTGCTGCTTCGCCAGATGATCCGCCAAACCCAGCAGCAGACCGAACACCACCAGCATCGTCGCCGTGATCCACAGGTTCCGCGCCGACGTCCGGATCTCGTCCTTGAACAAGTACCCGAGCACCGAGATCGGCACGGAACCGATGATCACGTACCACGCGAGCTTGTAGTCCTTCTCCTTGCGCGCTTCCGCGCTGAAGAGGCCGCGGAACCAGGCGCTGATGAAGCGCCCGATGTCCTTGGCGAAGTAGATCAGCACCGCCACCTCGGTACCCAGCTGGATGACCGCGGTGAACGAAGCGCCCGCGTCGTTGCCGAAGAACAGCGTCGACGTGATGCGCAGGTGCGCACTGCTGGAAATCGGCAGGAATTCCGTCAGTCCTTGGACGAGCCCGAGGACAAGAGCCTGCAACCAGCTCAACTACCCACTCCTGCCAGATCCAGAGCCTCGGCCGCGGTGCGAAGGCCCGCGATCCCCTGCTCCAGATCTTGCAGCATCGGCGAAACGGACAGCGTGGTGACCCCCGCGGCAGCGAGAGCCTTCATCTTGTCTGCTATGCGCTCCTTCGGCCCCAGCAACGACGTCGCGTCCAGGAACTCCAGCGGGATCGCCGCCATCGCACCCGCGTAGTCCCGCGCCAGGTACTTCTCCTGGATCTCCTCCGCCTCAGCCGGGAAACCCATGCGCACCATCAGGTTGTTGTAGAAGTTCTGCTTGCGGCTGCCCATACCGCCCACGTACAACGCCGTGTACGCGCGAACCGGGTCCGCACACGCCTTCCAGTCGTCCCCGACGATCAGAGGCACCGTCGGAACGACGTCGAAACCCTCCATCGTCTTGCCGACCTTCTCGCGCCCCGCCTTCACCGACGCCAGCGACTCCGCCGAGTACTCAGGGGAGAAGAAGATCGCCAGCCAGCCGTCCGCGATCTCACCCGTCAGCTCCAGGTTCTTCGGACCCACCGCCGCCAGGTAGATCGGGATCTGGTCCCGCACCGGGTGCACGGTCAGCTGCAACGCCTTGCCCGGACCATCGGGCAACGGCAGGGTGTAGTGCTCACCCTCGAACCGCAGCTTCTCCCGCGTCAACGCCTTCTTGACGATCTCCACGTACTCACGCGTGCGCGCCAACGGCTTGTCGAACCGCACACCGTGCCAGCCCTCCGACACCTGCGGACCCGACACGCCCAGCCCCATCCGGAACCGGCCACCCGACAACGTGTCCAAAGTGGCCCCGGTCATCGCGGCCATCGCCGGCGTCCGCGCCGGAATCTGGAAGATCGCGCTACCCACGTCGATGCGTTCGGTCTGCGCGGCCACCCACGCGAGCACCGTCGGCGCGTCGGAACCGTAGGCCTCCGCGGCCCACACCACCGAAAAGCCGAGACGGTCGGCCTCTTTGGCCAGCTCAAGGTTCGCGGCGTCGTTGCCGGCGCCCCAGTATCCGAGGTTCAATCCGAGCTTCACGAACCGTGACCCTACCGGTCAGTAACACCGATTGCCAGGCTCACACGATGATCACCCCTTAGCATCGCGCACGTGGAACAGCGATACCTCGGCCGCAGCGGCCTCCGCGTCTCCAGGACCGCACTGGGCACCATGACGTGGGGACGCGACACCGACGCGGACGAGGCCGCCACCCAGCTCATGGCCTTCGCCGACGCCGGCGGCACCCTCGTCGACACCGCCGACGTCTACGCCGAAGGCGAAGCCGAACGCATCCTCGGCACCCTCCTCGGCGAGATCGTCCCCCGCGACGAACTCGTCCTCGCCACCAAAGCCACCGCCCGCCGCACCGAAGGCCCCTTCGGCGGAGGAGCCTCCCGAGGCGCACTTTTGTCCGCTTTGGACGGATCCCTGCGCCGCATCGGCGTCGACCACATCGACCTCTGGCAACTCCACGCCTGGGACGCCGGCGTCCCCGTCGAGGAATCCCTCTCCGCCCTCGACCTCGCCATCACCAGCGGCAAGGTCCGCTACGCCGGCATCTCCAACTACAGCGGCTGGCAACTCGCCACCGCCGCCATGACCCCCACGACCTACCCCCTCATCTCCACCCAGGTCGAGTACTCCCTGCTCGAACGCGGCATCGAACGCGAAGTCGCCCCCGCAGCCCTCCACCACGGCCTCGGCCTCCTCCCGTGGGCACCCCTCGGCCGCGGCGTCCTCACCGGCAAGTACCGCAACGGCACCCCACCCGACTCCCGCGGCGCCTCCGCCCACTTCGCCGGCTACGTCGAACAACACCGCAACGAACGCGCCGCCCGCATCGTCCAGGCCGTCTCCACCGCCGCCGAAGGACTCGGCACCTCCGCCCTGTGCGTCGCCCTCGCCTGGGTCCGCGACCGGCCCGGCGTCATCGCCCCCGTCGTCGGCGCCCGCGACACCAACCAGCTCATCGCGTCCCTCGAAGCCGAAGCACTCACCCTGCCCCCGGCCATCCGCGCCGCACTGGACGACGTCAGCGCCATCGAACTCGGCTACCCCGAACGCCCGATGCCTTGACCTGCTTCTTCTCCGAAGGGGGCCGAACCGCCAGCCGGGTCGGCCCCCTTCTTTGTGGGTTTTTAGCTCTGGAGTTCATTACTGAGTTGGCAGCTGGCAGGCATTAATTTTGGTCCACACTGAAGCTATAGAGATAAGTGGGTCCAGGCGGCCGAACGGGGCTTCACCCCACCCCTTGCGTGACCTCGAAGCGAACGTCAGGGATGCTGGAGACCACGACGTTTCACAGGAGGAACCGATCTTGCGCCGGCTCGCTGCTCTGATCTTGACCACCGCCACGCTGACGGCGTGCGGCCAGAGCGAGGGGTCACAGGATCCGCTGCAGGTAGCGGAGACCCTCGAAGCCGCCACACCGGCCCACTCCCCCGCCCAGAACGCCACCCCGCCCGGCGACATCGCCCCCGGCGGCACGTTCACCGAAGGCGACACCACGCAGAAGTTCCAGGTCAACGGCCGCAACGTCGAACTCGACCGCCTCCGCAGCGCCGTCTTCGAGATGATGCCCGGCGACAACGGCGCCGAGACCCGCGGCGCGGGCCTGCGCGCAGGAGACGGCGCCACCAACGGCGTCGCCGACCGCTACGGACGCCTGCTCGTCGTCGACACCCGCGGCGGCGAGTTCATCGCGTTCTCGGTCAACCCGCTGATCATGCGCCAGCGCTACCCCATGCCCGGCACCCCCTACGGCATCGCCTACGACGCCAAGCGCGACATCGCGTGGATCACCCTCACCGAGCGCAACGAGGTAGTCGGACTCAACGTCGCCGCTGGAGAACCGGCCGAGAAGTACCGGTTCCCCACCGTGCGTCAACCCAACACCGTCAGCGTCGACCAGGAATCCGGACGAGTCACCGTGACGTCCGGCGACAACGGAGGGATACAGGTGATCTCGCCATGACCGAAGGGGTGATCGACGGAGACTGGGAGTACAGGCCACTGCGCCTGCCGCCCGGCATCTCCCGCCGCGCCGCGACCACGCAGCTGGCCATCCAGGCCGAGTTCTCCGGATGGGAACTGTCCCGCACGCTGCTCTACAGCGACGGCTCCCGCAAGATGTGGCTGCGCCGCAAGGTCCAGCCCGCCCTGGTGCCGGGCCTCATCACCTGACCACCAGCCCCTCGCCGAACGCGACCGGATCGCACTCGGCGATGAAGTCCGCCGGAAAGCCCCGCACGAACGGGGCCGCCGCCTCCAGGCGCGCGACCGCTTCCGGCGGCAACACCACCTCGCCCAGGCAGTCCCGCACCTGCTCCGGCGTCCGCGCGCCCACCAACGGCAGCGCCCCCTTGCCCCGCACCCACGCCAACGCGACCTGAGCCGGCGTCGCCCCCAGTTCCTCCGCGACCGCCCTCACCGCCCGCGCCACGGCTTCCTCCCGTTCGGACAGCCGCCCCGAGCGTTGCGTGCCGCCCGACAACTTGCCCGCGGCCAGCGGCGCCCACGCCGCCATCGTCAGTCCCAGCGCCGACGCCATCGGCAGCAGCTCCCGTTCGACGTCGCGCCACAGCAGGCTGTACGGCACCTGCAGCCCGGCGAACGCCGTCCAGCCCCGCCACTCGGCCAGCGTGTTCGCCCGCGCCACGAACCACGCCGGCGCGTCCGACACCCCGACGTAGAGCACCTTCCCGGCACGCACCACGTCGTCCAGCGCCCGCATCGTCTCCTCGACCGGCGTGTGCCGGTCCCACACGTGCACCCACAGCACGTCGACGTAGTCCGTGCGCAACCGCCGCAACGACTGCTCCAGCGACGACACCAGGTTCTTCCGGTGGTTCCCACCCGCGTTCGGATCACCGGGGTCCCGCGATAACGAGTACTTCGTCGCCACCACGAACCGGTCCCGCCGCCCCAGCACCGCGCCCAGCACCTCCTCGCTCTCGCCGTAGGCCGAAGCGGTGTCGAGGAAGTTCCCGCCGGCGTCCGCGTACGCGTCGATCACCGGCCGCGCCACCTCCTCCGAACGCAACGTCATCGTGCCCAGCAACAACTCCGAGACCCGCAGACCGGTCTGCCCGAACAGTCGGTATCGCATGATCCACAGCATCACCGCACCCCGGCGATCACAGGGAGACCCGCTCAGGGCCCCTCTAAGCTCGACCGCCATGGCCGACAACGCACTGGGCCGCTTCCTGCGAGCCCGCCGTGAAGCCACCGCTCCCCCGACGACGGGACGCCGCCGCACCCCCGGCCTGCGCCGCGGCGAACTCGCCGACCGCGCCGGCATCAGCGTCGAGTACCTCACCCGCCTCGAACGCGGCACCGACCGCTCCCCCTCCGGCCAGGTCCTCACCGCCCTGGCCGAAGCGCTCACCCTGACCGCGGACGAACGCATCCACCTGTACCGCCTGATCAAGGCCGGCTCGACCTGCTCCCCCGCCCCGCCACCCCCGCTGCGCCCGACGATCCTCGCCACCCTCGACGCCCTCGAACCGACCGCGGCCGCCGTCCTTACCCCCGCCCTCGACGTGGTCGCGTGCACCGGCGGGTTCCGCGCGATCTCCGGCCTCGACGGCGAGACCAACCTCGCCCGCTTCGCCTTCAGCGAGCCCGCGAGAACCCACTACCCCGACTGGGACGCCATCGCCACCAGCCGGGCCAACGCCCTGCGCGCCGCCGCCGACCTGGGCGATCCCGCCGCCGCGGCGCTCGCGTTCGAGCTCTCGATCACCGCGGGAGCGCCGTTCACCGACCGCTTCACCACGGCCGCGTCCCTGCCCGCGTCCACCGGCACCGAACGCTGGGGCCTCCACCTCCTGGCGTTCGAGTGCCTGTTCGTGCCAGGTGAGGCCGAACACCGGCTGGTCGTCTACTTCAGTCAACACTGAAGCTATTGAGTCTGACGAGACTTGGACGGGTGGAAGACTCTCCGTCATGCCCCGCCCGGAGAAACCGCTCGACCCGTTCGCCGGGCCCGTCCAGCAGTTCGCGTTCGACCTGCGCAAGCTCCGTGAGAAGGCCGGCTCCCCCGGCTACCGCGAGCTGGGCAAGCTCAGCCACTACTCCGCCAGCACCCTCGCCGACGCCGCCCGCGGCCAGCGCCTCCCCAGCCTCGCCGTCGCACTGGCGTTCGTGCGGGCCTGTGGTGGCGACGAGGAGCGGTGGGAGCAACGCTGGCGCGAGATCGGCGAGACGGACGCCGAGCCTCAGAGCCCCCACTCCCCCTACGTCGGCCTCAAGGCGTTCACCGTCCAGGACGCCGACCGCTTCTTCGGCCGGGAACGGCTCCTCGGCAAGCTGCTGGGCAAGCTGGAGCACCACGACGTCGTGCTGGTCGTCGGCGCGTCCGGATCGGGCAAGTCGTCGCTGCTCAGGGCCGGTCTGCTGGCCCGCACGGACGGCGAGCTGATCACCCCGGGCACCCACGAGACGCTCCCCGGCACCGAAGAACTCCTGGTCGTCGACCAGTTCGAGGAGATCTTCGCCCTCCCCCACCAGAACGAGTTCATCGCCGCGCTGGCCCGGAGAACGCACAAGACCGTCATCGGGCTCAGGGCCGACTTCTACGGCCACTGCGCCCGCCACCCCGAGCTGGTCAAGGCCGTCGAGGACGCCCAGGTCGTGGTCGGACCGATGACGACCGACGAGCTGCGCAAGGCCATCACCCAGCCGGCCGTCGAGGTCGGCTGCGCACTGGAGACCGGGCTGGTCGCGCGGCTGATCGCCGACGCCACCGGCGAGGCGGGGGTGCTCCCCCACGTCAGCCACGCGCTGCTGGAGACCTGGCAGCGCAAGCGCGGCAACACCCTCACCCTCGCCAGCTACCACGAGAGCGGCGGCATCGCCCGCGCCGTCGCCAACACCGCCGAGAACGCCTACAACAGCCTCCCGGAGCCCCAACGGCGGCAAGCCCGCCAGGTCTTCCTGAGGCTGATCACCCCGGGCGAAGGCACCGAGGACACCAAACGGCACGTCAAGCGGTCCGAGCTCGCCGCGGACGAGGTCGTCGAACACCTCGCGAACGCGCGCATCCTCACCGTCCACGGCGACAGCGTCGAGATCAGCCACGAGGCCGTCATCCGCAGCTGGCCCCGCCTCAAGGACTGGGTCGCGGAGTCGCGGGACGACCTCCGCACGCACCGCAGGCTCACCGCCGCGGCCGCCGACTGGGAGGCCCACGACCGCGACCCCGGCTCGCTCTACCGGGGCGTCCCGCTCACCCAGGCCACCGACTGGACGCAACGGGACCCAGGTGCCCTCAACGCCGATGAACAGGCCTTCCTGACCGCCAGCAAGGCCGCCGTCGAGCGTGACCTCGCCACGGGCCGACGCCGCACCACGAACCTAAGGCGCGTAGTGGCACTGCTGGCCGCGCTGCTGCTCGTAGCCACCACAGCGTCCGTGTTCGCCGTGAGAGCGCAACGCCAAGCCACCGAGCAACGCACCATCGCGCTCGCGCAGAAGGCCATCGCCGAGGCCAACGACCTCCAGGAACGCGACCCCGGCCTGGCGAGCCAGCTGAGACTCGCCGCCTACCGCCTCACCGGCATCCCGGCGGCACGGGACAGCCTGCTGAGCACGTTCGCCGGCCCGCAGGTCACGGTGGTCAGCGGCCACGCGGAGCCCGCGTCGTTCGCCCTGTTCAGCCCGGACAAGAAGCTGCTCGCGACTGCGGGCGACGACCGGATGCTGATCGTCTGGGACTTCCAGGACCCCCACCACCCCACCGAGCTGAGCCGGGTCCGCGCCGGCGACCACGCCACGCACGGCATGGCGTTCAGCCCGGACGGCAGGACCATCGCCGCGGCCGGCTGGGACGGCGTCATCCGCCTGTTCGACGTCAGCAACCCCCGCAGGCCGTTCGAGAAGGCCAAGATCAGCGGACACGACGGCCAGGTCCAGGCCGTGCTGTTCACGCCACGAGGTCAGCTCGTCAGCAGCGGCGAGGACGGCACGATCCGCGTCTGGGAGGTCACCGGCACCGCGGTCCGCACCCTCCAGGGCCACACCGCGCTGGTGCACGCCATCTCCCTCACCACCGACGGCACACGCCTCGCGTCCGCCTCCTGGGACGGCACCGTGAAGCTCTGGGACCTCGCCACGGGCACCACGCTCGCCACCATCACCCCGCCCACCCACGGCAGCACCGTCGACACCGCCATGTACGGCGTGGCCTTCTCCCCCGACGGCCGCACGGTCGCCACTGGCGCCGCCAACGACGTGCGGCTCTGGGACGTCACCGACCCCCGCTCCCCCGCCCAGATCGCCGAGCTGACCGGCCACACGTTCAACATCCACACCGTCGAGTTCTCCCCCGACGGCCGCTACCTCGCGACCGGCGGCGGCGACAAGACCACCCGCCTCTGGGACGTCAGCGACCCCCGCGACGCCCAGCTCGCGGCCCTGCTCGGCGGCCACAGCGACTCCCTCTGGTCGGTCGCCTTCAGCGCCGACTCGCGCCACATGGTCACCGCCACCACCGACGCCGAGGTCAGGGTCCTCGACCTCGCGAACCTCACCGTCCCGCGCCACCGCCAGACGGTCTGGAAGCTCGACTACGACCCGCGCGGCCGCTTCTTCGCGACCGTCTCCTCCGACAGCGCCATCAAGCTCTGGCGTCCCGAGGAACGCCACGCCGCGGAGATCTCCACCCTCCCCGCGCTCGGGCCGGACGACGAGGGCCAGACCGTCGACATCAGCCCCACGAGCGACGTCGTGTTCGCGTCGACCTCGGCGGGCACGGCCCTGTGGGACGTCAGCGACCCGGCCAGGCCCCGCGAGCTCAGTAGGACGACCAAGCCCGACGTCCCGATCGTCGCCGCCACGTTCAGCCACGACGGCAGGACGCTCGTCACCGCCGACGAGGACGGCGCGATCACGCTCTGGAACGTCACCGACCCGGCCGCCCCGGTCAGGACGGGCGGTTTCACCATCCCCAGAACCGACACGGTGTGGCAGGTCGAGCTCTCTCAGGACGACCGCACGGTCGTCATCGCCAACGGCAGCCATGAGCTCCAGCTCTGGGACATCAGCGACCCGGCCAGGCCGAAGGCCCACCCGTCCCTGCGGACCGATGACAACCCCAGCCCCATCCGCCGCGGCGGCCAGGCGGGCCGTGAGGAGGTCCTCACGGTCGTCATCACCGTCCCCGCCGTGGCGATCGCGAACCAGGGCGCGAGCGGCGCGCTGTACGACATCGGCGATCCCGCACAGCCGCGCAAGCTCGGCACCCTCCCCAACGACGGCGGCCCGCTGCAACGCCTCGCCTTCTCCCCCGACGGCACCCTCATCGCGGCCGGCACGACCGACGACGTGGTCCGCGTGTGGGACGTGCGCGATCCCCGCAACCCCCAGGTGCGGGCAGTGCTGCACGGTCACACGGAACGGGTGTGGGGCGTGGCGTTCGCACCGGACAACCGGACGCTGCGACGGCGGGCGCGGACCGCTCCGTCCGCGTCTGGGACCTCGACGCCGAGGCCACCGCCGCCCGTGTCTGCACCACTACGACGGCGCACCTGTCCAGTCGTCATTGGGACCACTACTTCCCCGGTGTCGACCCGAGGCCACTCTGCTGAACAAGGACACCCTCCTCTTTTCCACACCGCCTTTGTAGTGCGAGAACGTTGTGCGGTGTCGGCGTCGGGGCGCCTTACAACAACGTCCGTTCAACGCGGCGGCCTGAACCCGGGAAGGTGAGCTTTCAGTCAACACTGAAGCAATAAAATTCACCGAACTGGTTGTCGATATGATCAGATTCTGGGTCATGGAGCTCGTGCCGCACGAAGTCGGGGTCGCACACAGCGCACTGCCGCACGACGAAACGTCCGCCCGTGCCCTGCTCGCGGAAGCCGCCGAACAGGGCCTGCACACAGTCGTGGTCACCGCGGAGGAAGGTGACGAACGCGCGATAGCCGTGCTGCGCGAACTGCGCGCGGAATGGCACACCGAGGACGGCCGGATCACGGCCCAGCTCGACACCGATGCCGAGGGTCAGCTCAAGCACCTCTGGGGACTCACCGCGGACGAACGGGCCGGCTGGCTCGCCGCGTTCCCCCGCAGCGAGGACCCGAACTGGTGGATGCACCGCCTGCTGGTGCTCAACCACCACCCGGAGTGGGCGCCGCTCAAGGACTGGCTGGTCGACGAGCACGTCCGGCTCTTCGGCCGCCCGCCCGGACGGCGCCGCTCTAGCGCGGCAGGCCGCTGAAGTCAGGCTGGGTGAACCGCTGGATCCACGGGACCGGGTCCTCCTTCGGGGTGTCCCGGTCCGGCTGGACGGCGGCGAACGTCAGCACCGGCACGCGCGGCACGCCGACCGCGATCACGTCGTCGTGCGTGCCGGCGATCCACATGACACCCGTGTCCGCGATGTTCGCGATCACGCTCAGCTCGGGCACCACGAACTGCACGAGCGCGAGCTTGCCGTCGGGCATCTGCGCGAGCCCGGCCACGTTCTGGTTGGGCTGCCACGGGAACAGCGTGATCGTCACCGGCGTCCACTGCGCCGAGTTCTCCACCGCGCGCACGGCGTCGCGGTACCAGCGGCCGATCTCGGTCGCGGTGGGGATGCCGAGCAGGCCCAGGACCAGCACGAGGCCGCCGACGACCAGCCCGGCCGGGGCGAGCGGGACCAGGCTCAGCAGCACCAGCACTCCCCCGGCGACCGCGGGCACGACCGCCCACAGCCACGCGCGCTCGCCCCACCGGAAGCCCTTGAAGGCCTGCGCGGTCGCCGGATCGTCGAGCGGACGGCCGAGGGGCCGCTCCACCCGTGCGCGCACCGGGTGCTCCCCGTCCTGGTGCCGGTCGACCTTGGCGTTCTCCATCTTCGCGAACCCGGCGGCGCGCACCACGGCCTTCCCGTTCGCGTCAGGCCCGCAGACGAAGACCTCCCCGCGTTCGAGCACCATGTCCGGCAGGTCCTGGAACCAGCCGCGCAGCACCACGCCGTCCGCCAGCCGCAGCCGGTCGGTGCCGTCCTCGCCCTTCTCCACGACCTGCGCCGGCACCCGCCGCCACGACTGCTCCAGCAGGCCACGCCGCTGCGCCCGCGTCTCCACCCGGTAGATCAGCGGGGCCAGCGAGAACACGACCGTGATCAGCGCCAGCACGGCGAACGCGCCGATGTTGCCCGGCGTCGAGGCCAGCAGCCAGCACGCCACGGCACCCGCGCCGGTCGCCAGGGCGATGGCGCCGAGCGACTTCGCACCCCACCGCAGGTCGCGCAGGATCAGCCCGGTCGACCAGTCGTCCTTCGCGGGCCCGTCCGTGTTCGGTTCGAGGTACTGCACCACAGCCGACCCCCAGCTAGGCCTTGGCGGCGACCTCCCGGATCAGGTTCGCGAGCTCGGCCGGCCGCTCCAGGGGAAGCATATGACCCGCGTCCGACAAGATCACCGACGTTCCGCCGAACTTGACGGCGTCCGACTCGGGCACCAGCCGGTCCTCGTCCCCCACGACGGCGACGACGGCCTTCTCCTTCGCCACGGTCAGCCCGGCCTCGCGGTCGTAGCGGTCGACGGCGGGCCGGAACAACGCGACGGTCTCCGGCCAGTGCGCCCACACCATGTCCGCGGTCAGCTCCACGTCCTCGGGCGCGGGCTGGTCGCCGAACAGCCACCAGCGCAACCCGGCGGTCTTGGTCGGCTCGATCTTCTCCCGCACCGCCCGCACCAGCGGCCCGAACGCCCGTTCCAGCTCCCGCACGAGCTTGCCGACGGCCTTGGGCCACGCGAGCGTCGTCTCGGACATGCCGCTCGCCGCCGTGGACACGAACACGTTGCCCAGCACGCGTTGCCGGAACAGCCGGGGCCGCCGCTCGGCCATCGCCAGCGCCGCCATGCCGCCCATCGAGTGCCCGGCGATCACGACGTGCCCCTGCGGCACGGCCCGTTCGATCAGCTCGCCCAGGTCCTCCCCCAGCTGCTCGATCGTCGCCGTCTCCTTGGACGCGCCGCCGGAGGAGCCGTGGCCGCGGTGGTCGTAGGCGATGACCTGGAAGTCCACGCTCAGCAGGTCCACGACCTTGTGCCAGCTGCGGTGGTCGAGCGCGTAGCCGTGCGCGAGCACGACCGTCACCGGGGCGTCGGGGTCCCCCGCGCGCACCACGTTGAGCTCGGTCCCGTCCTCCAGCCGCACCATGCGCTGTCCTTTCGCCGTGTCGTCTGTTCGTCCTAACGAGACAACCCGGTTCCAGGACACGGTCTAAACGTGGCCGAGCACCACATCGGGTGGCAGCTGCCCGCCGCCCACGCCCGGCACGC
The DNA here is from genome assembly GCF_042721395.1 of Lentzea sp. NPDC058450. Taxonomy (NCBI): domain Bacteria; kingdom Bacillati; phylum Actinomycetota; class Actinomycetes; order Pseudonocardiales; family Pseudonocardiaceae; genus Lentzea; species Lentzea sp. NPDC058450. The sequence goes on from NZ_JBHXLO010000001.1 coordinate 360,519, forward strand.
CGCGGAAGCCGTACGCGGTGGCCTTCCCGCCGGGCTGGATGATCCACGCCTCCCCCGGCTGCCCGTCCGCGAGCACGTTCTCCACCGCACCGGCGACGTCGGAAGGCGTGAGCAACGGGAACCCGGCCGCCGCGAACTCCTCCTTGGCGCCGCCCAGCAGCAGGGTGTCGACGAAGCCGGGGCACAGCGCGGACACCGTGATCCCCTCCCCCGCCAGCGCCTGCCCGGCGGCCCGCGCGTACCCGACGACCGCGTGCTTGGTCAGCGTGTACAGCGGATCGGCCGGCATGGCCGTGATCCCCGCGAGCGACGCCGTGATCACGATCTTGCCGCCGCCCTGCCGCCGCAACGCCGGCACCGCCGCGCACAACCCGTACACGACGTGGTCGACGTTCACGCCGACCAGCCTGCGGTAGCGGGCGACGTCCAAGGCGTCGTCCACCCCGGCCTGCCCGCCGCCGGTCCCCGCGTTGAGCAGCACGACGTCGAGGCGGCCGAGGTCCTGCTCGACCTGCGCCACGACGGCGGGCATCGTCGCGGGATCGGTGACGTCACCGGCGATGGCGACGCCGCCCACCGCGGACGCGACCCGCTGGGCCCCGGCGCCGTCGAGGTCGAGCACGACGACGCGGGCGCCCAGCCGGGCGAGCCGGTGCGCGACGGCGGCGCCGATGCCGCGCGCGCCTCCGGTCACCAGCGCGACCTGCCCGGTCAAGTCCACAGTGGACACGGCGATCACCTCTAGCTGTTGCGCAGGAACCTGTCGAGGACCCGGACGCCGAACTTCAGGGCGTCCACAGGCACGCGCTCGTCCACGCCGTGGAAGAGCCCGGAGAAGTCGAGGTCGGCGGGCAGCTTCAACGGCGCGAAGCCGAAGTTGCGGATGCCGAGCTGCTGGAACGACTTGGCGTCCGTGCCGCCGGAGAGCATGTACGGCAGCACGCGGGCGCCGGGGTCCTCGGCGATGATCGAGGCCGTCATCGCGTCCACCAGCGCGCCGTCGAACGTCGTCTCGACCGGCGGCAGGCCGACCCACTCGCGTTCGACGTCCGGGCCGAGCAGTTCGGCGAGCTCGCGGTCGAACGCCTCCTCGCGGCCCGGCAGGATGCGGCAGTCCACAGTGGCCTCGGCGGTCGACGGGATGACGTTCGCCTTGTAGCCCGCGGAGAGCATCGTCGGGTTGGCCGTGTCGCGCAGGGTCGCGCCGATCATCCGCGACAACGCGCCGAGTTTGCCGATCGAGCCCTCGACGTCGTCGTCGGGGAACTCCAGGCCGGTGATCTCGGTGACGCCGTCGAGGAACTCGCGCACGGACGGCCGGATGATCAACGGCCACTGGTGCTGGTCGAGCTTCGTGACGGCGGCGGCGAGCTTCGCCACGGCGTTGTCGCGGTGGATCATGCTGCCGTGCCCGGCGGTGCCCTTGACCCGCAGCTTGAGCCAGCGGATGCCCTTCTCGGCGGTCTCGACGAGGTACGCGCGCACGTCGTCCTTCAGCGTGATCGAGAACCCGCCGACCTCGCTGATCGCCTCGGTGACGCCCTCGAACAGCTCGGGCCGGTGCTCCACCAGCCACTTGGCGCCGAACAGGCCGCCCGCCTCCTCGTCGGCGAGGAACGCGAACACGATGTCGCGCGGCGGCACGACGTTCTCGCGCTTGAAGTGCCGCGCGAGGGCCAGCGTCATGCCGACCATGTCCTTCATGTCGACGGCGCCGCGGCCCCAGACGTACCCGTCCTGCACGGCGCCGGAGAACGGGTGGACCGACCACTCGGAGGCGTCGGCGGGCACGACGTCGAGGTGCCCGTGCACCAGCAGCGCGCCCCGGCTCGGGTCGGCGCCGGCCAGCCGCGCGACGACGTTGCCGCGGCCCTTCGCGCCGGACTCGACGTAGGTGGTCTCGTAGCCGACCTCGGACAGCTTCTCGGCGACCCACTCGGCGGCGGCCCGCTCCCCCACGACCGTGGCGGGATCACCCGTGTTGGTCGTGTCGATCCTGATCAGCTCGCTGACGAGCGTGACGGCCTCTTCTTCAGCCAGTGCCAGTGCGTTCCCCGTTGTGCTCACCCCGTCTTCCTACCATCCGTCAGAACACGGACCAGCCCGTGAGAGTGGTGAAACGGTCCAGCGCGTCGACCCCGGCGACGGAGTTGCCGCGTGCGTCCAATCCTGGACTCCACACGCAGATCGCGCACTTCCCCGGCACGACGGCGATGATGCCGCCGCCCACCCCACTCTTGCCGGGCAGGCCGACCCGGTAGGCGAACTGGCCTGCAGCGTCGTAGGTGCCGCACGTGAGCATGACGGCGTTGACGCGCTTGGCCCCGCTGACGCCGAGCAGCCGGGTGCCGTCGTTGCGGACGCCGTGCCGGGCGAGGAACAGGGTGGCGCGGGCCAGATCCGCGCAGCTCATGGCGATCGAGCACTGCCGGACGTACTCGCGCACGACGACGTCGACGGGGTTGCGCATGTTGCCGTAGGAGGCCATGAAGTGCGCGAGCGCGCGGTTGCGGTCGGAGTGGTCCAGTTCGGACTTGGCGACCTCGGGATCGACGTCGAGCGCGTGGTTCCCGCTCTCCTGCCGCAGGAACTCGATCAGCCGGTCGGACGCGCCGAACCCGAGGTGGTCGGTGACGACGACGGCACCGGCGTTGATGAACGGGTTGCGCGGGATGCCCTGCTCGGTCTCCAGCTGCACCAGCGAGTTGAACGGCGACCCGGACGGCTCGCGGCCGACACGGGTCCACACGTCGTCGTTCTCGGCGAGGGCCAGAGCGAGCGTGAACGCCTTGGAGATGCTCTGGATCGAGAACGGCCTGTCGTACCGCCCCGCGCCGAAGACCTCGCCGTCCAGTGTCGCGACGGCGAGGCCGAAGGCGTGCGGGTCGATCCTGGCCAGTGCCGGGATGTAGTCGGCTGCGGCGCCACCTGGCGTGACCTCGGACGCGATGCGGTCCACCAGTTGCTGGAGCTCCATGCCGCTCATCCCATCACGGGATGAGCCTTACGCCACCGGGAACTCGTGGAACTTGGTGGCCTGGCCCGCCCCCACCGTGCAGGGCGAGTTGACGGTGCCGATCCACGTCGGGTCGCCGTTGGCGTAGCGCGGCGTCAGGGCGAGGGTCGCGTTGCCCAGCGAGATCGTGGCCGTGCCCGCGTTGGGCAGGGTCAGCGCCGGGAACGTGCCGGTGGCGACGACCTGGAACGTGCCGGAGGCCGGCACCGCGGTGTTCGGGATGGTCGACGTCGCGGTGATGTTCTGCACGCTGCTGCCGTTGGTGACCGTGATGGCGGTGCTCAGCGTGCCGTCGACGGAGCGACCGCCGATCCACCACAGCGTGTTGCGGATGTCGTCCGACACGGTGGCGGTCACGCTCGTGGACGCGGGTGCGGTCGGCACGCCGACGGCCGCCGAGTCGGGCACGTCAGGTGAGGTCACCACGGTGGGCACGTCGTGCGTACCGGTGATCGAGAACTCGCACCGGTAGGTGATGGTCAGCGAGGCGGTCGCGGCGGAGCTCGTGCCGGCCGTCGCCACGCTCAGCGCTCCGGCAACCAGAGCGACGGCGGCGATGCGCGCGAAAAGTCCGGTCTTCATCTGCAGGGACCTCCATGAGTACGACATTGAACTGCAAGAAGGCGGTGTTGCTTTACTCGCCAGTAAAGTAACCAGGACGGATTCTTCGTGGCAAGCAAAAACACGCTTTTGTCACTTGGGTGCGAAATGCTTTGCCGCGATTTGTCAGTCGCGCCGCAACAAATAGTGCGCGCGCAGGGCGAGTTCGAGGGTGAACCGCTGCTCGGCGTCGTGCATCCGGTCGCCGAACAGTTCGTCCAACTGGTTCACCCGGTAGCGGACGGTCTGCGGATGCACCTGCAGCCGCGCGGCGACCTCGGGGGCGCCGCCACGTGCGGACAGCCACACGAGCAACGTCTCGGCGAGCTTGGTCCGCTGCCGGTCGGTGAGCGGGGCCAGCGGCGCGAGCGCCTTCCGAGCCAGCTGGCGGGCCAGGAACTCGTCCGCCAGCACGGTCAGTTCGACGAGGTGGTCGGCGCAGTCGAGGACCGGTCGGCCGGGCAGCACGCCGTCCTGGGCCAGCACGAGCACCCGGCGTGCGCTGGCCAGCGACCTCGGCGTGTCCTGCGGGGCGACCGGGACGCCGACCGCCGCACGCCAGCCGGGCAGTGCGCGCCGCAGCCACCTCCCGACCTCGGCCGGGTTCGGCACCAGCAGGTACGGGGTGGCGTCCTCGAAGTCGACCAGCACGTCGGGCGGCAGGTCGTCGGCGTGGGCGGCGGACGGCTCCAGCGCCACCGCCGCGAGCCGTTCGGGCATCGGCCACGCCGCCGCGTGGGCCGCGTCGAGCACCGCCTGCCAGTTGCCCGCGGGGTCGCCGACCAGCAGTTCCATCAGCTTGCGCCGCCTGCGTTCGAGCGTGCCCGCCGCGCTGGCCTGCGCGGCCGCGTAGCCCTCGACCGAGAGGCTGACGAGCTCGTCGACGTGCGCGATCATCGCCTCGCCCAGCACGGACATCTCCCGCAGCGACAGTGCCCGCTGTTCGGCGAACCCGCAGACGTGCCTCCAGGCCACCCGCGCGCCGATGCGGTAGGCGGCCTGCAGGCTGTCGAGGCTGCGCCCGGACTTGAACTCCCACGCGCCGAGCTTGCGGTGGATGTCGTCGTGCGGATCGGGCTCGGAATCCGGTGCGGCGATGTGGTCGACGAACTTCACCAGCGCCTGCCGGATTCCGTCGACGACGTTCTCGCGGAACTCGCTGTATTCGGGAATCGATTTCTCGATCGCCTCGAAAATGCCGACCGCGACCGGCGCCACTTCCATTCGGAGCAACGGCGCCAGTTCGCGCGGGACCGATCTGCTCGGATCGTCCAGGCCGGTCATCCTGGCGAGTGTAGGAGTAAAACGAAACCGGGTCGTTCAGCCAACCGGACGAAGTGGTTCACTTGACGAACCGGTTCACGCGAAGAACAGCCTGACCACGGCGTCACGGGTGACCAGGAACCCGGCGATGCCGAGAATCCAGCCGGTCGTGCTCGCACCCTTCTCCGCGAACCAGGTGCTGATCCTCGTCAGGAACGGTTCGACCTTCTCGCGCAGCGCCAGTCGCGCGCCGAGCAGGACCAGCGCGGGCACGATCATGACCAGGCAGTACCCGGCCAGCAGCAGCCCGATCTGACCGGCGTTCAGGTCCGCGGCGCTCATCATCCCGATCGCGCCGAGGTACGGCAGCATCGTGGCGAGTTCGACCACGCCCGCCAGCACCGCGACGCCGGCGAGCGGGACGGCGGACCCGTTGGCGTTGAGGCGGTTCTGCCACTTGCCGGTGTCGGCCTTCTTCTTGCCGTCGAAGCGGAAGCTGACCGCGAACAGCAGCACGCCGATCACCAGTTGGATCCACAGCGCCACCTTGCCGTCCAGGTGGTCGATCACCCGCGAGGCGCCGAGCACGATCAGCACGCCGACGCCGAAGTAGAAGACGGTGATCGTGCCCAGGTAGACGGCGAACCCGCTCGGCTTCAGCCTGCCCGGCGTCAGCATCAGCCAGATCGGGATGAACAACGTCCCGATGCTCGTCGAGTCGAGCAGCGCCAGCCCTGCCAGCGCCGCGATGAGTCCCGGTGTCATGCGCTCCCCCGTTTTCGCACGACTGTAATATAACGTCCTCGATCCGATCTTCGCAACGCGCCCGGGCAACCCCTCGGCCGCGTACGGCGTCGATCAGCTCGTGAAGCGATGGATCTGGGCGGCCGTGGCCGCGGTCCCGGTCGTGGCCGGCGCGATCTGGTGGGCCCTGCCCGGCACGACGGACGTCGCGGTGATCACCGCGATCAGCCCCGACGGCACGGTGACCTGGGTCGACGGCGAGATCAGGCCGGCCGAGGAGAACAACTCCGCCGTGCACGAACTGCCCGGTGAGCCGCACGTCTCCCGGCTCGCGGACGACGTCGTGATCCGCACGCCGTTCGGGTGCGGGCAGGCGGAAGGACTGACGCTCACCGTGTTCGGCATGGGCGACGCCCCGTGCGCGCGGGCCGACTTCCTCGCGGAGAAGGAACCGGTCTACGCGCCGCGGCTGACGTTCAACGGCGACGGCGAGATCACCGAGATTCAGGGGCGATACCACCCGTAGCCCGTATACACGTGGGTCATGGACCTGAGTGCGGTGCCGCTGGTGGCGTTGCGGGTGTTCCAGGAGGTGGCCGAGCGGGGCTCGCTGAGCGCCGCGGCCGTCGCGCTGGGCTACACGCAATCGGCGGTGTCCCGGCAGATCGCCGCTCTCGAACGGGTGGTGCGCGCGCCGTTGTTCGACCGTCAGCTCGATGGCGTGCGACTGACCGATACCGGGCACGTGCTGCTGCGGCACGCGGGCCTCGTGCTCGCGCAGCTCGACGCGGCGAGCCGGGAGCTGTCCGGGCTGCCGGCGACCGCGGGCACCGTGCGGCTGGGGTGGTTCACGAGCGCGGGCGGCACGCTGGTGCCCGCGGCGCTGGCGTCGTTGCGGCGCAGTCATCCCGCGTTGACCGTGACGACCCGCGACGGCACCACGGCGTCGTTGGTGCGGGCGTTGCGGGCGCGCACGGTGGACATCGCGGTGCTGGCGTCCGAGCCGCCGTTCCCGCCGCTGGACGACGAAACGCCGGCGTTGCGGACGAAGGTGCTCGACGAACGCGAGCTGCTGCTGGCCGTGCCGTCGACGCATCCCCTGGCGCACAAGGACTTCATCGACGTGGCCGACCTGCGCGGCTGGGCGTGGATCGCCGGGCCGCCGGGGTTCGGCGTGTGGCCCGGCCTGGACGAACGGGCCGTGGTCGCCCATGTGGCCCGTGACTGGCTGGCGAAGCTTCAGCTCGTGGCGACCGGTGCGGGCATCACGACGTTGCCCGAGCCGTTGGCGACGTTGGTGCCCAACGGCGTGCAGGTGATCCGTGTGCGCTCACGGGAACGTCAGCGCATCGTCGTCGCGTGGCTCAACCTCTCCGAACCTGCGTCCGTGGTGGTGGACGCGCTCGTCAGCGGTACGCACCCCTAGGCATCGTCAGTGGTACTCCCCCGTGAGCATCGCCGTCGCGAGCTCCACCCTCGACCGGTACCCCGTGCGCTGGAACAGCCGGGTCAGCCGCGCCTCCACGCTCTTCTCGGTCGTACTCAGCACGCCCGCGAGCTCGCGGTTCGTGAGCCCCTCCGCCACCAGCGAGGCGAGCAGGCGCTCCTGTTCGGCCGTGGTCGCCGCACGGCCGGGAACCGCCACACCGTTCTCGCGCATCATGTGCCGCAGCAACGCCCTGGGCAGCAACGCGTCCATGGAGCCGAACAGCTCGTAGGCCTCGCGCAGCAGCTGCGGGTCGGCTAGCCGGAACGCCACCAGGGTCGTCCAGGTCCGAGCCATCTCGTGCGGCTGAGACCGTTCGGCGACGAGCCGGCGGACTTCCTCCACCGCGGCCTCGTCCCGCCAGGTCAGGGCGCGTCCGAGCAGGTGGTTGCGGTGGGCGCGGCCGGTGTCCATGCGCTCGGCGACGTCGGCGAGGTGCTCGACGCGGGCCGCCGCGTCCTCGTGGTCGCCGTCCTCCAGCGACATGATCGCGAGCCGCAGCTGCAGCTCGTCGGTGCCGAGGACGATGGCGTGCTGCGCCGCGTGGGCGAGCCCGCGTCGCAGCACCTGGCGGCTCTTGTCGCGGGCGCCGAGGACGAGTTCGAGATCGGCCTCGGGGGCGTCCAGGACGTGCGGCAGGACGTTCTGGCCCGCGCGCACGTCGGCGATCACCTCGCGCGCACGGGTGAGCTTCGCGCGGGCGAGCAGCATCGAGGTGAGGTCGCGGGCCAGTGCCGTGTGCGCGATGACGGCGCCGAGCGTCGAACCGGTGACGAGCGCCTTGCGGGCGTGGGCGAGAGCGTCGTCCCAGCGGCCCTCCGCGACCTCCAGCAGTGCCTGGTCGGACGCGAGCGGCCGCTCGCCCTCGAGGACCCGGCGCGCCCTGGCCGCCTCGCCCGCCAGCAGCAGGGCGCGTGCCACGGCCGACTTCACGGCGGGGCGGTCCCGTTCGGTGGCGTGCAGCGGGCACAGCGCGGGGTCGTTGACGATCCGTTCGAACTCGGCCATCCGCCCGGTCATCAGCGCCGCGCTCATGCCGAACAGTTCGCCGAACGTCACCGTGGCCGCGTTGCCCAGCCGCCACATCGTGCGCGTGCTCGCGAGCAACGTCGCCGCTTCGTCCCATCGGTCCGTGTAGCACAACGCCACCGCACGGTCGATGAACCGCGACGACGCACCGCCGGGCAACGTGCGCCATGTCGTGTCCGCGACCTTGCGCAGCCCAGCCCGGTCCCCCGCCGCCGCCATGCCCACGAGCCGGATGAGGTGCAGTTCCTGCAACTGGTCCGGGGTGAACTCGTCGGACCGTTCGAGCGCGACCTCGACACTGGCCCGTGCGGCGGCCATGTCGTTGTGCACGCTGCACGCCACGGCGTGGGTGAACAACGCGTCGGCCCGTTGCACGGCGCTCGTGGCCCGGTCGGCGGCCGCGTGCAGCCAGCGCCGGGCGGACGGGTCGCGCAGCACGCCCGCGCGTCCGGCGGCCAGCAGCTGGCTCGCGGCCTTCTCCCGGTCGGCGAACCCGCCCGCGTCGATCAGGCGGTCCGGCAGGTAGGCGGGATCCTGGACGAACGCCCTGCCCTCCCAGATCGCGCTGACCGCACGCCATCCGAGGTCGTGGCGCTCGTACGGGCCGATGCTCGCCATCAGCGCGTGGGCGAGCACGGGCGCACGGAACCGCCAGCCGCCATCACGCCGTACGAGCACGCCTTCGGCTTCGAGGTCGGGCAACGCGCTGGTGTCGTCGAGGAGCTCTTCGGCGACCGGGCCGAGCGGGTGCAGGACGGCCATTGCCTTGGCGGTCCGCCACGGGAGGTCGCCGAGGGCCTTCACCCGGTCCACGGCCGCGTGCCGGTGGCCGGTGCCGCGCGGCTCGCCGACCAGGTAGGCGGTGCGGTCGATGATCCGCAGCGCTTCGCCGCGCAGGTACGTGTCGACGGCGAGGTCGACCAGGCCGGGCACGCCGCGGCTGTCCTCGTGCAGCCTGCGCACCAGGTCGGCGTCCGCGGCGACGTTGAGCAGTCCGGTGACCATGTGGCTGACCTCGGACCGGTTGAGCGGCGCGAGCGGGACGACCTCGGTCAGTCCGTTCGCGCGCAGCACATCGGTGAGATCGGTGTGTTCGAGACGCACGGGCGTGCGGTAGCTACCGACGACACTGGTGCCCAGCTCGGGCAGTGCCTCGAGTAGCGCGCGAAGCACGTCGTGGTCGAGTCGGTGCAGGTCGTCCAGGAACAGCACCGGCGGCCGCGACCACCGTGCGAGCTCCTCGGTGACGCGGGTGACCACGGCCTGCGGTCGGTCCCGGTCGGCGCGCAGCAGAGGAACGTCCGCCGTGCGCACGCGCTGCTGTTCCAGCGCGTCCCTGACCTCGTTCAGCAGGGCGGTGCGGCCGATGCCCGCGGTCCCGGTGACCAGCACCAGCCGTGTGCTCCCCGACAGCAACGGCCACACCACACTCGTGTGCGCGGCCTCGCGCGCGATGAGGGCCGAGGTACCGATGGGGTTGAGCGTGCCCGTCATCCGGTGGCTCCCCGGTCGTCGAGCCTGCCCGCCAGACTCGCGGCGGCCAGTTCCACGCGGGACCGGACGCCGGTGCGCAGGAACAGTCGGGTGAGGTGGTGCTCGACCGCCTTCTCGCTGACTTCCAGCTCCGCAGCGATCTGACGGTTCGTCTGGCCCGCGCGCACGAGCTCGACGATGCGCAGCTCGGTGGTGGTGAGGCCGCTCTGGGTGGCTTTCGGCGCGGCCACGCCGAAGCTGCGCATCAACGCCGACACCTTGGCGGGCAACAGGAACGCCGCCCCGCCCTCCCTGGCGATGGCGTGCAGCTCGCGCACGACCTGACGGGGGTCGTCGCAGAACTGGGCGAGAACGTGGCACGCCCACAGCAGGTCGGGCTTGTGGTCGCGCTGCCGCACGACGTCGGCGCCCTTCGCGGCCTCGGCCGGGTCCCAGTTGAGCAGGCCCCGGCCCAGCAGGAGGAGCTGGAGCGTGGCGCGGCAGTCGTCCTGCCGGTGCAGCTCGGTCAGGTCGGCCAGGGCGGCGAGGGCGATGTGCTCGTCGCCGTTGCGCAGCGCCAGTTGCAGCGTGAGGAGCATCAACCGTCCGATGCCGGGCCGCACGCCCGCGTGCTTGGCCAGGCCGATCGTGCGCCAGGCCAGGTTGACCGCGCCCTCGGAGTCACCCGCGCGGTGCTGGAGCCTGGCCTCGACCATGGCCTTGACCGGCGCGTACCGGATGTCGCGGCTGACCTTGGCGAGCCAGCCGTGCGCCTGCCTGTTCTCCCCTCGCGCCGTGTGCATCGCTGCGGCGAGGACGCGCGCCAGGTGGTGGGAGGGCATGGGGCGCGTGAGCTCGAGTTGGCGCACGGTCCGCAGTGCGGTCGTGAAGTCGGCTTTGGCGTAGTCGCGGACCACGCGCTGATAGAGCTTCAACGGGCCGTGGTCGGGTGTGCGGTACCTCGCGCCGAGGACGAGTTCCAGGACCGTGGCGACGTCACCGGCCGTGCCGGCCTCCGTCAGCTCATCGAAGCGGTCCTTGACCTGCTCGTCGCGGACGAACTTCAGCGCCGTGCGGAGAGCCTGAGCGTCGAACCTGAGTGCGTGGTAGATCGCGTTCAGTTCGGCGTGGGTGATGACGGCGTCCTGGTGGTGCGCGTTCATCGGCAGAGGCGTCCAGTCCGGGCGTTCGCCGAGCCACCACCGTGCGAGGTCGGAGGCGGGACCATCGGCCGTGTCGACCGTTTCGCCGTTGAGCAGCAACAGCATCGTCGCGGCGTCGGTGGTCGCGTCGTCGTCCGGGCCGTCGTCCAGCACCGCGCGCATCAGGTCGTGCTGGCCCGTCGCGACGAGCGCGGTCATCGCGCTGTGAAAGAGCCTGCCGCACGGCTGCGGATCGGTCATGCGGACCGCGGCCGCGAGCCAGCGCCCGGCCCGTTGCGGATCGGTGGACTGGATCTCGACGGCGCGGTTGCCGAGCCACCCGGCCCACTTCCGCGCGTCGGGCAGGTCCGGACCCGCGAGCGCGATCAGGTCCGGGTCGGCGGTGCCGGCGGCGAGCGCGACGTGCACGCGGCGGACCGTGTCCTCGCCGCTCTGGTCCACGACGGCGTTCGCGAGCGCCGGGCACAACATCTTGAGGTCGTGGGTGAGCACGCCGCGTTCGACCAGGTCGTCGAGCGCGCGGCCGCAGCTCGCCTGGTCCTCGTCCAGCAGCGCGAGGTCCGTGACCTCGATGCCCTCGCGGACCACGCACAGCAGCGCGACGCGCTGGGCGAGACCGTGGACGTGCGCGAGCAGCGGGTGGTCGCCGGGCAGGCTGATCCGGTCGTGGGTGAGGAAGACGCGGTCGCCGACCCAGGTCAGGTCCGCGTTCCTGAGCGTGGCGAGGACCGTGCCGGGGTTGCCGTAGAGGGGGCCGAGCGCGGTTCTGAGGCCTTCGACGACGCTGACGTCGAGCGGGTCGCGCGTGGTGATCAGCTCGGTGACGACGTCGTCGGGCAGCGGCGACAGGTCGACGACCACGTCCGCGATCTCGGCCAGCTCGGCGTTGTCGCGGGTGACGGCGACGACGAGACAGCCGGGCATGCGCAACGCGGTGGCCGCGAGCACCGGTTCGGCGAGCTGGTCCGCGTCGTCGAGCAGCACGACCGCCCGTGATCGGGGCCGGTGCGCGGTCACGACCGCGACGCCCTCGGCCCGCCACATCGCCGCCGCCTGCCGCAGCAGTGCGGTGCGTCCGCTCCCCGGCTCACCGCGCACGACCGCGAGCCGTCCGCGCGAGGTGGTGGCCTCGAACGCGGCCCGCAGCGCGGTGAGCTCCCCGTGGCGTCCGCGCAGAACTTCCTGCACGTGACGACTCCCCTCGGATTTGGCGGGAGCCGGCCAGCCCCTGTCACTCGCCGGATCCCGATGATGACCACCGGTCACCGGAATCGAGACTAGGGGAGATCGGGACCGTCGAGAGAGGACTCGGGGAAACCCCTCAGATGACGACCATGACATCTGTCATGGGGTTTTGATGTGTGACGGCACTGCCGATTCCCGGTGTTTCCCGAGATCGTGGGCATATGACAGCGATCGAGGTGCGGGGGCTGACCCGCCGGTACAGCGGAGGATTCGAAGCTGTCCGGGGCGTCTCATTTGATGTGGAGCGGGGCGAGATGTTCGCGTTGCTCGGCACGAACGGTGCGGGAAAGACCTCGACGGTGGAGGTGGTGGAAGGGCTCTCGCGTCCGGCGGAGGGGACCGTGCGCGTGCTGGGCCACGACCCGTTCGCGGAGCGCGCGGCCGTGCGCCCGCGGATGGGGGTCATGTTGCAGGAGGGCGGTTTTCCGCCTGACCTGACCGCTTTCGAGGCGGCGCGGATGTGGGCGGGGACGCTGACGTCGCCGCGGCCGGTCGACGAGGCGCTGGAGATGGTGGACCTCTCGCACCGGGCGTCGGTGCGGGTGAAGCAGCTGTCCGGGGGCGAGCGGCGGCGGCTGGATCTCGCGCTGGCGTTGCTCGGGAAGCCCGAGGTGCTGTTCCTGGATGAACCGACGACCGGACTCGATCCGGAAAGCCGCAGGAACACTTGGGAACTGATTCGTGCCCTTTTGCGCGAAGGCGTGACAGTTCTGTTGACAACGCATTATCTGGAGGAGGCGCAGGCGCTGGCCGACCGGCTGGCGATCATGCACCGCGGCCGGATCGTGGCGCAGGGAACGGTCTCGGAAGTGGTGGACGCGTATCCGTCGCGCATTTCTTTCGTGGCTCCTGCGGGAGTGACGCTGCCGTTCGTGGTCGACGCCGAGTCGTCGGGCCGCGTGACGCTGAGGACCAACGCGCTGCAGTCGTCGTTGCACGAACTGCTGGCGTGGGCACATGTGAATGACGTGGAACTGGCCGGTCTGGACGCCCGCTCGGCGTCGCTGGAAGAGGCGTTCCTGGCGATCGCGGAGGAGGCGGCATGAGGGCCGTGGCTGTGGGACAGGCCGAGCTGACGTTGTTCTGGCGCAACCGGACGGCGCTGTTCAACTCGTTGCTGATGCCGTTGCTGCTGGTGCCGGTGCTGATCTCGGTGGACGCCTCGGGCGTGCCACTGGTGGTCGGCCTCGTCGGGTTCGCGCTGTTGATGGCGGTCTACTACAACCTCGTCACCACCTTCGTGGCCCGGCGCGAGGAGCTCGTGCTGAAGCGCCTGCGGGTCGGCGAGCTGACCGACCCGGAGATCCTGGTCGGCGCCGCGCTGCCGTCCGTCGTGATCTCCCTGGGCCAGATGGTGCTGTACTGCGTCGTGGTGGCCGTGATCACCGGGGTGGACATGCCGTCCCGCCCGTGGTTCCTGCTGCTGGGCGTGCTCGGCGGCGTCGCGATCTTCGTGCTGCTGGCCGCGGCGTCCTCGGCGTTCACCAGGACCGTCGAGATGGCGCAGGTGACCTCGCTGCCGATCCTGATGGCGTGCCTCTTCGGCTCCGGGATGATGTTCCCGCTCTCCGCCCTGCCCGACGTGCTGGCCAAGGTCCTCCAGTACCTGCCGCTGACCCCGGTGCTCGAACTGCTGCGCGCCGGCTGGGCCGACGGCCCGGTGCTCAAGCCCCTGACCGTGATGGCGGTGTGGATCGTGCTCGGCACCTACGCTGTGCGGAAGTGGTTCAGGTGGGACCCGCGGAGGTGAACTTGCTCGGCTGGTGGCGGTCGCGTGGCAACGCGGCGCGGTTCGACCTGTTCGTCCGCTACACGTTCTACCTCTCGTACGTCTTCCTGCCACCACTGCTGATCATCGGCTTCGCCAACGAGGTCAGCACCGTCGCCCTGATCATCCTGGTCACGACGGTGCTGGCCTACACGGTCGTGAGCGTCCGCCTGGTCCACGTGGGCCTCGAGTACAACCTGGGCCGCACCGACTTCCCGCGCCGCCTGCTCATGTTCCACGGCATGGTCACCGCCGCGATCCTGGTAGCAGGCCAGCTCGCCTACCCGGATCCCCTCCCGGGCAAGCCGGACAGCCCGGGCGACGGCGTCTCGGTGATCTTCCTGGTCCTGGCGATCACCACCTACTCGGCCGTCCTGCGCCCCAGAACCCTCGTCCTCCTGGCGTTGCTGGGCGGCGCCTGGATGTTCCTCACCGCTCCCCCGGGCCACGCCTTCTTCATGACCCTGATGCTCCAGTTCCTCGTGGCGGCCTTCCGCTCCACCCTCTGGATGCTCAAGATCGTCTGGGAGCTCGACCGCTCCCGAGAAGTAAGGGCCAACCTCGCCGTAGCCGAAGAACGCCTCCGCTTCGCCCGAGACCTCCACGACGTAGTAGGCCGCAACCTCTCCGCCGTAGCCCTGAAAGCAGACCTGGCGGCCCAACTGGCCCGCCGAGACCGCACATCCGCGGCCATCGACGAAATGCTGGAAGTCCGCCAAATCGCCCAGGACTCTCTAGACGAGTTAAGGGCCGTCGTTAGCGGCTACCGAACCGCAGACCTGACAGCAGAACTGGCAGGCGCCCGCTCCCTCCTGGCCTCCGCCGGCATCGACTGCCGAGTGATCGGCGACGTCACCTTCGCAGGCGAACCAGCAGGAGCCCTGGGCTGGGCAGTACGCGAGGGCGTAACCAACGTCCTGCGCCACAGCGAAGCCAGAACCTGCACCATCACCCTCAAGGGCAAAGTCCTGACCATGTCGAACGACGGCGTCTCTCAAAACGGCTTCCGCTTCGGCAGCGGCCTAACCGGCCTCCACGAACGAGTAGCGGCTCTAGGCGGCTCGGTCACCGCCACCCCAGAACCCCCGAACCGCTTCGTCCTGACCGTGGAGCTCCCATGATCCGCATCCTCCTGGCCGACGACGAACACCTCATCCGCGGAGCCATGGCCGCACTACTGTCCCTGGAGGACGACCTAGAGGTAGTAGCCCAAGCAGCAACAGGCAAAGAAGCCCTGGCCACAGCCAGAATCGTCCGCCCAGACGTGGCAGTGATCGACCTTCAAATGCCAGACCTGGACGGAGTCTCAGTAGCCCAAACCCTGGCTACCGAACTCCCCACCTGCGGCACCATGATCGTCACCAGCCACGGCCGCCCAGGCCACCTCAAAAGGGCTCTAGCCGCAGGCGTAAGGGGTTTCCTCCCCAAAACCGTCTCCTCAGACGTCCTCGCCACAGTGGTCCGCACCGTCCACACAGGCGGCCGCTACGTGGACCCAGCACTAGCCGCAGAGGCAATCAGCGCAGGCGACAGCCCTCTAACCCCAAGAGAAGCAGATGTCCTAGAACTCGCTCTAGAGGGCGCCCCCATCGACGAGATAGCCCGCCGAGCCTCCCTCTCCCCAGGCACAGTCCGCAACTACCTGAGCTCAGCGGTAGGCAAAACGGGCGCCTCAAACCGCCACGAGGCAGCCCGCTTCGCCAGAGCCAAGGGCTGGATCTAACTCTCCCACCACCGCAACACCCGAAGCGCATAAAACGTGAGCCACTTGGACGGCTCCCCAGCCTCAACATCAATCTCAAACCACACGTCCCCAGGATGCCGCCCACCCTGCAGCCACGTCCCATCAGCCTGCCGAGCAGACCGCACAACCTCCACGGCCTCCTCCATCCGAGGATCCTTCCGCCCAACGCCCCGGAAGTAGTCCAACGCGTTCAACACGCTGTACCCCCACCGAAACGGCGACCGAAACTCAACAGCGAACTCCCCCACAACCTCCGAAGTGGACAACCGCCGCATCAACCGCCGCTCAAGC
The DNA here is from genome assembly GCF_042721395.1 of Lentzea sp. NPDC058450. Lineage (NCBI taxonomy): Bacteria > Bacillati > Actinomycetota > Actinomycetes > Pseudonocardiales > Pseudonocardiaceae > Lentzea > Lentzea sp. NPDC058450. Next base: position 376,341 of record NZ_JBHXLO010000001.1, read on the forward strand.
AGGTACTCCTCCCCACCCAACCGAGCGCCCCGAACGTCCACCCCACCACCCGCAACCTCGTACGCCCACAACCCTTTCAACGAGTTGAGCGTCGAGTGAAACGAAGACCTCACCGACCCCTCAACCCACTCGCAGTTCCACCCACCATCCCCAAGCCGATGGTCAACAAACCACCGAGCAATCCCCTCAACAGGTGCCCCAAGCCACACCCCGTTGGCCAACGTCCAAGAGTTGATGCAGCAGTCAACCTCCCCCTCCCAGTAGGGCAACCCCTCGTACTCCCACCGAGCGTTGGCAGCCAACAACCCAACAGTCCCCTCAAGCCGCCCCGCCTCAACCCCCCACTCCCGCAAAGACGTCAACGACCAGGTAGTAGCCGTCCAAGGCTGACCAGCCCCAGTCCCGTCAAACCCAGCGGGAAAGAAGGCCCCACCAGCCCACATCCCATCGGCACCCTGCGCCCCGAGCAGCCGAGCCCCAAACCCCTCAGCCCCCACCAAGGCCCGAGTAGCCCGCCAAACCCCCTCAGGCGCCCCCACAAGATCCCGCTCAACCTGCCACCGCAAGGCAGGATCAGAGTCCAACAACCACTCAGTCAGCTCCCGCATGCCAGGACCCTAGCCCCACCCCAACCCTCCAACCAGCACAAACACCACACCTTCCCCCCGATTTTGGCCGACGCTGACGATCATGTAATCTATGCACACACCACGGCGCGAGCCGAGGCACAACTAAACAAGTCCGGGTGGCGGAATGGCAGACGCGCTAGCTTGAGGTGCTAGTCCCCGAAAGGGGGTGGGGGTTCAAGTCCCCCCTCGGACACCAGCGTTATTCACCCCCACGGGGTTGATGGAGACATCAGCAACGTGGGGGTTTTGCTCGTACCGAACTTGCAGGTCTATCGCCTCGTACAGCTCTTCGAGTCTGGTCGGTGCACTACCTCTCAACGCTGCGCTGACGTCGCCTATGAGGTCGATCGCCGCGTAGATCTCAGCGACGTCCACCTCCACCGGGGCTGGGACGTTGTCCAGAGCCGCCCGTGAGGCAAGCCTCTCGGCCTGCGCCTCGTTGATCGCCTCGACCAGCGCCGCAGGGTCCACGCCGGCCATGATGGCGTTCTGGAACCTGGTCAACTTGGCTTCTGCTTCAGCGAGCCGCTTCTTCGCTGCGTCGCGTCCGATCTGCACGACCGGCTCTTGTGAGTCCATCAACGCGGCAACGGTCCGATCGCGGTTCTTACGGTCGAAGACGTGCCCCAACCAGCCATTCACCGCGTGCTGGAGCGCGTCTTCTCTCAAATAGACCGCACCCGGATGCGACGTGAGAACAGGAGATCCCGGAGCCAAGGTGCGCGCAGGACACCTGTAATACATCGCTTTCTTGCGCGGACTGCCCTCCATCTTCCGCCCACAGATGTCGCACCGGATACGACCGCGGAACAGGTAGCGGTGTTTCAACGCGCGTCCGGACCGTTCCGCCTTCCGCGCGCTCCGCAGGTTGCCCTTCGACTTCCGCAGAAGCTGAGCGGCCGTGAAGTCCTCAATCTCCACGATCTTCGGGTGCGCTGGATTCCGTGACCGGACCACTCGATCCGGGCTGGCCTTCCTGAACCGCACCACATGACCGGCTGACACGTCGTCAGGGTCGAGCAGCGTCTCGAACTTCGTAGACCGACCAAAGAACGCGTAGCCGGTATAGCGAGGGTTCTCCACGATCGCCCGCACGGTGCTGCCCTGCCATCCATCTCCCAGCCGATGCTTGTTCTGGTCAGGCCGGCGCGCGGACGGACACAGAATCCGATCCCGGTTGAGCCCATTGGCAATCGCCCGATCACCCATGCCGCTCAAGTACTCGGCAAAGATGCGCTGAACGACCCATGCAGACTCGTCATCGATCGCGAGCACCCGCAACCGGTACCCCTCCGCCGCCTTACGCGGATTCGGATGCGGACCACCGTCCGCCGTCACGTACCCGTAGGGCGCTCGCCCGCCCTGGTGCCGTCCCTCGTTGAGCACCTGCGTGTCCATCGCAGCCCGAACACGAGCCTGGACGTGCTGGCGCTCGGACTCGCTCATGCCACCGAGCACGCTCATCAGCATCTTGTGTGACGGATTGCGTGAGTCGTACTTGCCACCCAACTCCGGCACCCACAGATCGACCCCGTAGGCCTCGAACCGCGGAGCGATCAACGAGAACTGATTGCCGAACCAGCACCTCGTCCCCTCCCCCACCACCACGGCATTCCAGCCACGATGCGGGTTCTTCAGCGCTGCCAGCAGCCGTGACGCCTCGTCCCGTCGTTCCCACGGCACCGACCGCGACTTCCCGACATCGAAGAACTCCTCCACGATCCGGCCGCCCAGCGGCCCGACGAACTTCTCCGCGTTGCCAAACTGCCAACCGCGCGACGTCTCCGGGTCCTGGTTGTCCTCAGTCGAGCAGCGCCCGTAGCCCGCTACCGCGCCGATGCCGTCTTCCACGACTTCGCTGACCTCGATGCCCCACAGGTCATCAAGCGTCGCCCACGGGTCCCGGCTGATTTCAACAGTCATCACACCTCCCTCCCGAAGACCCGTCCAGGGCCTTCGCCTCGCTCAGCTCAAACAGGATGTCTAGCAGTATGCGGCTAACTCTCCTGTTCAAGACAGGTAGCTCAGCTGGAAGGTTGACCTTCAGCTCACCGGCTTCCGGATCTTCGCTGGTCATAGCCGATCCACAGCACGCAAGCTCGATGAGCCGATTTCAACAATCGCGGCTCGGATGTCCGCAGTCAGGTAACCCCGGACCCGCCGCGTGCCCTCGTCCTCCTGGACGTACTGCCGCGTAGGCCGGCAACCAAGGCCACCCATGTCCTTCCCGAACGTCGTCGGCTCGACGTTCAGCGCCGCCACCAGCTCGGCCGTAGGCACGAACTCCCGCTCGTCCAGTCCGTCACCGAGGTAGTCCACGACCGCAGCCAAGGGCTCCGGCAACTCGATCTCGTCCCGGCTCGGCCCGTCGATCTCCCGCACGACCTCCGCGTGGTGGAGCAGCGGCGTGTCCTGACCAGCGGCCTGCCCGGTCAGCGTGCCTTCGGCCTCACGGAGTGCGCGGCCGCGTTCGCAGATCGCCCGCCAGTCCTCATTGGGCATGTAGAACGTCCGCACGGTCAGCGCGAGCACATCGGCCCCGGCCTGCGTCTCCCCGTCCGGCCGCAGGATGCCGACGCCCTTGTGCGACGGAAGCAACCGGCTGCTGTCGTACCCACGGGTGTTCATCTGCTCCCCGAGCACGATGTTGCTGTCACGCCAGTCCATGACCCGCAACGCGAACCGCGACCCGAGCACCGCCCGCAACTTCGACGGAATCGTGTTGCTGTCCGGCCGTTGAGTGGCGAGCACAAGCACCAGTCCGGCCGCGGGTGCCTTCTTCGCGAGCCACGTCAGCAACTCGCCGATCTGCTCCCCTGCTGTGAGCTTCTTCCCTTGAACCACAACAGGAGTGCGATCCTCCAGTGCAATGTGGACCTCGTCCACAACCAACGCCGTAATCGGCATGTCCAGCGACGGATCACGCGACATAGCCGGCGTCACCTTCGACTCGGGACACGTCACGTCGTCGAGGTCCTGCATCCGCCGATAGCGCCGCTGAACATCAGCAACCAGCTCAACTAGCCAGTCCAGAAACCTCAACACGTGTTCACCGTCGTCACCGGCCATGAACCGGTGCGCGACCTGCTCCGCAGCCTGCCAGTCCTTCCCGTTCTTGAAGTCGGCGATGTACAGCCGCGCGTGCGGATCGAGGATGAGCCCAGCCGCGGCTAGCCGTTCGGCCATCGTCTTCCCCTGCCGCGGAATCGCGCCGATCAGCACAGACGTCCACACCAACGGCAGGTCGATCCGCCGTCCACGCGCGTCAGTACCGAACGGCACCGACCGCCACGCATCCCAACGCTCGACCGCGAGCAACGGCGTTCCGATCGGTGGTGAGGCGTACGGGTCCTCATCAGCCACCCACATCGCCACACGCCCAGCATGACCACCGTTGCCACGAACACGCTCAACGCTCAGCTGGATCTCGTCCACCGCGAGCGCCGACGCCAGGTCCTCCCGGTGCTTCACGACGCCGGCTGCCTTGCGTGTGGCCGGCAGGTCCACCGTGATCGCCCAACCGGCACCCTGCCGAGACGCACGCTCGACCAGCCGAAGCGACTCGTCCTTCCCGATCAGCTTGGCGTCCCGAAACGCATCGACCAGCACCTGAGAGTCCATCGTCCACGTCAGCGTGCGCGGCCCGGAAAGTACGGACTTCCTCCCTGGTGAGCCATCCTTCGCCCGTCCGACGATTGCCAGCACAGCCGCACCGACGCCTCCAACGCTCCACAACACCAGGTCGCCGTACAGCGCCCAAGCCACCGTGACCGCCGCACCACCCGCAACCAGCACGGTCCCCGTGACCTTCCACCGGAACAACGTCAACGCACGGATCTCAACGAACTTGTCTGCCAGCTTCTCCGACTGCTCGGCAGCATCGCGGTAGTCCCGCACCCGTACCCAGTTCCGCCAGCCACGCGCCGCAAGCACCACCCCGCGGCCAACCGCACTCGCACACCGAAGCGGAGCCCGAAGCACCCAACCGAGCGCGTCCTTCGCAGCGAGCTTCAACGCCTCCCTAGACTTCAGCGCCGAAGGCACCGCCCGCGAGTAGCGCCAGGTCGTCTCGATCCGCCGGACGAGCGCCGCGCGCTCGTCGACCAGTTCCCCTTCCAACACCTGCTCGGCCGGCACCAGCTCGCCGCTCATCGCTGGTCTCCGTTCAGCTCAGCGGCCAGCTTCGAGGACAACCCCCGCGAACATCCAGTGACCTCGCGAACCCAGGCCGGCGACACCTTCGCGTTCGACTTACGTGCCTTGCGAGCCACCGCCATGTACTCCGCGAACGACGTCCGCGGGCCAGGTGCCACGGCCTCAACCCTGGCACCCGCAGCGGTCCCGAGCTTGTCCCGCAGCTCCGTCACGGCCTCCGCGGCGACGAACACGACGAGCGGCGGCACCGAGTGCAACACCACGAGCGCCGCGGACCCGGCCACGAACGCACTCCACGTGTTCATGACGTACGTAGCTCCGAGCGTGAACCACTTCGCGGCCCGCACCCATCCCCCGAGCCGCAACCCGTGCCGAGCCGTCACCTGCTCGGCACGGAGGATCGCCAGCAGCACCAGCGACACCATCGGGTCCAACAACCATGCCGCGAACCAAGCCAACGACCACACCGCAGCACCAGCGGCCGCGAACTGCTGAACGTTGGTCATCGTGAACGCGAGCCCCAGCAAGATCCCGGTCCAGCACAACCGGTCCACCTGCACAGCAACCCGCTCGATCGGCTCGCTCACTTCCGACCACCACCACGAGGCTCGTAAGTGGTCACCGTGAGCGCCTTCGTCAGCGTGTAGGACGCGAGCAACGCCGGAACTCCAAGCACCGCGAACAGCAGCCAGCCACTCCCGCCGTGCGTCACGACCACCCACTGAACGATCACGATCAGCACGGCGTTCACGACCACGCGGCCACCAAGCGACATCAACCGAACGCCCGTCTTCGCTGCGTTCGCCGCGGCCTTGGCCCGACGAGAACCAGCCCGCCAGACCAACACGAGCACCAAGAGCACGCCGACCGCAGCCAGCACTTGAGTGGGAGTCACGCTGATGGCGTTCATGAACGCGGCCCCCTCTCGGCCCGTTCACCGCGCTGAAGCCAGTGCTGATGCACCTCGCGCCGCTCGTCCTCCGGCAGCGCTCCCCACACTCCGACCGTCTCAGCGCCGGCCGTGCGCAACTCCAGCTCCAAGCACTCATCCCGCACCGGACACCCAGCGCACTGCCGCTGAGCCAACTCCCGATCGGTCAGTTCCTCGTCCGCCCACGGCGGTTCGCCCGTGAACGCCCACATGCACAGCCCGTCGCTCTGAACGACGTCGGTCAACTCATCGGTCGGCACCCATCGCAACCGGTCCAGCGACCAGGCGATCCCGACCAGCCGCAGATCAGTCACGAAGCACCCCCGGCTCCGAAAGCACTCGCCGAAGCGAGCTACCAGAGACGACGAGGCGCCCGTACTGACGCTCGGCGGTCAACAGCCCGAGCCGGATCGCCCGGAACACGCGTCCCTGACTGATGCCGAGCACCCAGGCGGTCTCGCGGATGGAGTGAACAGAAGACACAGAAGCACACATAGGAATTAGGCCTTCCAAGAGGAGAGCTGACGATTTCAGCTCTACTTCATTGATTTCAGCGCACTCAACGGCGCGCTCGATCGCACACGGCTGGAAATGCGCCGTGTCGCGTAACCGAAGAACGAAAAGCGGCTAATCTCAGCGCTGAGGCGGAGCGCGGAGGAATACGTGTCGGAGGATTGGGCGGCAGTCGCCAGAGCGATCAACGAGCGCGTGAACGAGCTCGGCTGGCGTCAACGCGAGCTCGCGGAGCGTTCGAACGTCTCCCAGGCGATCGTCCGCGAGATCCAGCACCACACAGTGGAGCGCCGGCGGGGGCCGCGAACGCTGGAGTCCTTGTCTACAGCCATGGGCTGGCACCCGATGCACCTCGACGCGGTGCTGCACGGCCGCCGTCCACCCGAGCGAGACGAGCCGATCACCGACCCCGGCGACTCGCTTTGGTCGCGTTTGGACAGTGTCGAACAGCGCCTGATCGACATCACCGAACGCCTCGACGACCTGAAGTCGGACCTCGCATCCGTAGCGAAGCAAGTCCGCGAGAACCGGTAGCCGAGTGCGTTTCCGCTGGTTAAGCGCCCTGATTTCCATGCACCAATTCCAGCGCGAATAGCCGCCCGAACCCATGCATGTCCAATGCAAGTTCAATGCAGGTTCTGCGCTCTGGGGGTAGCGCGAGCATGAGCGTGAACGACGAGTGGACCGGCCAATCAGCACGCTGCCTCCAGGCAGCACTGCGCATGACTCACGAGGCGTTCGCCGAACACCTGGGCATCGGCGTCCGTACCGTGGCCTCTTGGCACCAGAAGCCGGACACCAAGCCGCGCTCCGGACTCCAGCGCGAACTCGACAAGGCCCTGACCAACGCACCGGCAGACGCGGCGGACCGCTTCCACGAGCTGATCAACGGCGGTCCGCTCGACCTGCCGGTAGGCGCAGCCAGGGACGCCGAACTACGCCTGAGCGAGGACGCGACGATCGTCGCCGCGCTGAACTGGCTCGACGATCACGCAGGCTGGAACCCTGGCACAGCCCGCCGCGAAGTAGCCGCCAGGCTCGCCGCCCTCGACCTGCACGCCCTCCAGGACCGCGGAGTCAGCCGCGGCCGCGTAAACCAACGCGACACCGCCCGCGCATTGGCGGACTACTACGGCACCTCGACCACCGGCCACGGCCGCTACTCGGCAAAGTTCGGCACGAACACGGCCGCGTCAACCACGGTCCTGACGCACCCGGACTGGCTAGACCTCGACGCCCCGCTGTTCCCCAAGCAAGACAGGCTGAAGCTGGCCGGCGTAACCCCAGGCGACAACATCGCGATGGACGAGGAGAGCGCAGACCGCGCCGCGCAACGGCTGGCCGAAACGCTGGCCCTGGGACACCGCATGGTGAACATGCCGCTGTTCCGACTGCTCGACGTGGACATGCGGAAGCACCAGCTCGCGGGCACCGTGGGCGTGACGGACTTCGTGGGGTACGTAGTGACGATGGACCTGCTCGAAGGCGAGCTGGTCGACGCACTCACCACGGACATGCCGACGAACCCCGGCTCACTCCCCCTCCGCGACGCTTACATGCCGAACCTCTCCGCCGCGCTGAACGTCGGCGACCGGCTGTGCGCAGGCGGAGCACTCGCCCTGACCGCGTTCGCGCGCCCCGCGGACGCGTTCCGCAGCGAGCCGGACTACCTCCTGCTCATCCAGGAACGCTCAGGCCACGTGATCAACGCAGCCCGCCGCCTGGCCGTCATCCCCAAGGGCTTTCACCAGCCGCTGACGGACTTCCGCGCCGACACGCAGGTGGGCGCGACGCTCCGCCGCGAGATGGAAGAGGAGCTGTTCGGTCGCGACGACGTGGACAACACGGTCGGCGAACAGCGCCACGCCGACCCGATGCATCCAAGCCGGCTGTCCGAGCCGATGAGCTGGCTGCTCGCCGAACCGGGCCGCCTGCGCATGGAGTGCACGGGCTTCGGGCTGAACCTCGTGAGCGGCAACTTCGAGTTCGCCAGCCTCATCGTCATCGAGGACGAAGAGTTCTGGACGCGCTACGGCGGAGACGTCCAAGCCAACTGGGAAGCGTCCCGTCTGCACCAGTACTCCAGCCGTGATGCGGAGCTCCTGGACGAACTCGTCAACGATGTAGCTTGGAGCAACGAAGGGCTCTTCGCCCTTCTGCAGGGCCTCCGCCGCCTCCGAGAAATCGGCGGCACCCGCGTGGACCTGCCAGAGATCGAATGGGAGATCAGGTGACCGCCAACTGGCAAGCCGGCAACGCAGCGGACGACAGCACGGAGACCCGCGGCTGGCTGGTCGGACACTTCATCGACCCGTCGATCGGCGTCCGCTCCCAAAAGGACGTTGAAGTGAAGTGGGGAACCCACCCCGCCGGCGACAAGCGTCCAGAGTGGACCGCAGATGACCAGCGCACGACCCTGGTCCTGTTGGTAGAAGGCAACTTCCGCGTGGACACAACCGACGGCAGCAAGACCATGAGCCGCCAGGGCGACTACATCATGTGGGGACCGGGCGTCGACCACTCCTGGGAAGCCCTCGCGGACTCTGTCGTCATGACCGTCCGCTGGCCATCACAGACCTGACAACTCGAAGTTCGGCAGCTTCACCCGCGAGCCACCGACCTCACGCAACCGCCGGAGCCCTTGGAGCAACGCGAACAACCCTTCGTTGCTCCAAGCCTCTTGCTGCACCAGATCAGTGATGAGTTCACGGTCCAGGCTTGAGTACAACGTCAGCCCGGACGCCTCCCAGTTGGCTTCGAGCTGTCCCCCGAACTGCGGCCAGAACTCCTCGTCCTCGATCACCACAAGCGTCGCAAACTCATAGTTGCCGCTCACGAGGTTCAATCCGAATCCGGTGCACTCCATCCGCATCCGGCCCGGTTCTTCCTCCAGCCACTTCATCGATTCGGACCACCGCCCCGGATGCATCGGCGACACAGCGCGCGTGGTGCCTGCGGTCCCGTCCACGTCGCCACGCCCGAACAACTCCTCTTCCAACTCGCGCCGGAGCGTTGCACCGATGCGTACATCTGCCCGCGGATCAGTGAGCGGCTGATGGAACCCCTTGGGGATGACCGCCAACTTCCCAGCTGCGTTGACCACCTGGTCCGATCGCGTCTGCACGATCAAGGCGTAGTCCGCAGCACCGCGGAACGGGTCAGCCGGCCGCGCGATCGCCACCAGCGACAGAACCCCGCCCGCACATACCCGCCCCGCCACATCGAACACAGACTCCACGTCCGGCAAGTACCTGTCTCGCAACGGATGCAGCGAGCCGTCCACCGAATCGGCAAGCTCAGCTTCGAGCAGGTCCATCGTCAGCGCGTACTCGACAAAGCTCCCCACGTCGACAGCCCCACCCACACCCCGGCTACTGACGTCGATCTCCACCAGCCGGTACAACGGCAAGTTCGCGAACCGCACACTCAGCGCCGCGGCCGCCACGAGCCGTTCAATCGCCGACTCCGCGTGCACCACGGGCGCTGTCCCTGCCCGATGAACAAGGACGAGCCGCTCGTTCTCCGCTTCGAGCGCCAGTCCGAGGGCATCCCACTCTGGCCTCGTGAGCACGCTGGTGCGCACCTCCATGCCAGGACCGCGGACCCCGAACGTGCTGTTGGTCCGGTAGTACCGGTGCGCCGCCTCCGCGACCCGACGTCGGCCAACCCGACTCCGCCGCGAATGTTGTCCCTGGACCACCCCGATATCAGCGATCCTCAAGCCAGCGTCCATCTTCGCCTCAGCCAAACCCGAAGGCCAACCTGCCGCTCCGTCGAGCCACTCGCATGCGCTGATCAACCCGGGATGAACAGCCATGCCAGCAGGAGTTGCCGCAGACCCGCGCTCCATCGGCGCAGACAACAACTCCTCGACCGGCGTGTCGAGCATGTTCTCCAACAACCTGGCCGTGCTTGCCTTCATCTGGCCAAGAGGCTTGCCAGCAGACCGACGACCAGCAACAAGCCGCTGAAGGTGCCTGAGCCCGAGCGACCCAGGCTCTCGATTCTCACGCGCGTACAGCTCAGCTTCCTGGACGAACTCCTCCAGAGTCAGCCGACGTTCCCAAATCCGCTGCTCAAGCACCGTGCGAAACGTCCGCATGGCTCCTCCTAGCTCCAGGTCGCAGCAGGTCGCCTCAAGTCACCTGCAGGCCGTACCGCTGATCGTGCGCTGATGGAATCTTGATTTCAGTCTGACACGACCGCTCAACGACCGTCAGACCGTCCGGTGACGTGTGGACTCCGCGTCCGCCTCAAGCACGTCACCAGACACCTCAAGCACACGCCAGCCTGGATGGGAGTCGCGATGACCGCACTCACGATCACCCTCGGCCTTGTAGCGGCATCAACGTGGACATGGGTCGTCGGCGACCACTACGACTGGTGGCGACGAGCAGCCGCGCGACGCCGTCGACAGAGACATAGCCACTAGGCAGGCGTTCCGATGAACGACCTCACGGCCGAAGCGATCGGCGAGAAGTGGTTGTCGCTCACCAACGAAGAGCGCTCCGAGTTGCTGTCACTGCGGCGTGAGAACCAGCGCAACAAAACGCGCTCGACTATGCGCCCGCCAGCCCCAGCAACAGCGACACGCACCAGGCCAAGGAACCCGGATATGCCCAAGAGGTACGCCACCGCGCGCGGCCGTGAGTTCGGCGAACGAATGCGAGCAGCTATCGCGCAAGCGGGCATGACCTCCCGACAGCTCGCAGACGTACTGGGCTGGCAGGAAGCCAAGGTCTCGGACATGGTGAACGGCAAAGGGGGCATCACCCTTCTGGACCTCGTGCTGGTGCTCGGCGCCTGTCGAGTCCCCGAGCCGGAACGCAAGTATCTGCTCGACCTCTTCCCCGATACGGAGATGGACGGCTGGTGGCAGCCGCACGGCAAGTGCGCGCCGGTGAGATCGGGCACGGCAAGATCCAACCTCGCGGCGGCCAGAACCCTCGTCAGCTGGCATCCGCACGCGGTTCCGGATTTACTCCGGACTCCTGACCACGCGCGGTCGCTGCTTGCCGCTTCGGCCACCGTGCCCGCGGCTGAACTCGACGAGCGGCTGCGCGCGTTGCGCGAGATGCAGGAGCTGCTTCGTAACGATCTCCACTGCACGTTCTACATCCACGAGTTCACGCTCGAACTTCAAGTCGGCAACCGCGAAGAGCAGGTCGCGCAGCTGCAACACCTCATGCGCATGGCGAGTTGGAAGAGGATCAGAATCCTGATCCTGCCCGCAGCCGCTGGTGCACATGCCGGCATGGCCGGACCGTTCACGCTGCTCACGTTCGCGAAGTACCAACCGCTGGTCTGGATCACGACCGAGAACTCCAGCCTGTTCGCCGAAGAGGAGCACGCAATCCAGGGGTACGAAGCGGTCGTCCAAGCGCTCAACGAGATCAGCCTCGACGAGGACCTGTCAATAAAGTGGATGGCTCGCCGATGTGTACGCCTCCAGGAGGCCGCTGAGAGCCAGGCCGTGAGCAGCGAAGACGAAACCTTTCCGCCGCTCTAGGCGGAAAGGCCCTCACCCCCGACATGAGAGTCGCCGACATGATGTCCAAGACCGGTACCTACGCGCTGGGTTTTGCCGCCGTCGAAGCCGCTGCGAAGCAACTGTGTCGATCTCCTCATGCCTAAGGACTTCCGGGCTACCGCGCTTGAACGTGCCATTGGTCGAACACTGAGCAGGTGGCGAGACGACCGCAGCTTCAGTCTTCTCGAAGCGGGCAACCGCGTCGGCTTCAGCAGCGCCAAGCTATCCATGATGGAAAACGCCATGCAACCATCCGCAGCAGTCGACATCATGGCGCTGGGATACGTCTACAGGGTTCCCGCACCCGAGTGGCAGTTTGTGACGTCGCAGGCGCAACACGCCGCGGACCTAAGGGCACACCAACAGCCGCAAACTGCGATCTTTGACCCGGCTGAGGACCTACCCCTGCTGATAGCCGATGCGACACGATTACGGATGTTCGCCTCAGAGACGGTGCCGACTGTCTTCCAACTCTCCGCTTACACCACTGCAACAGTCCGGTGGGACGACCAGGCCAAAGTCGTGCAGCTCTTGCGCGCCAGGGAAACGTGGGTAACCCGATCAAGCAGTGACGACCCCATTGCTGTCGAAGCCGTGCTCTCGGAAGCGGTGCTGCGACAGCTGGTGGGCGGTAGTCGCGTGCTGAAGGCACAGCTGCTTCACCTCATGGAGGTGAGCGAGCAGCCGAACATAAGCCTCCAGATCATGCCCTACTCAGCTGGGGCACATCCGTCGATGGGCGGCTCGATCACGTGGCTAAGCTTTCCACACAGACAGCACAACGACGTGGTGTATACAGAAACGTTTTTGCGACGCGAGTATGTGGAATCGCACAAGCAAGTTGAACAGGTGTCGGAGCGGTTCTCGGCATTGCAAACGCTGGCCCTGAACGAGGGGGACTCGTTGGAACTCATCGCTGAAGTCGCTGCGATGATCTAATCGGACATGTCGCATCCCGCCCAGCGTGTTCCCGACCTCCTGTGACTAGAGATTGAGCTACAATCGGAAGCTGCCGGCAGACATCTTCATGCAGGAGTCGATCGACTTGAAAGCAGCGTTTCCCCACCTCGCAGCAGACCCAGAGTGGGTTACATTCACCCCGATTGAACCGGGTGATGTCCCGACATACCTGGCATTCGCTGCTGCCACGATAGCGGCAACCATTGCGTGGCTGGCGTGGCGAAGGCAGGTAAAGAACTTCAAAATACAGGAGGATTCTCTTAAGACTCAGATTAACCTTCTGCGCGATCAAATCAGCCAGCAACAGGAATCCTTTAGCAAGCAGCTCGAATCCATGGCGGAGCAAGTTGCCTTTATGCGCGAGGAGTCGTTGTACCGGCAGCGCCTCGAAGAACGTGGGCAGGCTGTGCTGATCTCCACATGGCCAGGCGAGGACGCAGCAAATCTTCTAAATAGGTCGGGGCAGCCCGTCCACTCGGTCGTCGTAACCTCAGTTGCCGTACAAGGTGCCGCGTGGAACAAAGGCGAAGAGCTTCCTGAGCACTTTCATCATTCCCATCGGCGGGAGCTCAGCCTGCTACCTGACGGCGAGTGGCACGTGCCGATCGGCTTAGTGAAAGGCGGAATGCAATTGCGACCAGGGACGGAAATTGCATTCACCGATTTCCAGGGAGCACACTGGATTCGACGCGCCAACGGCCAACTGGAGCGAATTCACACAAACCCCATCGAATATTATAATTTGATGAGGCCAGCAGACATCTGTCTGCCGAGCTACGGACTGGCTTCGCGGAGAACCGGCGCACTGCCAGATTAGCCGCGCGATTACACTGGGCTCGCGCCTACATTCCATACATAATGAGCCGATTTCCCTCACGATGAAACTTGAAGCCGAAATGGGCGTAGAATCGCTCGAAGCTGGGCCTAGGATCCCCATCCTCCAGCAATCTAGCAGCCTCCGCCTCATTGCCCATCTCGGTCTCACAGTACGCCTGCAGCTCCCTCGCTGATTTTTCAAGCGACTGCTCTCTCGCAGACAACCCCGCAAGGTGCTTGCGAGCCTCGGCAAAAAGATCACGCACAGCAAATGGCGGCACATCAGTCCTAAGAAGAAAAAGCCCGTAGTTGAATTTAAAGACGGCTATTTCAGGCGTCGGTTCGACAGCAAGCCGCTCCATCATGTGCAAGCCTTCACTAAGTAGCGCTGACGCGGACTCGCTCACTCCGAGGTCTGCCAGCACCTCTCCACGCCTAAACAAGGTTCTTGCCAGATTTGGCGATAGGAGTTGGCTTTGCCGTGCGATATTCTGGCCTACGCGTAGAACCCTAGCTGCTTCAACAAGATTTCCTGAATCTCTGTGCACTGTTGCCAACATCAAGTGGCTCTCGACTGCCTCGTTCCACTCGCGATCACCTACCGCTTTCTCCACCGCTTCTTGGGCAAGCATCAACGAACCGCGCAAATCTCTCATTTTGAACCGATTGCGCGACAGATCCGAAATCGATTCGATCAGCCGACGCTGATCACCCTCTCTCTCGTATACTCGCCTTGATTTCTCAAATAGCTCTTCCGCTTCACCAAGCAGACCTTGAGCCTCACGCAGAGTTCCAAATGCGCCGAACCCAATTGCCGTCAAAACATGATCAGGCCCATAGAGTCTCAACTTGATTGCTAGCGATTTTTCATACAACGATGCAGATTCAATACCTCCATCCTGATCCGCGACCAAGCGAGCCAAGTTATGCATTAGGCTTGCACGCGAGGATTCGGCGCTTTCGTCGTTGTGCCCACGCAGAAGATCAAGAGCGCCTCTCAGCATCCGCTCAGCCTCTGCTCGTTGCCCTCTCTGCATTAGATACGGCGCCAACCTGTTGTAAAAATACGTAATTCCAGCCGGATGAATTGACTCGGCAGAGAGATGATTGATGACTGCCATGCAATGGGGCATGAGGAGTTCGACTACCGGCCACGCGGCGACGTCCGTCGTACGCTCTGGAAGCTGATCCGTAAGCAGTTGGACTGCAGACATAAGGCTCCGCTTGCGATCGACACCTACGAGCGACCATCGAACAACGTCCTGAATTAGTTCATGCGTCGACACCAAGTTTCCGTGGCGCTCAAGCAGCGAGTTTGAGCGCAACCAAGCGATACAGTCTTCGATTTCCAGAAGCTTCTTCGGAACGAACGATGTGAACGGCGCATCACTCCCTGAAACAACCAGAGTGATCGGCGTGGAAGCAACAAAGGTTAGAGTCTTCAACAACCCTAGAGCCTGCTCGTCCACTCTTTTCAATACCGAAAGAATCAAGGAGCTAAAGGAGTCAGCTCCCATAACGCCCCTACCAAGAAGCTCCGCGCGTTCCGATCGCAGCAATTCCAAATACGCTTCAGCCGGCATACCCGTATCGGCAATGAAGCTCGCCGCTTGATCCAAGGCCAATGGATGCCCAACCGTGGCCGCGTAGATCTCCTCCATAATCGCGGCTGGTAGACCTTCACCTGCACTCAGCATGATCGCCGAGGCCTGTTGCATTGTTAGTTTTGGAAGCCTATAAAGCAGCTTGGCTGACGTCCAAGAAGATGCCTTCGTGGTGACAATTACGTGGCCGCCGGAGGATGGAAGGAGCCGCTCGATGCCTGAATCTTCGACATTGTCGAAGACGATCAGCCAACCGGAAATGCCTTCCAGACGAACCAGAACTCTTCGTACATAGTCTACGACTGGTTCGCCATCGACCTGGGCGAGTCCGACGTAGGGGCCAATCGCGGCAAGATCAGTGAGGGTAGTGATCTCATCATGCCCCCGCACCCACCATCGGAACGTGTATTCTGCTGTCGATTCTTGAAAGTAGGAAAGCGCCTCCTGGGTTTTACCACAGCCAGACACTCCGGAGACGACGACCTTCGCCATACCCTGAAGGCGCTCATAGATTTCCTCTTGCACATCTTCTCGGCGGACGTATCGATAGGCTTTGTGCGGCAAATGAGAATACGAGACGGATAGATCAACTGCGGCAGAGAAGCCTACGTATCGGCTTTCGTGCTTCTCTTTCCACCTAAAGAGAATCGCAGGTGGATAGTTTTTCCAAGCGTCGTCATTAATTCGATGATGACGCCTGCACAGAATCATGCAGTTCTTATATGAGTCAGTATAAGAACTAGGCAAGCTCGGATCATGGCGAGCAGAACCAGATGCGCTACCATAGATATGGGCGATCTCGCCGATGGTGACCCACTTGTACCTATCCCAGATGACTAGCTGCTGTTCACATTCTGGGTGAGCACAGACGAGACCAGACCGAGCCCAGAGAAGGTTACAATCCGGGTTCGGCGGACGTTCAGTCATATCATCGACCCCACATGTCTACCTCAAGCACTGGGCTCCGCTAGGGCTTCAGCATCCTTCTGCTAAAGCGGATCCACTTCGCCAGGGATCTCGCTTGTCACTTCGACACTACCGATCGCTTGCGTCGCTCAGCCTGAACCCTTTTGGCACAAAAATACGACCGCGGATGCTTTACTCCGTACCACAACCTAGCGACCAGTCGACTCGATTTTGCGAAGGACCGCTTCATCCTCCTCGCGCCTCTGCGATCAGCACCGAGTTCGATCCTTATCTCATCGACCAGAGACTGACGGGCAGCTCGAACCGCCACACTCTCACTTTCGCAGTTTGCTTTCTTGCTTTCATACGGCCCCGCCGGCCGAACATAGTGCTGCAAACCTTCGAAGCTATTTATTAAACGCTGAGCCGCCCGGAAAACCCGATCACCAGCGATGAGTTCAAGCTCAGACAGCCGCTGTTCGTAGGCGTCCTTAATTTCAACCAAACTAGCGTACAACTGATTCAGCTCTCGGCTTGTTTCATCGCTAATTGCTTCATTGCTTGAGCGGTCCGCAATATCCGCTATCCGAGAGCAGCTTGCGAGAAACGGGTCAACCCCTTTAAGTAGGCGCGCAACATCTTCAAGCTCAACTGTGCGCCGCCACTGAGTTAGCTGAATTTCCTTATTCGCCCGCGACGTCAAAACTGCGTTAATAAACGAGAAGGCAGCTGCGGTGAAAGCAGCAACTGTCGCCCATATGGTCGCGGTCACCGGTTTCTGACCATCTGAGCCACACAAACTGAGCCGGGACAACCGAGCACCAGCATCATGCTTCTGGCCTCCCTCTCAGGCCGCGGCAGTATGTGCGGCCCATCAAGACGACGAACGGATACCTTCCTCGGCGACGACGCGACTAGCGTGTCGCTCTCTTCGGAGCCGCAAGTGAGGCGGCTCCGCTGCTTACCAGGACGGAGACTGTAGCTGCTGCACAGTCTTACAGCCGGTGTGCGCTGCGGTGTGTCCGCTCATCAGGTGTTCCCAGCAACATGCCTCAGCACGAGACCGCCTGCCACAGTGGTTGTGGTGGTCACGAACCGCTCGCAGTATGGCCCGCGAGCGGTTCGAACGGTCCGCAGCCCCAGCAGGCAACGCGCGGCGACTGGATGTCACTCGGGGACGCATCAGCTGTCCCGTCCTCCCCCGGCCAGGCGAACCGGCAGCGTTGGCGAGAGAGCGAGCTCTTGCGGACAGCCGCAGGCTTACCCGTCCCGTGTCCTCCTGCGTCGTACTCCCTGGCAGCAGGCTTGAAGACGCGATAAGTGCGTGTCCCGCATGACGATCGCTGCGGGACACGCCAGCCAACGCCGGCCACGTCACCTACGCAGAGCCAGCCAGGGCTACGCGAGTGAGAAAAGGTCGAATGCCGACTCCCACTGCTCGACCACACCACCGGGAGCCACGATCAGGCACCGCTGCACGTCGTCGTGGAGCACCAGTTCCTTAACGTAGAGGCCCGCCATGATCGTCTTGCCCGCGCCGGGTCGTCCGCGAGGAGGAACTCCAACCGCACGCGCAAACTCCTGCCGACTGCACCACGACGTTCCCCACAGAACGTCTGCCCTCAGCAGACAAGTGTTACCCGGCCGGCATGCCAATCACGTCGCGCGTTGGCCAGCGTCTCCACGAAGATCGGACTCGCGGAGACCAGCTGTGCTGCGGCCGCCGATACAAACTGGCGGTCAACCGAGCCAAGTCTGCGACACCGGTATATCCAGGGCGCCGCAATATCGTAGTTATCATGTCGAGTTAAGATTACGTCAGCTATCTTCGCGCGCCAATTCCTCACTAAAGAACTCGATAGTCTCTAACCTGGTTCCGTCTGGACGAGTCTCGATAGTCCTTCTTTTAACAACACCACGTGCTATTCGCCGCGAGGCAGCCTTTTTTTCGCTCTGAAGACGCTTCTCAATGCTTTCCTCTAGCGTCTCCTCAATCAGCTCAGTCGAGATCTCGGGACTGCCCTTGCTAAACCAAGCTGCGGCTCCGCCACTTGCCGCCGTCGTCACACCTACCGCTACCCAAGCAACCGGGTTGCTTGTAAGTGTCGTAGCGATGTTAACCGCGACCCCCACACTCGAAGTTAGGACAGCGGTTAACATTCCCGATAATAGCGGACGCCCGCTGAGTTGCCTCAAACTCCACGTTGAGCTGGTCATCGTTGGCCGCCTATGGCCAAATCCCGCTGCAACGATACGGCTTCAGCCAGCGCTTGCTCGTAGGACCTTCGCGACGCGTCGTTGCCTTCGATCGCTAACGCTTCGCGATAGAGACCGATGGCCTCTACGAGCGCGGCCTGATCACCCAGTCGTTCGGCACGCTCCTTCAATAGCGATGCAAGATTTGATAGGTAGGTCTCTTTGGATGTGTCGCCGAATTTCGAACCGACCAGAGCGGCTCGCGTGGCTTCAATTGCCTCATCGAGGTCGGCTTG
The DNA here is from genome assembly GCF_042721395.1 of Lentzea sp. NPDC058450. NCBI lineage: Bacteria > Bacillati > Actinomycetota > Actinomycetes > Pseudonocardiales > Pseudonocardiaceae > Lentzea > Lentzea sp. NPDC058450. The sequence goes on from NZ_JBHXLO010000001.1 coordinate 394,877, forward strand.
ATTTCCAAGCGACGCGTATCTCAATTGAAGGATCGTGGCCAGATTCGAAACATACGCCGGGCCTGTCGCAGACTTCCGCGGAGTACCTGCCACTGCACGGCGAAGCACCTCCACCGCCTCGTCCAAGTCCGCAAGATCACCAGACACTGCATGACCTTGAGCAAGAATCAATCCAAGATTTGAAAGCCGCTGCGGGTAGTCAGGAGATTCAGGAGATGTTGATTGTATAGACTCACGAAGGTAGGCGACAGCCGCACTCAGGTCATCAATGTCATGTGAGTACTCGAATCGAGCACGAAGCGCG